>JBJKYX010000029.1:0-33632 GCA_045560825.1 Candidatus Azotimanducaceae bacterium
CCCCTGATCTCTACAATATTTCTGTTGAATCTAGAGTCAGACCGAAACCTTCAACTCCTAGATATCTAACTTCTCTCCCTGCGATCAACCGAATTTTAGATAACCCTAAATCTTTAAGAATCTGTGCTCCAACACCGATCTCAAGCCACTCTTTTTTTCGCTCTTCCTCTTTTGTTTGCTCGACTAGCAATTGCTGAGGCACTCCCACATACCCTGTTCTTAGATATATCAAAACGCCCCCTCCAAGCGATTCGATGCGGTTCAAGGATGCTTCTAGCAAATTCGTGTCTTGTCCTCCTTGCGGACCAAAAACGTCCTCAACGAGTTTTTCCCGGTGAATTCGAACGGGAACAGAATCTAGCTGTTTTATATCACCGAACACCAACGCGACATGTTCTCCATCCTCAAAGCGGGTCCTGTAACCATAAGCTTTCGCCGGACCAATTCTAGTAACCACTTCAAATTCATAACTTCTTTCAATTAATTGTTCTCTAACCTGTCTATAAGCGATCAAATCAGCAATCGAAATAATCTTGAGCTGATGTTCCTTTGCAAATTCAAAAAGTTCAGGTAGACGCTGAACCGTTCCATCATCATTCACCAACTCTGCCAGAAGTCCAACTGGCGGAAGCCCAGCGAGAGCTGCTAAATCAGTTCCGGCTTCAGTGTGCCCTGAACGAACCAGTACGCCTCCTTTTCGAGAAACAAGTGGAAAAATATGTCCCGGTCGAACAAAGTCTTCGGCTGCCACATTACTGTTCGTTAAAGCCTGAACTGTGGCTGCTCGTTCCTCTGCAGATATTCCTGTCGTCAGACCTTTTTTATAATCTATTGAAACGGTAAATGCTGTACTCATAGGCGCGTCATTCTTCGCCACCATCGGATCCAAATGCAAACTGCCCGCTTGCTCTTCGAGCAAAGGAGCACAAAGAATCCCACTTGTATGTCTTATCATAAAGGCGACAGCCTCGGGAGTCGCCTTGCTGGCCGCCATGATTAAATCGCCTTCATTTTCACGATCATCGTCATCGGCGACCACAATCATTTCTCCAGCGGCAATGGCCTTTAGAGCATCTTCGACCGTATTAAATTCAGCGTTCATTTAACTTCTTACCGAAAAGCCTGCGAGACTAACACAAAGAGAAGATCGACTCATAGTTATATGGCCTCAACCGCCCTTAGCTCCTCAATTTCTTCGCCGCTAAGTCCCAGCATTTCTTCCAGAATATCACTCGTATCTTGGCCCAAGTCCGGGACGGGTTTTAAGGGCGGCGGTGATTGGCCTTTAAATCGCAAAGGCGTACTCATCAAAACCGTCTCTCCCAACATCTCATTATGAGACCAGTGTAGCGACCCTCTCTCATGCATATGTGGATCAGAAACAACATCGGCCAAGCCATGCACGGGCGCACAAATCACTCCGTGTTCCTGAGCCTTTTTAAAAATTTCGTCCTTCGATAATTCTTTCGTCCAGCTCGTAATTAACTCATCAAGTAACTCCATATTCGAGCTCCTTGAGTTCATATCAACAAAGCGAGAGTCATCAGCAAGCTCGGGCCGACCCATCGCGTCACAAAGTTTTCTCCAGTGGCCATCTCGAATACAGATCATCGCGACATGCCCATCTTTGCTTTCGTAAACATTATAAGGGGCAGCGGACAAGCCCGGATGTCTGTTTCCAGTTCGAGGCTTTTGTTCTCCCGCTAAAAAATAGGCTCCTAGAGCAGTGGTTAAAGTGGGGAACACACAATCTTGCATCGAGATATCTAGCACTGCACCTACGCCAGATTGCTCTCTTTGGAACAATGCGGATACGATCCCTCCATATAGGTGCACCCCACCCAAAAAATCGCATAGCGCCGCTCCAGCTTTCATTGGCGGGCCTGGATCCTCTCCAGTAATACTCATGACTCCGCTCATCGCTTGTATTGTAATATCCATCCCCAGGTAGTCCCTATATGGACCACCATCACCATACCCGGTACTAGCTGCATAGATTAGCTTTGGGTTAATTTCTAACAGGTCTTCGCTACCCAACCCATAATTTTGGAGTGTTCCCGGAGCAAAATTTTCAAGTAACACATCAACCTCAAGAACCAAGCGCTTAAGAAGTTTCTGTCCTTCATCGCTCTTTATATTTAACGTCAGGCATTCTTTCCCACCGTTTAGCATAGAAAAGGGATAGCTTGCCGAAGTGGCCTGAGCTCGCGTCCTGAGAGGCTCACCAACTCGCGATTCCACTTTAATTACTCGAGCTCCCGCTTGAGCTAATAAAAATCCACAATAGGGCCCGTTATAGACCTGACCGAAGTCAAGGACGGTGACACCCTTTAAAGGTTCGGCAATACTCATATTCCTCTCTCATCAATTTTCTATTCCTTCGGTTTAACAATAACTGGAACCCTAGATGTCGCCAACTGATAAAAAATTGTAATGGCAAAGCCAAAACCCAATTGCTTAGTCTTAGCTTCTTCTTCTAGTAATTTTCCCAGGAACTGACTTGGAAAAACGTCAAAGAGTGGTAGGCTAGCTCACGGCGTTCGTCCTGACTCCACGGCAACAGTCACATAACCCATAGCGAAAGAGTTAACGAGATTGGACATACATTGCTATTGCAAACAATTTAACGCTACGGCATCAGGAGCACCTTTATTTCTTTATGATGCGAGTGAGGAATTTGAGCTGGAAGAAACCAGAGTTCTCCATGTCGGTTACCACAAAGCTGCCTTAGATAGATTTAATGATAGCGATCATGTGGAACGTGAAGATATTTCCAACAACATCAAATGGAAATTTTGCACGAAATGTAACAGTCGGATGTATCACGAGTCCCAAAAACTACCCGGCGTCCTAGTTTTTACTGTGTCCTTTTCAGCAGCAAAAGCCTCTGGCTTGATCAAAGAGGGACAGGCGATATCGAAGGGAGACCTCGCGGGTTCAAATATCTTTTAGCACGAGTCCTTATCGATGGCGCGCCCGCAGGGACTCGAACCCCGAACCCCCAGGTTCGAAGCCTGGTGCTCTATCCAGTTGAGCTACGGGCGCAGCACGGTCGATCGAAGCTGAATCTTGCCTCAGCTACAGACTTGGATCAACAAATAATCAATTGCGTAAGAGCCTGCCCGACGTGGCTCCTGTGTATTCATTGTTCTCCAACAAAACATCACCATTGACTATGGTGTTCTTAATTCCACTAGCTGTTTGCTTTATCCTTTTTTCACCCGCTGGAAGATCATGGACGATTTCAGGCAAATCCGCGCCAATAGTTTCTGGATCAAAAACAACCAGATCTGCCGCTAAGCCCTCACGAATCAATCCTCGATCATGCAAACCCCATAAGGTCGCAGTATCGTATGTGATTTGTCTCACGCCTTCCTCTAACGACATTGCTTCTTTTTCTCGGACCCAATAGCTCAACAGATGTGTTTGCAAGGAACTATCCATAATTTGGGAGACATGTGCGCCAGAATCAGAAAAGGTGCAGACAGCTCTCGGATGTCGAATCATCTCTATCACGGGCTCATTCAACTCATTTGCCAGTGGCTGTCGAAAAAACATCTTTAGGTCTCTTTCCAGTGCCATGTCTATCATCAGTTCAACAGGATGCACACCTTTTTGCTTGGCGATTTCAGCCATGGAGGGCTTGTCGTATACCATGTCATCCATCGGATAAACGAAGTCCCAAACTGGAGGCCTCGCTTCCGCTCCAACGACTTTGGGTCCTTTGTACTCCTGAGATGCGATTTCGACCAACTTAGACTTAATTTGAACATCTTTGAGTTTCGCTTTCTGCTCTTCCAACGGTAGCGTCCGAAAATCACTCCAAAACTCCCACGTATCAAAAGGGGTATTACTCTCAAAAGACAGCAAGGTGCTGAGTGCTCGACTATGTACTTGGGCAAACATGCGTCCGCCCAACTCAGCAGTTTCATCCAGGAGGTCAAAGTAGGGCCTCCAATAATCTGGGGCAATGCGCGAGCTGAACATGCCCCACGTTTGAGTAACGCCAGACTCAACCGCTAGATCCCGCAATCTTATGTGATACTCTCGGATTCGCTCGGGATCTCTACCCGGGGACTCACCCGCAATCTCAAATATGCCCTTACCAGTCTCGCCCATCGCATTAACGATTGCTCGTACCTCTTCCCAGTTAGCCAAACGACTAGCAACAGGTTTATCGTCAGCCGTAATATGATTAAAAGTTCTAGAGGTCGAAAATCCAATAGCTCCTACTTCCAACGCTTCTTTCACTATTGCTTGCATTTTCTTGACTTCATCTTCAGAAGCTTCATCTTCGAACGCGCGTTCCCCCA
Source organism: Candidatus Azotimanducaceae bacterium (assembly GCA_045560825.1). GTDB lineage: Bacteria > Pseudomonadota > Gammaproteobacteria > Pseudomonadales > Azotimanducaceae > UBA4421. The sequence goes on from JBJKYX010000029.1 coordinate 4,314, forward strand.
TCACATACGTGCGTAAAGCCGAATGTCCGATATAACCAGCATAATTTATACCTTTCGGTAATCTATCGATGGCATCCAAATATTCTGGGAACGTCTCCCAGCTCCAATTGATACCCGCCAACATAGCGTCCCTCGACAAATCCTCAGCCCGCTCCAAGCTCCGAAAAACCATGTCTGCCTCTTCTTCCCTGCATGGAGCGAGTGTAAACCCGCAGTTACCCATCACCACACTGGTAACACCATGATAACAAGAGCAAGAACCTATCGGATCCCAAAATATTTGCGCATCCATATGGGTATGACCATCAACAAACCCAGGCGAGACAACATGCCCTTCCGCATCAATGGTTTTCGCTTTTTTTGAATCTATTCGTCCAATCGACGCAATCTTGCCGCCCAAAACACCGACATCGGCTCTATAGCGAGCTCCCCCAGAACCATCAATTATCGTTCCATTTTTTACAACAAGATCATAGTTCATTTGTCATCTCCCAATTAAACTTAAACTATTAGCTCGTCTTTTCAGACCTAATATTAGAAACTATTACCTTAAAACAATAACATGCTCTGAGACTGAGTTCCCGCAAATTGACAACCATTCATTATGAAGTTCACCCAGGTCAGGGTCCGTACCTTCTCATGGTACACGGATTTCTATCCTCTAACGCACAATGGATCGAAAACATCGACGCCTTGAGCCAGTTTTGTAGACCGGTTACTGCAGAACTCTTTGGACATGGCAGATCACCCTCGCCAGAAAATGTTGAGCTTTACCATCCAGACCATTATGTCTCGGAATTTGAAAAAATTAGACAAGATTTAAATACAACAACTTGGTTTGTCTGCGGTTACTCATTGGGCGCAGCTCTTACCGCCAGATACGGTTGCCTTCATTTTGACCAGGTCATTGGTCACATCATGACTAATTCAAACTCAGCCTTTGCCAGCGAGTCTCAGTCTATGGAGTGGAAAAAGATAGCCGAAAAATCCGGCGACAACATCCAAAATGGCGGCTTAGCTGCAATCGAGAAAATCCCCGTCCATCCCAGGCATTCGAAGAAACTTCCTTCCAGAATTTATGCGGCTCTTGAGCAAGACTCAGCTTTACTCAACCCCGTGGGGATAGCCAATACCCTAAGAGCAACGACTCCTAACGCAAGTATCAGATCACTCGCGATCGAGAATCAGTCTCCCGCTTTATTATGCTGGGGGACTCAGGAAAAACGGTTTTCAGAATCAAAGGTTTGGGCAGAAACAAACATGCCCAATTTAGAGATCGTAGAAATCGAAGCTGGCCATGCAGTAAACATGCAGAGACCCCAAGAGTTTAACCAAACAGTCCAATCATTCTTAAAGAAATGCGCCACATCGTAGATATTCTCATAGAAGAGCGAGCTACCAAACTCATGAAAAACCATCGCGCTTGGTCCTTTGTTCAAACACGCCTCTATCCCTATCTGAAATATCAAGAGGCAAAAGAATTAATTGATCACGTAACACCATTGGGAGGAAAAGAGATATTTGACCACCTCGGCAAGCTTCTAAATCTCAACCTCAAGGCTACAGGTTTGAAAAACATACCTGCATCAGGCAGAGCCATTCTGATGCCTAATCATCCTTCAGGGATCGCCGATGGCGTAGCTGTATACGAGGCAATCAAATCAGTACGGCAAGACATTAAATTTTTCGCAAATCGAGATGCTGTGCGATGCGCACCGACACTCGAGGACATCATCATTCCGGTTGAATGGATGGAAAATCGACGTGACCACACCAAAAGCAAAGAAACCGTTAAATCGATGATTCAAGCTTTCAAGGAGGAAAAACTTATAGTGATATTTGCCTCAGGGAAATTGGCCCGGCCAACTCCTTTGGGTTTAATCGAGCGCCCATGGCTCACCTCCGGAGTCTCTTTGGCTCAGAAGTTCGACTGCCCGATCATTCCCATGCACATAAAGGCTACTAATAGTTTTTTGTATTACTTGTTCTGGTTTTTAAATACTGAAATAAAAGATATGACCTTATTCAGGGAACTATTGAATAAAGTAAATGGTCGATACTACATCAATACAGGCAAACCGATTTCCTCGACCGAGGATCCGGAAACATTAACGCCCAAGCTACGACATTACGTTACTTCTGAGCTCAAACGTGGCAACGAGGACTTCATCGGATAGAGCCAAATTTCTATTCTGACGCTCAGTCGATAGCTCACATTAATACGATTTGGGTAAATCCAGAACATGCTCGCTAACGAAATTTTGAACCATCTCCTGCGAAATAGGCGCAATTTTCATAAGCCTAGCCTCTCTCCAATATCGCTCGACGTGATACTCAGTCGCGTACCCAAATCCACCATGAGTCTGAACGGCTCTATCAGCAGCAAAGAAAGCCGCATCCGCCGCAAGCCACTTCGCCATATTTGCTTCGGCACCACAAGGCTGACTATTATCGATCAGCCAAGAAGCTTTTCTGATCATCAACTCGGCCGCGTCCAATCTCATTTTTGCCTCGGCGAGCGGAAACGCAATGCCTTGATTTTTCCCTATAGGACGACCAAATACGACCCTTTCACTTGCATAAGCAACCGCTTTATTCATGGCGGCCCGTCCAATGCCGAGAGCTTCCGCCGCGATTAAAATACGCTCAGCATTCAAGCCATCTAAAAGATAACGAAAACCCTTACCCTCTTCTCCTACGCGGTCTGACAATAAAACTGGCAAATCATCGTAAACAACTTCACACGTCGCCACAGCATTACGGCCTAACTTATCGATTGGAGAAATAGATACCTCATCTCGTTGAAGGTCTGCCAGCAACAAGGTCATGCCGCCCGTTCTCGACTCTGTAGCCTCTTTGTCAGTAGTTCTTACCAACAACAAGACCTTCTCAGATTGCAAAGCTTTAGTCGTCCAAACTTTCCTGCCCTTTACAAGATAATTATCTCCCTCTAAACGAGCTGAAGTAGTGATGGAAGTCGTATCCGTTCCAGCGTCAGGCTCTGTGACACCAAAAGCGACGTGTAAATCCCCTTTCGCAACTCTGGGCAAATACTTTTGCTTCATCTCTTCAGAGCCATACTTAACGACCGGGTGCATCCCAAAAATCGACAGGTGTATTGAAGTAGCCCCATTCATTGCAGCGCCGCTTGCTGCCACTTCCTCTAATACAAGACTTGCTTCAGTAATTCCTCGACCGCTACCACCATAGGATTCTGGAATGGCTATACCGAGCCATCCTGCTTCCGCCATGGCCCCATAGAAATCCCAAGGGAATTCGTGTTCTGTATCCTTCTTCGACCAATAGTCATCAGGAAAATCAGCGCAAAGTTTTACCACCGATTCCCGAATTAATAATTGCTCTTCACTTAATTCAAAATTCATATTTCTAACAAGCCTCTTTGAATAGGATATTCTTGCTGATCTACCGAAACGATCTCCATAGTATATGATACTTACTGCCAAGGGAGGGTTTAATGGCCGGCAAATTTTACGAAGAACTTCAAGTAGGTGACGAATTTGCCCATTTACCGGCAAGGACTGTCACAGAAACTGATAATCTGCTATTCACCACACTCACAATGAATACTCAACCATTACACTTAGACGAAGAATTCGCGAAAAAGACTATTCATGGGAAAATATTGGTGAATAGTATTTTCACCCTTGGATTAGTGGTGGGACTCTCTGTGAGCGACACCACGCTTGGCACAACTATTGGGAATCTGGGATTCGATAAGACAACATTTCCAAATCCTGTATTCATAGGCGATACCATAAGCGCATCTACCAAGGTCATAGAGAAGAGGGAGAGTAAAACTAAAACTGATCGAGGAATTGTGACCTTCGAGCATACGGCTACAAATCAACACGGTGATATCGTTTGTTCGTGTATCAGAACGGGAATGATGGCGAGGAGAAATTGATGGCAACTATTCACTTAAGAAGATCTCTACATTTTGTCCCGGGAGCAAACGACAAAATGTTTTCAAAATCCCTCGCAAGCAGCGCCGACTCATTGATATTGGATCTTGAAGACGCAGTAACACCGAAAAAAAAGGACGATGCGCGACAAGTGATCAAAGACTGGCTTAATTCGGCCGACTTTAGTGGCAAAGAAAAAACTGTTCGAATTAACCCAATCGATAGCCCCTGGGGACTCAAAGATATTGAAGTCGTAATGCAGGGCCATCCAGACTCATTGGTAATTCCAAAAGTTTCATCTTATCAAGAACTCCAAACCCTGGATGATGCGTTAACTCATTGGGAATCGCAGCTTGAACTCCAAGAAAAATCCGTAAATCTCATTCTCATTACTACTGAGACGCCCGCCAGCATTCTCAATTTACCCTCATTTACCGACTGTGAAAGAGTAGCAGCATTGTCATGGGGAGCCGAAGATCTGGCGGCGTCCCTGGGTTCAACGAGAAATAGAGGGCCGGACGGTTCTTATCTCGATATCTACAAGCACTGCAGAAATATGACTCTGATCTGCGCTGCCGCTGGGAATGTACAACCAATAGACACTGTTTTTGTCGATTTCAAGGATTCAAAAGGCTTGCAGAACGACTGCGAGGAAGCCTCTTGGATGGGATACACAGGGAAAATGACCATTCACCCAGACCAGCTAGAGGTTGTCAACGCGGCTTTCTCTCCCGGTGAAACCGAGGTCAGCGCTGCGAAGAGGTTGATTGAAGCCTTTGCAGAGGCCGAAAAACAAGGACTCATGGCAATAGCCTTTGAAGGCCAAATGGTCGATGTGCCTCATCTAAACCGGGCAAAAAAACTTCTTGCAAGAGCAGCGCTAATCGAACAAGTATCAAGTTAGGAGGACTATGTGAACATCGAACTTAAGACAGAGAAAATGACCGCCAAGATCGAAGATGGTATCGGTTGGATGACATTTAATAACCCGGAAAGACACAACGCCTTGTCTCTTGAGATGTGGCAAGGGATGGGCGATATCTTAGAGGCCTACAACCAAAGCGAGGACGTTCGAGTTGTAATCATGAGGGGTGCAGGAGGAAAATCCTTTGTATCTGGAGCTGATATCAGCGAATTTGACAGCAAACGATCTAACGCGGATCAACGAAAAGAATACGGGAAGGTAGCTGGACGCGGTTCGATGTGGCTCAACAAACTTAAAAAACCGTTGATCGCTTTGATCGAAGGCTATTGCATCGGAGGTGGCTTAGCTACCGCCTTGTCAGCCGACATCCGATTCGCGACACCAGACTCCAAATTTGGCATTCCAGCCGCGAAACTCGGACTGGGGTATGAATTTGAAGGCCTAGCCAAATTAGCTAGAGTTGTCGGACCTAGTCACGCACGCGATATTATGTTTTCAGCGCGCTTTTTCGAAGCAGCTGAGGCAAAAAATATGAGCCTGATCAATTTCGTAGAATCAAGAGAGTCTATCGAAGAAGCCAGCATCAAATACGCTAATTTAATCGCAAAAAATGCCCCTCTCACAGTGGGCGCGGCAAAATTGGCAATAAACGTTTGGGAAAACGGCTCTCGTCAGCCAGAGGTCGACCTGGTTAAGCAGGAAGTAGATAAATGCTTCAACAGTGATGACTACAAAGAAGGCAGAGCAGCCTTTAAAGATAAGCGCACACCTGCCTTCCACGGCAAATAAACTCTAAACATTTAACCGGCGATCATGCGCATCTGCTAAGATCATGTCTTTCCGCTTCGGAGTCGCTTTTGGCTTCCTCAAAATCTGTCACCGCCTGTGTCCTAATAATAGGTAACGAAATTCTGTCCGGCCGCACTCAAGACATCAATCTGAACTATATCTCCAAAACCCTCGGCAAATGGGGGATCCAAGTTCGCGAAACACGGGTCATTCCTGATGTCGAAGAGACTATTATTGAAACTTTGAACGCAGTTAGAAAGAATTTCGACTACATCTTCACTACCGGAGGTATTGGTCCTACTCATGATGACATCACCGCTGTCTGCATTGCCAAGGCCTTCAACAAGCCAGTCGTAAGGCACCCCGACATCGAAGCACGGATCAATGCGCGCCCAGCCCCACCCGAGGTTATGGAATCTCGCTTACTGATGGCAAGAGTCCCAGAGGGAGCGGAGCTCATAGAGAATCCAACTGGGGGTCCTCAAGGTTTCTACATTGACAACGTTTATGTTATGGCTGGAATTCCTCGGGTCATGCAAGCAATGCTTTCTTCTTTGCAAGGATCACTAAATTCTGGGGACGTAGTCCATAGTTTTTCAATTCGAGCCTACCTTGGTGAAAGTCAAATTTCCGAGCCTCTCGGTAGGATACAAGATAAATTTTCAGATCTGGACATCGGCAGTTATCCATTTCTCTCAGAAGATCGCTATGGAACCATGCTCGTGATTCGAGGGACAAATTTAGAGGAAATTGAACACGCCGCGGATGCAATCAAAGAAATCATAATCTCTGGTGGTGAATCTCCAGAGATTGTTGGTTTCGAGCAAAATGCTTAGTCACTTAAACTTTCGAGTTACCCCCGCTGATTACCACGCAAATTACTTTACTCTGTGCGTGATGAGGACCGTCTTTAAGTAGCGCAGCAAAAGAGACCGCGGCAGAGGGCTCAACTACAATTTTGAGGCAAGACATTAAAAGAGACTGGGCTTTCATGATCTCAGCTTCGTCTACAAGGTGGATGGGTAGCGAGTATTTTGACAAGATATCAAAGTTCAATTTCCCCAACGCTGTACGCAAGCCGTCTGCACAAGTTTTCGGTACCATCTGAGGCTGACGAATTCCCAAACGCAGACTCTGATAAGCATCGCTGGCCAGCAATGGTTCGGCCCCGACAACTTGGCTAGAATCACCAGCAGATAATACGTTACCACTAGCTAATCCTCCCCCTCCGACAGGTAGCCACAACTCCTCCACCGCGGTTAATTCCTCCATAACCTCCAGTCCTAGGGTACCCTGGCCTGAGATTACATCCGGGTGATCATATGGGGGGATATAGGCCATATCCTTACTTTCCATCAGCTCTCGTACCGCCAGTTCTCGCGATTCTAGGCTACTCCCGCATTTAAAAATATGAGCGCCATATCGCTCAATAGCGCTAAGTTTAAATTCAGATGCAGATTCCGGGACCACCACCGCGCAACGCAAACCCAGTTTCTTTGAAAATGCGGCAAGCGCTGCCCCGTGGTTACCCGAGGAATGTGTAATAACTCCTTTTTGTCGCTCTTCTTCGCTAAGAGACAAAAGTGCGTTTGCTACACCTCTATACTTAAAGGAACCGCTCTTTTGAAAGTTTTCGCATTTGAAATAGAGATTCGCACCACACACTTTATTCAACGTGCTACTCGTCAACAAAGGCGTCTCGTTTAGATACCCAATTATCCTTTTCCGAGCCAGTTCTATATCGATTTTAGATAACAAAAATACCTTCTACCTTAGAACCCTTCGCGTAGCGTCACCGTCTGGTTAAATACCCTCACATTTTCGTCTTTACTGAAATAACCAACTCGCTCGAACTGAAACTGTCGTTGATCCAAGTCCAAAGCCGCCGGTTCAATAAACGCATCGCTTTCAACCAAAGATTCGTGATTAATCTCATCCATGAAATTATCCGCTTGAGGATCAGGGACGTTGAAAAGGCGATCGTACTTTTTCACCTTAATCTGTTCGGCTCCGGATTCAGATACCCAATGTATTACCCCTTTAGGTTTCAGCCCGCTCGTGTCCTGTCCACTTCGTGACTCAGGAAAGTATCGACACCTAAGCTCTATTAGCTCTCCATTTTCGGCATGCAGAACTTCATCACACTGAATAATAAAACCATAACGCAATCGGACAAGACCACCCGGCTGAAGACGTTTCCACTTTGAAGGAGGCTCAAGAGAAAAATCCTCACGTTCAATGTAGAGAGTCCCGGAAAAAGGCATAGACCTCGAACCCAGATTTTCCTGCTTCGGGTGCCAAGGGGCTTCTAACAACAGTTCACCCTGATCCCAATTGGTAATAACAACTTTGAGTGGTTCAAGCACGCACATCGCTCGGGGCGAGTTAGACTCCAACTCATGTCGGATGCAAAACTCCAACAGCTCCATTTCAACTACATTCGATTGCTTAGTGACTCCCACCCTAGAACAAAACTCACGTATCGCGGCAGGCGGCACACCCCTACGGCGCAGTCCCGCTATCGTCGGCATACGAGGATCATGCCAACCCTCTACGACCTTCTCAGTAACAAGTTGATTAAGATGGCGTTTGCTCATCACGGTGTATTCCAACCCAAGTCTAGAAAATTCAATTTGCGGGGGGTGGTAATTGATATCAATGTTTTCAATCACCCAATCGTACAAAGGTCGATGATCCTCAAATTCCAGAGTACAAAGAGAATGGCTTATATGCTCTAGCGCATCGCAAATGCAGTGCGTGTAGTCGTACATGGGATAGATACACCAGTCATCTCCAGTTCTTTGATGAGATTGATAACGAATCCGATAAATAACAGGGTCTCTCAGATTCATATTGGGAGAGGCCATATCGATTTTCAGCCTGAGCACCTGACTGCCCTCCTCAAACTTGCCCAGTCTCATTGACCTAAACATCTCAAGACTTTCATCAATACTGCGATCCCGATAGGGGCTATCCTTACCGACCTCGGTCAAGGTCCCCCTTAATTCACGTATCTCCTCACTGGTTAAACTACAAACATAGGCTTTTCCGTCCAGGATCAGCCCTTCGGCAAATGTGTAAAGTTGCTCAAAATAATCGGACGCATAGGTCAGGTGATCCCAGGTAAAGCCTAGCCATTTAACGTCTTCCAAGATTGACTCGACGAAGATTTCATCTTCTTTCTCAGGATTCGTATCGTCAAAACGAAGAAAGGTCTTGCCTCCAAATTCTTGGGCTACCCCGAAATTCAAGCAGATACTCTTTGCATGCCCTATGTGAAGAAATCCATTAGGCTCAGGAGGAAATCGTGTAATTACGCCATGCGATAATCGATTAGCATTTACATCACTCTTGATCCGCTGTCGTATGAAATCGTTGCCAGAGTCATCGCTTTTTTGTGTTTCAACCGTCATTTATCCACTAAACCCGTTTCGTAATGATGTTTAAACTGGTTAGACTGAAAACAATAAGTGCAGTTGGGCCATATCATCTTAAACACCACCTTCAAAAAAATCTGGCTAGCCGCCCTGATCACAGCTCTCGTTGTCCTTGCTATTTTCTTTTTTGCCAACCCAGCCTCGAAGTGGGAGATTATCGCAAATAACCTGCTGGGAGAAAAATGGTATCAGATTCGCATGGGAGGAAATCAAATAGGCTACATGCACAATACAGTAGCAAGAACTCAAGACGGAGATTGGCAGTTCGAAAGCACTAGTTACTTCAACGTTTTGAGCAATAATCCGGTCACTACAGCAAAGACATTGATTTTTTCGCAATCATTTCCACACATCATATCTTACGCAAACTTCCGGACAATTCAGGGATCAACTGATAATGAAATCAAAGCTTTGCGGGCGGAAAACACCTATAGCGTCTCTATCAGGCGAGGCCAAGAAATAATCCAAGAAGAATATGATTGGCAATTCGATCTGCGCGACTACTTAACTGTCGAGATGTGGGTTACATTCGCAGTCAAGAAACAATGGCGAGACAGTCGTAAGCAGAAGCCTGGATCTTGAGAAACTCAGGGTGACTAACCGCAAATTTCAATTGGTAAGCAAAAGCGAGGAGGGCTACGTCATCCAAAGCGCCTCACCCATCTCGCCCACCAAAATTTTTCTCAACTCAGATTTACAAACCGAAAAATTAGAAATGGCAGGGATATTCCAAATAGAAGCCTCCGACATCAAAGCAGCAAAGTCTTTAGCCAACATAACCAATAAGAGCGATCTTCATATCCCTGTGAAACCTCGGCTATTAAACCCTTCACAAATAACGCAAATTAATCTGCAAACTAAAATAAATGAGCTCGATGACAAGAAGATCAAGACATTCATCCCAGATACGCTGTCCTCTTATCAAGTCGATCAAGAGAAAACCGTAAATAAAAACTCTTTCCTGGGCGAAACCCTTCGATACCCAATCAATCATCCAAAAATCAAGAAACTTAGCGGCTTGCCAAGCAAAATCTCAACAAAAAAAGATCTTGATAAGCTAGTTGCTTACACCAATTCATTACTCAGTTATAGAACAAACTATGCCGTCGGATCAGTCGTTACGGCACTTGAACGCGGATATGGTGAGTGCACTGACTTTGCTGATCTTTTCACAACACTTGCAAGGTCGTTGGGTCTTGCCGCAAGACCGGTCTATGGCATCGCCTACAGAGACGGCCGGCGGCCCAAATTCATGTTCCACGCCTGGAACGAAGTCCACGTAGAAAACCAATGGACAAGCGTGGATGCCACTTGGAATCAGAGTCCTGCTGATTCTACCCACATCAGCTTAAACGACAACGAGTACGCCGCGATACTTCTAGCAAGCACGACAAAATCAATTGAGTTTGAGGTCACGTCAGTTTCGTACGACTAACTATCCAGACTGTTCAGAAGCACTCCTGATCAAACCTTCCTGTGAAACAGACGCTACCAGTTCTCCCTCCTTAGAAAAAAAATCAGCATGATTCATACCCCTTGAACCGTTCGCTGACGATGTTCTTTTGTTAAACAGCATCCAATCATCAATCGGTACGTCTCGATGTATCCAAAGAGAATGGTCCAGACTTGCCAATTGCAATTTCTCCCGAGCAACCGAGGACATGTGGGGCAACGTGGAGGTCGAGACTAAACCCATGTCAGACGCATAACCGACCAAACAACGAGACAATTCTTGATCAAGCGGATCAATAGCTTTACGAAACTTAACCCAGACCGGATTGCTAAAGCGCTCCTTTTCCCATTCATCCGATCCCAGCTGAAAAACAGAGCGAGTCTGAAAAGGCCTCTCAATCTTCGCCATAGGACTCATGTTGCTGTGAGAGTTTTTGATGTTTACCGCAACCTCCACATCATCCTCTAACTCTTCGGGAGGAGGCACATTAGGCATCGGCAAAGAATGCTGATAGCCAGATTCTCTGATCTGGAACGAAAGATCCATGTTAAAAATTGGCTCCCCATTTTGAATCGCTACGATTCTTCTCATCGAAAAACTATTTCCATCGCGAACTCGTTCAACTTCAAACAAGACTGGCTTGTCTCCCACTCCGCCCCTTAAAAAATAAGCATGCAACGAATGCAAATCACGATTATTAATAGTTTGATATGCAGCTCGCATTGCCTGCGCGAGAACTTGACCACCAAACAACCTAAAACCCCCACGATCCTCGTTTTCACCAAGGAACAGATCTTCATCGATTTTTTTCAGATCAAGAATCGAAATCAGTCTTGACTCTCTTGGTTCCTGCTTCTCCATCTATTACTTCGCTACTTCAAAAAGAATTTGATTATAACTCTTTAGTTTCATATGAGATGCTGGAAAGAAAGACCTTTTTTGTTCGACTTAACACTTGACCATCGAATAGCGCCTATGAGACAAAACCCCAGTGACAGAAATAAAACCGCCTATGAAAAAAGAATTTGTAGACAAACTTGTTAGAGCATTTAAAGAAGGTTCTAAGTATCCGAGTTTATCGATCGAGCAGCCAGGCGCTACCATTGAATTGGCCTATGAAATCCAACAGCTTTTCGTAGCCGAACTTCAAACTGAAAAAGCTGGGTACAAAGCAGCAGTCACTAGTGAGCCGGTTCAACAAATTATGAGCATCAAAGCTCCAGTGAGCGGTGTGCTGTTCTCTTCAGGAGAATTTCAGGCAAATTCCACCATCGACGACTCAAAAGACTTGCTCATCGAAACGGAACTAGGGTTTCAGACCAACATAGACATCACAAAACCGGTCGAACCCGCCAAGGTTTACACACTATTCGAGTGCTATTACCCGATGATCGAAATCGCCTCACCTAATCTTGAGGGCAAACCAAATGGTGTCGATCTTATAGCGTCAAACTCAGCATCCTTTGGTTTCATCAAGGGAGATCGCATTGGTTTTGACACAACCGACCCCGACTCTGTTGTCGCTAGCCTGAACCGAGGTAACGACGAATTACATTCAGCAAATTGCTCCTCAGTAATGGGAGGGCAGTCCATAGCACTCGCTTGGTTAATAAATCAGATTCTTTCCCGAGAGCCTCTCATACCGTCCAATTCTTTATTGATGAGCGGATCGGTAGGACCGGCCCACCCCGCGACTTCTGGAGAGTATACTGGTCGTTTCGGAGAATTAGGCGAAATCAGGTTTTCAATCAAATAGATTACCTTTCCTATTTCGAATATGTTGTTTTCAATATATTCCATGTTTTTCTCAATCAAAAATTGATATTTTCCGACCAAATCGAGCCAATTATTTAAAGGAATAGTCATGTCCGCTTACTTAGACGAAATCAAAAAGGTCGAATCTACCATCAACGGAAAGGAAGAATGGAAGGCAATTAATCCTGAATATTCAGTCCGCATGAAGCTTCAAAATCGCTTTAAAACTGGGCTTGAGATCGCTCAGTATACGGCGGACATCATGCGCAAGGACATGGCAGACTATGACGCAGACCCCTCCCAATACACCCAATCTTTAGGGTGTTGGCATGGGTTCATAGCCCAACAGGTAATGATGGGCGTGAAGCGACATAGAAAAACCACCGAAAAAAGCTACATTTACCTGTCTGGTTGGATGGTGGCAGCCTTGCGATCACAATTTGGTCCCCTTCCAGATCAAAGCATGCATGAGAAAACATCAGTAGCGAATCTTATAGAAGAAATTTATACCTTCCTGAAACAAGCCGATGCGAGAGAGCTTAGGCATTTATTCGCTGAGTTAGATGAGGCGCGGCAAAATGGTGGCGACGTGGACGGTATACTAAATCAGATTGATAACTTCGAAACTCACGTAGTTCCGATCATTGCCGATATTGATGCCGGATTTGGCAACGAAGAGGCAACCTATCTGCTAGCCAAAAAAATGATTGAGGCTGGGGCCTGCGCCATACAAATCGAAAACCAGGTTTCGGATGCAAAACAATGCGGACACCAAGCTGGAAAAGTTACAGTGCCGCACGAAGATTTTGTCTCTAAAATCAACGCCATCCGATACGCCTTTCTTGAGTTAGGCATCGATAATGGCATCATCGTCGCCAGAACAGACTCACTTGGAGCAGGACTTACACAAAAAATACCGGTTTCTATCACCAGTGGTGATCTTGGCAGTCAGTATTGCGAATTCCTAGACACTGACCCGATAAGCGAGCTCAGTGAAATTCAAGATGGAGACATCACGATTAACCAGGGCGGGCAGATAGCTAAACCCAAACGCCTCGACAATGGGCTTTATGCATTCAAAGAGGATACTGGAATCGACCGGGTCGTCTTAGACTGCATCACCAGCTTGCAGCACGGAGCCGACTTACTCTGGATCGAAACGGAGAAGCCAAACGTGGAGCAAATCGCAGAAATGGTTAACCGAGTCAGGGAAGTAAGACCCGAAGCCAAACTCGTATACAACAACTCCCCTTCCTTCAATTGGACATTGAAATTCCGGGAGCAGGTTTATGAAGAATGGAAAGCAGCCGGCAAAGACGTTTCGGCCTATCCAGACCCAGCCGCTGACGAAAAGGGCCTAATGGATGTTAGCATGGACGGCACTGAGCTAGCAGAACAAGCTGATGCGCTCGTTCAAAGCTTTCAACGAGATGCAGCTCGTGAAGCCGGCATTTTTCACCACTTGATCACCTTGCCGACGTATCATACTGCCGCGCTATCAACGGACACCCTTACAGAGGGTTATTTCGGCGATCTGGGAATGTTAGCCTATGTTCGCGACGTTCAGCGGCAGGAGATTCGTAATGACCTCGCAGCGGTCAAACATCAAGATTTGGCCGGATCAAATATCGGAGACGACCATAAAGAATACTTCCTAGGCGAAAAGGCCTTATTAGCTGGAGGTACAGCTAATACAATGAATCAGTTTTAACCTCTGGGTTATTAAGGATTTAGGTTATAGCCAGGGAATGGATACCCTGGCTTCATTAGTTTGGACTCGATTCCCGACCCAAGCTATGCTCTTTCCATGAGGGAGTAGATCATGAATCAACCGACAGCAACCAGTGATCTTGACCAAATCGCTCAAGATCTCAGAGAGGAGGGGCTGGAGCTGTACCGCGTCTTGAAAGACATGGACACCGCTTTTTGGTCCGAAAAATCCGCCTTCAAAGCATGGACCATTTGGGATGTAGTGGCTCATTTGCATATCGCAGATCACATGGCATTGACTTCGTTAAAGAGCGCAGAGGCATTTAAGGCTCTAATGGAATCTATAGCGAAAAAAGGATCAATCAGAGACTATGCTGAAGAATGGCTATTAGCCGGGAAACAACAGCCACTCTCAGGACCAGAACTACTTGAAAAGTGGTGGTCGAGCTTCGGGGAAATGTGTTCCACATTTCAAAACGCAGACCCGGAAAAAAGATACGTTTGGGCAGGTCCGGGAATGAAGGCCCGAATGCTCGCTACTGCCAGGCAAATGGAAACCTGGGCGCACGGGTGGGAGGTCTATGATCTAATGAAATTAAAAAGACCCCAATCGGAAAGACTCAAAAATATATCCACTATAGGCGTTAAAACCTATGGCTGGACTTTTGTGAACCGCACCATCAAGCCCCCTACACCCCAACCGAAAGTCGAGCTATTATCACCAAACGGAAACACTTGGGTTTGGAATCATGAAACAGAAGGAGAACTCGTTTCTGGCTCAGCCGTCGAGTTCTGCCAAGTTGTAACGCAGGTGAGAAATATCAAAGATACTAATCTTGAGGTTAGTGGAGAAAATGCAAAAAAATGGATGGAAATCGCACAATGTTTTGCAGGACCACCCGAAGATCCTCCCGAACCCGGCTCCCGAACATGGAAGAACACAAACGAATTAAACTCAAAGTAAGTTAGAGCGAGAAAGTACTATGGAAATAAGATCAGTGGCATTAAAGAAAAGACCCGAGGGGATCCCAAAATCAGAGGATTTTCAAGTTCTCACACAAACGCTAGAGAAACCAAAAGAAAACGAAATTCAAGTAGCTAACGTTTGCATGTCAGTTGACCCGTACATGCGCGGTAGGATGGTAGATAGAAAATCTTACGTGCCTCCATTCCAAATAGGCGAAGTATTGACCGGCGGAGCAATCGGTAAAGTCGTCGATTCCAATCACCCCGATTTTCAGATAGGAGATTTTGTCTCAAGCCATTACGGTTGGCGTGAAGGCTTTACCGCAACCACCGAGGGAATCGAAAAACTGGGAAACCTACAAGCAAGTCCCTCCATGTATCTCGGCACCATCGGCATGCCCGGAATGACGGCATACGTAGGTCTATTGGAGGTTGGCGCCCTCAAAGAAGGTGAAACCGTCTTCGTTTCTGGAGCAGCAGGTGCCGTAGGCTCCATAGTTGGGCAAATCGCTAAATTGAAAAACTGTCGTGTCATAGGTAGCGCAGGCTCAGATACCAAGGTCCAACTGCTAACCGAAGAGCTGGGCTTTGATCATGCCTTCAACTACAACAGTGGCCAAATATTAGGCCATTTGCGAGAAGCTGCGCCTGAGGGTATCGATATTTATTTCGATAACGTAGGAGCAGACCACCTTCAAGCAGCAATAATGCATATGAGGCAGTTTGGCAGAATTCCTCTATGCGGAGCGATCGCACAATATAATGATACGGAGCCCAGACCCGGACCTAACAATCTAGCTGTAGCTATAGGCCTCGGACTCACGCTTAGAGGTTTTATCGTAAGTCACTTCGATCACCTTAAATCTCAGTTTAGAACCGATATGGAGTCGTGGGTAAATGAGGGCAGCATCAATTCTAAAGAGACGGTTTATGAGGGTATAGAAAACGCTGGCGAGGCCTTCATAGGGCTTTTTACTGGCGCTAATACTGGGAAGATGATTGTAAACTTAGAAAGCTGATAAGGCCGAGCTTACGATCCTGATCAATAATCAACGGTCCCTTGGTAATCTCGAGATCAGCTTAATGGTTTAAAAATTCAGGGACCGACTAGCGGTCTAACTACTTGTCGCAATAAAAGACCAAGCAGAATCTGCTCCGCTTCGGGCGACTTCTTGACCTAGCAAAGTTTGCCATTCGAATTCATTTCCCCATTCGTCACGCCAAGACCACAAGCGTTTGGTGTAGTGATGCAATCGATGCTCTTGAGTAAAGCCCATCGCACCGTGCACCTGATGCACCTGCTCTGCAATGAAACCAGCAGCCTCGCCCACGCGGGCTTTCGCTGCAGCCACTTCTAGGACAAAACGCCGATGACCCAACGCATCAATTGCAGCTTCAGCAGCCCTTCTCGAAGCTGCAACTTCGCATGCAACCAGAGCCAAACTATGCTGAATCGCCTGAAACTTGCTGATACTCCTACCGAACTGAGTTCGTTCAGAGGCAAATTGAACTCCTAAATCCAAAACCGTTTGCATACAACCAACTAGCAAACAAACTCGTGTTAAAGCCATTTGAGCATAGGGGTCAGACCCTATCGAGATTTTTTCCCCCTCGCAAAAAGTCAGAACGTCTCTCCTTTCACCAGCCACATTAAATGCTGAGTCAATCAATTCTCGATTACTCAGCATTGTCACGTAGTCTTTTCCTTTCTCAACAACACCGATGCGGCCAACGCTCATACCAAATGGAACGTTAAAAATTTGATTTCCGAACAACTCCCCAACACCACTCATCTCCTCGGAATTACCAAACCAAATATTCATAAGGAGTGTTTCGGAAATTGGTAACGGTACCGCGTGACGTCCACACTCTATGAGAAATTCATACAAATCAGAAAGTGAAGTCCCACTCTCTTCGGATCCCAACAAATTAAAGCCGTTTTTCTTAAGCAACTCCCAGAGAACGTCAGGGACCTCGTCCCCACCTTCACAACGATCCAGTAAAGATTTATCACAGTGGTCGGCAAATATCCTTGAGGCCGTATCCAATATCAGATCGATTGTACGTTCGGTCATCTAAGCCCTAACCCTCTGGCAATCACTCCACGCATAATCTCGCGTGTGCCTCCCCTCAGCGTAAACGAAGGCGATAACAAAATCGTATCCATGAAAGTTTTTTTGAAGGCACTAGAAAGGCTCAATGGAGCAGCCAACCTGGCTATCTCGGGCAAGATCTTTTCAAAATTATTCCCCAATTCCTTAACCAAAGCTGCCTCATGAGCAACGTCTTTACCATCTTCCAACATACTTGCGATGGAAATAGACATTCTCCTCATCGTCATAAGATGGGAAGTTATTCGGCCTATGGCCGCTTTTTGGTGAACCTCTGGCTCGTCTCCACAAGCCCGAACTAATTCAACATAGACTCGAAACGAGGATAAAAATCTTTCAGGACCACTGCGTTCATAGGCCAGCTCCGAGGTTACCTGAGCCCACCCATTACCTGGCTCGCCAACGATCCTCTCAGCAGGAACTCGAACATCCTCAAATACCACCTCATTGAAGTCCTCACCGCCGGCCATGTTTTGGATTGGCCTCACCTTTGCACCATCATTTTTCAAATCCACGACGATCTGAGACAGACCCGCGTGACGATTTTCTCCGACTTCATCAGTCCTCACCAAACAGATAATAAAATGATTCCTATGTGCATCAGTTGTCCAAATTTTGGTTCCATTGATTACATACTCATCACCATCTCGCCTTGCAGTAGTTCGCACCGAAGCAAGATCTGAACCTGTATCTGGCTCACTCATCCCTATCGAGAAGAAAGATTCTCCTCTCGCAATCGCAGGAACATATTCCTGTTTTTGTTTCTCGGTCCCATAATTTATTAGGAGCGGACCACTTTGCCTGTCTGCGATCCAATGCGCACTAACCGGTGCACCAGCAGCCAGCAGCTCCTCGGTTACCACGTATCTTTCAAAAAACGTTTTGGAACCCCCACCGAGCTCTACAGGCCAGGTCATCCCGATCCAACCTTTATCCCCAAGTTTTTTAGAGAAAACGGGGTCATGGCCCGTAACAAAGTCAGAATTTCTTAACTCTAGATGTTCACTATTATCGTCAAGAAATTGACGCACTTCTTCTCTAAGGACTTCGGTTTTCGAGTCCAGCTTTACGCGATCAAACTTAATCATGATCAAATTATGAAACCAATTGAGATTTCACACCAGCAATATCTTAAACGGCTGACCTTTTTGACTTATTATTAAGAAGGCTTAGAAAGCAAAACCTTCGACAAAAGCGGCAGAAGGATTTAATGTCCACATGCTGAGCCAACCCGTTAATTAAAGAGGTACTTAGTTCATTGTTGAGTGATTCGCAGTTAAAAGAAATCTTCGATCCGGTTTTCTCTGACATTCGTAAAAGAGCGACAGTCGCGGAAAAATTTCTGGACCGTGACTTGTATAGAGTTTACATAGCTACTCTTTGGTCCAACGTTGTGCTATCTCCTGACGAAGTTGGTATTGAAGAGGAGGACATAGAACCCTTACACGATATCTTGCTTGGGGAAATCAACGATGCAATTGGTCCACACGATTCTATGAAAGAACTCTACCAATTTATTAGCTCAAAAGATGGCGAGAAGGCAATGATAGAGGCGAAGCTAACGCAAACCCATAAAGATCTCCTTAACTATTTTTCGAGTATGATATTAGATCCCGAAGGCCATAAACGTTGGATGAATTACATTCGTGAGCAGCAGAACCAACCTCGTTAACGACCAACAACATTTAATGCTATCTGCCTTTGATTCGTCGCTCGACGATGTTCCCACAAAAACACCCCTTGCCAAGTCCCTAAGACAAGCGTTCTTTTCGAAATGGGAATTGAGAGGTTTACTGCAGGCAACATGGCTTTGATATGAGCTGGCATATCGTCTGGTCCTTCCGTGATATGACTGTAAAGGGCGTCCCTTTCTGGTACCAGCCGATTTAACCAAGCCTCTAAATCTCTTTTTGCGCTGGGATCAGCATTTTCCTGGATCAGCAAACTGGCTGAGGTGTGTTTGATGAAAAGCGTCATCAGTCCTGATTCGACCTGCAATGCCTTTAATCTTCTATTTAGCTCTTCCGTTATCTCGTAAAGACCGGGGCCAGCAACCTCAACATCGACAGTATAATTTTCAATTATCATTGTCGTCACCATCTCCAATGAACGTATCCAAAGCAGATATTTCTCGAATCTTTAGTTCCTCCGAGTCTTCATTCCGTGCAGCAAAACAGGCAGTAAGAAAAGAGTAAACAGCAAGAGAAGACAAACTGCTATCGTGAGCAATATTCCCACCGAAGCGGCTCCTTGGTGTGCTGAAATGGAAAGCGATGCGAAAGCTCCTACTGTTGTGAGATTGGATAACACAACCGCTCTTGGGGTACTAGAATTCATCAGCTGGGTCACATCCTGTTCTCCTAGATAACGATCGACCACATGAATACCACTTGCGGCTCCAAGACCAAATATCAACGGCAACACCAAAATATTTGCCATATTAATGGAGATGCCGGCGAACACTGCTATACCAAAGGTAAGCAACGCCGCCAACAGCAGCGGGACCAGAACAACAAGAGCCGCTAGTAAATCTCTCAGCGCTAATAACAAAATCAGCAAAATAGAACAGGCAGACAAAAGAAGTGCTGTTTGAAAAGAATTTACCACTAAAGTGCCAACGCCCCACTCAATCACGGGTCGACCCGTAGCCGTCGGCGTCAATGATCGAACACTTTCTATAAATGATGATAGGTTAACTATCGAATCCATATCCTGCGATGGAACTATCACTGACAGCTTTTGCCCATTTTCAGAGACGAGCCTACTTGTAACCGAGGCGGGCAGATTTTCTAGCTCCACCTGATCTAAATCCAGTCGGCGGCGAATGCTCTGAATTTGCACCAAAAGATCATCGATCACTCCCGCTTGAAGATTCATCCATTGTTCTTGCGAGGCTTGTTGCATCGCCACAAGATGGGTTCGTAGCGTTTCTAGCACCTCTCGTGGAATAGCAGAATCCTCCATCATCAAGGATTCCAATTTAGCAACAAGCTTCAAACTCGAATCCTTGATTTCCTTCAATGAGGGGTCTGGAGAATCGTTACTTATTTCCAACGAATCGAAAAGCATCAATTGGAGATCTTCTACCACAAACAGTTTTTCTTCTTGATCCTGAGGAATCAGATCCTCGACAACAGTCACATCTTTTACTGTCTCTAAAGCCATCAGAGCTGGCTTATCCGCACTCTGCTCTTGAACAACGAACAAACTGTAATCCGTCGAGATTCCCTCTTGCTGAAGAATCCTGTGAGCACTCATAGATTCCGATTCTGGATCCTTCAGTGCCAGCACACTGTAATCAAATTGAAGCTGGACTGCCTGACTAGCAGCCAAACCAGCAACTACCAGCGAAGATCCGATCACCAGGCGTTTGCGCCCAACCAGCCAAGCAACTATCCGGTCACTGGATGGTAAAACCACACCAGAAGATCTTGGAGAACCAATAACTGCGTAAAACGCAGGCAAAAAAGTGAAAGCAAGAAAACAGGCAATCAACATTCCGCCAGCCGAAATAATCCCCAGGTCTGCCAAGCCCTGATAATCGGTTGGCCAAAACCCTAGAAAACCAATTGCAGTGGTAATTGCTCCAAGTGATATCGCTCTACCAACACTTTTACTGCTTTGAACAAGTGCTTCAGATTTCTGAATATTCTCGCTAACTGCCTCCTGAAATCTAAGCGAGTAATGAAGCGCAAAGTCCACACCAAGCCCAAAAAACATTACTACAAAAATCAAGGACAGCGTATTGAACTCTCCCACCGACAAGAGCGCATAACCGATCGTCCAGGTGACCCCAATACCCAGCAGCAAAAAAGTTCCAAGAATAATACGTAAGGAGCGGACACCTACAAACATCACGATAAACAGCAACAAAAGAGCGATCCAGCCAGCTAGGGCAACTCCGTCGATTGCCGCCTCAATCTCCTCATGTTGAAGCGGTATCTCGCCCGTCAACGCCGCACTGACCCCGTCAGGAAGGTTCAATGTTTCCAACATCAAACGCAATTCCTCCATAAACTCCGCATCGGGAAGCGATTCCAGATAATTTGATTGAGCTTTCACATAGACCAGCTGATATCTCGTGTCGCCGATTGGGAAGATCTCGTCACCCCACCAGATTTTGTTAGGTTCTCCACTTAAGGTGTTCTCGATAGAGCCAGAAATTACATTTAGTATTTCTGCTAAACGCTCAGGAGGATTGTTTTCCAAAGCATCTGTCAAAAGTTGAAAAATACCAATAAGACTAGGATCTTTAGAAACTGCGCTCAACCAGGGCTGTGCTTGGGCCAATCTGTCTACGGCCAGATCTAATTGATTCAAATTCATATACAAAAAAATACGATCGCGGATAAATTGATCATGCCCGGGAGCGAAAACATCTGAGAATCGTTCGGGCCTTTTTTCCAAATAGGAAATCAGCTGATCTGTGCCACTTTCTAATTTTTGCAAAGAAGAAGCACTCAGCACCACAACAGCTGTTCTCGTCAGTTGAGGAAACTCTTTTTGAAAATGGTCGAAATCCTTTCGCCAGTCCGCCTCTTGACGAATTAACTGTGTGAGATCTGAATTAATCTTGAACTGTGAGACAGCCACCCAACCTAAGGCAAGGGTGATAAGAGAGATCACGAACAACGTCGCTCTTGGAATACTGACTATCCAAGTCACCCAGTTACTTAACCATCGATCAAACAAGTCGTCTCCCTAGCCCCTCTCGGAATTCTTATTTATTCCTCTTCAAAGTCGTCAAAGAAATCTTCAACCGGAGGATCTCCATTATAAATCTCAAAAGCCCGTCGCTGGATATAGGCATCCCGCGTAAACGCATAGGCATCGATGGCATTCGAATCTCGTTGCTCGATTACCTCTATCAGATCCGCTCTCTGACTGACCACTTGTAACGCTGTCACGTAACCGGGAAAGTCCTCACCAATAATAACTCGTGGCATCGACATACCAACGAACCGAACTGGGATATCTCTGAGCGTAGTAGGGCCAAATATGGGAAGATAAATAAAAGGCGACTCCTTGATTCCCCAGACAGCTAGAGTCTGACCAATATCCTCTTTTTTCTCGCTGATACCCCAGATCATTGCTAAATCGATTAAACCCCCTAACCCCAGAGTCGAGTTGACTGCTAATCTGCTCAGCTCGTTAAAACCTGTCTCCAAATTACCCTGCAGAAAACCGTTCATTGCGCTAGGGACATTGTTAAAGTTGTTGAAGACGTTACTTATGCCCTTCTCAACCGGGTCTGGGGTCACACGAGCATACCCTCTGGCTACCGGCGCCAGGAAATTGGTGTCTATTCTCTCTGAAAATCGGTAACTCTTTCGATTGAAATCTTCATAGGGATCATCCACATTCCTATTTTCTAAGGCACCGGTCATACAAGCGGAGAGAAGACAACACACCAACAAGTAAAGAAAAACACGCATCTGCAAAGCTAATCTGAGGCCTTAATCTCGCTCGTCTTGTTTTTAATCTGATTCACAAGTTGATCATAGCCTTGCTCTTTGATGATGCTGCCATATTCAGCTCGGCGCAGAGACAGATCGCTGATCCCATTGGCAACCACATTAAATACTTGATCGCCGCGAAAGTAATAATTAAGCGTTGCCAACTGTTCATTACGCTTGTTAATAGCAGTCTTAATAATAACGCCCTTATTGATTGGTTCGGTCCCAAGTAACTCGAAGTACTGCTCGTCAAAATCTCTGAATCGATCCGAATAGGTAGCTACGATTAATTCTGTGAGCAGCTCAACAAACTCATCCTTCTGACCCTCCGTTAACGACCTCCATGCTCGTCCCACACTAATGCGAGAAATGCTGGACACATCATAAAGAGTCTTCACTCTCGGAGACAATAATTTCTCTCTCTCGGTCGCGTTCGCCGATTGCATCACTTGAAGAAGCGCTTGATGAAACTCGTCAACCTTCTGAATTTCAACTCGATATTGATTGTCACTGGCACGAACACTCCCAGCTAGAGAACATAATATCCAAAAAAAAACCAATGAATAAGTTATCTGCATTATTCAATCGCCCATAGACTTAAAAAAGGCACGTAGGTAATCACCAATAGTGCAACTAGCATTATAGCCAAAAACGGAAATGTGGACGCATACAATTCGGTTAAGGGCTTTTTGAATCGATAACTAGCGATAAATAAATTCATACCCACTGGGGGAGTGAAGTATCCGATCTGCATGTTTGCCAAAAATATAATTCCTAGATGAACCGGGTGAATTCCGAAACCTGCCGCAATAGGCAGTAAGATGGGCACCATAATGACGATAGCTGCAAAGATATCCAGAAGAGCGCCCAGTGCAAGAAGAAAAATATTCAACATTAACAAAAAGGTGATAGGGCTTTCGATATAAGTCTGGATAAAATCAAAAAGCCTTTGAGGGATCTCGGCGTCTACCAAAAAACTGGTAAAGGCAAGAGCAATTCCTAAAATCAATAAAATCCCGCCCACCATTACCATAGACTTTGTTGCTATCCCTGGCAGTTGTCTGATGGAAATGTCCTTATAAAGAAACACCTGCGAAATAATGACATAGACGACTGAAACAGCCGCAGCTTCAGATATCGCGAACACCCCGTAAGCTACTCCCCCAAATAAAAGAATGGGTAACGGCATTTCCCACCGTGCATCGAAAAGTGCTTCACGAATTTTAGAAAATCTGAAAGTCTCAGTCGGTATCTCGCCTCCGCGGTGAAACCACAGGGTATAGGTGATCAACATCCCTAGCATCAGGATCAAAGGAATTATTCCGGCCACAAAAAGGTCAATGATCGAAAAAGGCTCACCAACATCCAATTGCTGGGCTATAACGCCATAAAGAATCAGTGGCACCGAGGGAAAGAGAAGCAATCCCAGACTGCCGGATGTCGTCACCAAGCCAGTGCTGAACTTCTCTGAAAATCCACCTTGTTGCAGTGCAGGCAATAACAAAGCCCCTAAAGCAACAATAGTCACACCTGAAGCACCAGTGAGAGCCGTAAACAAGGCACAAACCAAAAACCCAACAATCGCTAAACCTGAGGGCAAGAATCCAAATACACTCTGAATCAAGTTCACCAAGCGAGTAGATGTGTTGGATTCACTCAAAAGATAACCCATAAAAGTGAACAAAGGCAACGCAACCAACAAAGGAGTATCCACAATCCTGTATACCTCTATTGGAATGATCGCCAGATCAATCTCACTTGTGTAAAAACCAAGGGTAGCCGCACCAAGAATGACAGCAAACAACGGCGCACCACCCAAAGCCATCAGAATAATCAGGAAAATAAAGAACCAGGTCATTAAGGCTTTACAACTAACACGAAATATCTGACGGACATCGTGGAAGCCCCGATCGGCATAATTAATTCGCACACCCAAGCCGGAACCTGACTAAACGCTTTGGTTTGGTCAAGGTATTCGAAATAGACAAATTCGGCACTTGAAAACGCAAAAATCGCTAAAACGATCGAGGCGAATAAACAGCAAACCCGACTCAGAGCTCTTTGGTAAGCTTCCGGAATTAACCGACCAATCAAATCGATGCGAATATGATCGTCATTGCGAGAGGCCACCATCGCTCCGAACATAGCCACCCAAAGCAGTAAGACGCGAACCGAGCCATCCCCCCAAAACAGTCCCATATCAAACACATTTCTTAAAATGACCTGAGACGCAGCAATAGCAATCATCCCAAAGAGCAGCAGCACCAATAGCCACTCTTCGACCAGTTCGATAGACCTGATTATGCGACTAATCACCTGCCCGAATTTTTTCGAGGATCGATACCACGCGTTCATAAAGTGGCTCACTGACGTAACCATCTTCTACCAACGCCTTTCTCGCGGTAGAAGCAAGCCTATCCCATTCAGCAAAGTCGTCACTTACAGGCGCAAGCCAGGAAATGCCCTGTCCAGAGAGCGCTTTCTTTGCTTTCTGGTCGTCTTGCTTGGCCGCCCGGTCAACCTGATTAACGGCAGCATTCAAAACATTACTAACGGTTTGGCGATCTTCAGTACTCAATTTTTTAAAGGCTTTATTTGAAATAACAAAAGAGCCATAAACATACAGGAGCGGCAAATCCAGCGCATAGGACACCTGGGTGTGCCACTGCAATAACAGGGTACCTACCGGAGGAGCTGCTATCCCATTGATCAAACCTGTCTGCAGCCCCATTAGAACATCTCCATAAGGCAGCGGTATCGGCGATATATTAAATGCCTCAAACGCAGTCAGTGCTCCCAAATCGTTATCAGGAGTCCAGATTTTCATCTTCCTAACCTCCGAAACGTTTGTCGCCGCTACTTGGCTCATCGGGTACGCAAACCCTACACCTGCTAACCCAAACCCCATAAAACCTTTTGCTTCTAGCCCCTCCATAAGCACTTCATCGATCTGCGCACGTGTCAGGTCTACTTCAGCTTGACTCCGGAATAACATTGGCAAACCGTAGATACCGATGTCCTTATAGGAATTCACCAAGCCACCAGACGTTAAAACAGCCCCCTGCAGCTGCCCAATTCGCATTTTCCTCATAACAGCCTTGTCATCACCCATTACGCCGCCAGGGTAAATTTTTAACTTTACATTCCCAGAAGTTTTTTCCTCAATCTCCTTGGCAGACAGTCTTAACACTTTCATCCAGTCCGATCCCTCCGGCGAAAGCGTCGCTATTTTTAGAGTCGCCGATTCAACGGAACCGGCAAGCAATAAGGCCAATACAAGAAGAAACTTATACTTATTTACGTAGTTAAAAATAATCATCTCCCGACAATAACAATTGCTTCGCTTGTTTCTTAGCAACTACATTCATCAAAGTAAAACCTGGTGCTTTCACTTCAGCTTCAAGCACTTCGGTCAAAAGACGGTCATGTAGCTCTCGATCAAAGAGCAATCTGGCATACATTTCAGCACAGAACACCTTCGACATTAAATTCTGTCCTCCCGAAATATTGATTGCCCGGTCAAAGTGGGCTTTCCCTTTTTCGGGCTTACCGCCTAATCCAGGGGGAACCAATGTCTCTAAGGCACCCAAATAGAGATAGGGTTGTCCATTTTCATAAACGCCATTGATATCTACCACTTTAAGCATCACCGCCTTTGCTTTCGACAAATCGGCAATCGCGTCAAAATCATCACTGTTCGCCTGTATCCAGCCGATCCAAGTGCTGGCCAATGTATATAGAAACTCGATCGATGAATCGGGCTGCTCTTCCAACCACTCAGTGAGCTCTCGATAATTCAGATCCTCGATCTGGCAACCACCCTTAAGCGACAAACAGATCGCACGAATCGCAAGATTTTTTGCTTTGTCAGCTAGCAATTTTGAACGGTCCTGATCGTCGACGAAAGCACCTGCATAAGCAGAATGCAGAACAGCGGACTGTCTTAACAGGAATTTGTCATCAGGCGAATTACTTATCAAGCCATCAAGCAAAATCAGATAGGCCGGTGCTCCATCTCTCACCATCTCGAGATCTTCACTTTCCAAAATCGCAACCGAAAGGTCTTCTGCAAAACCTTGTGTCACTGAACTGATTAACGTGCTGCAGGAAGAAGTCAAGCAAGCGCAGCCGATCAGAACCATTTGCTTTGTTTTTTTTATCATATGATTCGCATCAACAATACACCGTTATAGTAAATCAATGTTGTCGACAAATCACCGAAGGCGGCTCGAGCACGAAAGTTAATTTGAATTTTGCAACCATCAAAAAATCCCACCACCACATGCAGTCAATTGATAGAATCCAGAAAATCAAAATACTAAAACGCTTATGGACAACGAACTTATAAAGATTGATCGGCTAGACGCGGTCACCCTAGTCACTCTCAATCGACCAAAAGCTTTGAATGCGCTATCAACAGAACTGAGAAACAGCATTAGCTCAACTTTTGACCTGCTAGCTAAAGACACACAAACCCAGGTAATCGTTCTAACCGGAGCAGGACGAGCATTTTCTGTTGGGCTTGATCTGAAAGAACTAGGCGGAGAAGTCGACAAAAAAGAAAAAGCTCTGGCTCGAGATGTCGAACTATCGATCGCTGAAGTCGGAAAACCGGTAATCGGAGCCGTCAATGGATTTGCCATCACGGGAGGGTTTGAGCTTGCTCTAATGTGCGATTTCCTGATTGCAACGCCTAATGCAAAGTTTGCGGATACGCACGCGAGAGTTGGGGTCGTGCCAGGTTGGGGGTTGTCACAAAAATTACCAAGACTGATAGGAATTAATCGGGCAAAGGAACTTAGCCTAACAGGCAATTTTCTAGACGCAGAAAACGCGATGAACTGGGGCTTGGTAAATCGAGTGGTAGAGGAGAAAGAACTCATCAGTGTCTGCATCGAATTGGCTCAGGACATTGCCTCCACTGATCCCGCTACACGAGCGGAAATCAGACGGATAATGGATTCTGGCTGGCTCTCTACGCTTCACGATGGGCTGAAATGGGAAAAGGAAGCTAACCGAATTCACTCAAAGAAACACAGACCAGAAACGGAGGTCGCGGCGCGCAGGCAAAATATTCAAGCCAGAGGGCGTTCCCAGGCAGATGGATGAATCTATTGATGGTTAAGCCGTTTTTCCAAGCACTGTTCAACCCCAATCAAACCGGGGCTTGAATCTTTAATAATAAATATAGGTACAGTGCTTAAAAGCTGTTCCAGAGCCTCTTTCTCTTCGAATCTCCTGCGTAACGGGCTCTTTAAAGCGAAGTCACTAGTTGCCGGAACAATTGAGCCGGCAAAATACACTCCCCCCAAAGCGCCTACAGTCAAGACGAAGTTGCCTGCGACCGATCCGAGAATCCCATAAAAAGTTTCCAGAGTTTGGTGGCATATAGGGTCATCTAAGGAGACACCTAAGCGAGTAATATCTTCGGCTTCATAGTTTGAGGATTTAGACCCCCATACTCGACACATCGCTTCGTATAGTCGAACCAGGCCATTTCCAGAAAGCACCGACTCCCAGCTAACATATTTTGAATCCATTGCTAGAACGGACCATATTTCACTCTCCAAATGAGATCCGGGAGCAAAATCCGCATGCCCACCCTCTGAAGCCAGAACTCTGAGACAATTTTCTTCTCTCAAAATCGTTGCCATACCAAGGCCCGAACCTGGACCTAAGACCGCGGATACCAGCTCATTTGCTAAATTCCCTCCCAGCTGAAGTAAATCGACGAAACAATCTAATCCATGGGCAAGAGCTACAAAGTCATTTTCAAACCACACGGAGCAGCCAAGAGTTTTTTCTAGTTCTTCTGCCAAAAAATAGTGCCCAGAATTAGTGAGAACGACGCTGCCTCTATCCTTATTAACAGGTCCGGCAACAGAGAGCATCGCACCCGACAGATTCTCAATTTGCAACTCGTTCTTCGCCGCCAACAAGAGCTCCTCTGAAGTGCTGTAATCAATCGTCCTTAGCGCTAAATTTCCTGGACCTTCAAACTCTCCAATCATCCTGAATCGAGCATTAGTCGCTCCAATATCGGCAATCAAATACGTTTCGGCCATGGTTAATGGATCTAAACTCACACTTGCTTCTTCGTTATGCTATACCTAAGAGGAGCACATTATAATGAAACTTTTAATTGGACTACTTTTGTCTTTCCTGTTTGTCGCCTCAGCATCAAGCGACAATAGTAAAACCCTGCTGATTGGAAATTCTGGAGAACCTGCGACATTGGATCCTCATAAGTATAATCTGCGTCTCGAAGAAACCCTGCTAAACGATCTATTTCTGGGTTTGACCACCTTCAACGCCAAAGGAGAGATCGTTCCCGGAGCTGCCAAATCCTGGGAAACGAGCGATGACGGATTAACTTGGCGCTTTTTTTTGAGAAAAGAACTTAAATGGTCAGATGGTAAAAACTTAACAGCAGAGGATTTTGTTTATTCATTTAGAAGACTATTGAATCCTCACACAGCAGCTAGTCTCTCGTATTTTCTTTACATGATAAAAAATGCAGAGCTAGTCAATAACGCAAAGAAAGCGCCGAGCTCGCTCGGCGTCTATTCCGAGGGGCCTCATGTTTTGGTTATTGAACTTGACCAACCCTACCCTTACCTGTTGGAGCGACTGCTTTACCCTACAGGTTTTCCAGTTCCAAAACATATCATTAAAAACGTGGGTAGTGACTGGGTTAAGCCAGAACACTGGGTGTCGAATGGAGCATATGTCCTGGAGGATTGGAGCCCTCAAGAGCACGTCAAGATGAAATCTAATCCTCATTTTTTTGACGA
>JBJKYX010000030.1:0-86113 GCA_045560825.1 Candidatus Azotimanducaceae bacterium
CGGGTATCGAAGACCATTTCGTGAAAGCGCTTCTAGGCCTTGGATTACTTTGGGTAGATAGCTTGGAGGAATAGCCATGAGTAATTCATCTTCCATTACGCCTCCATATCGCCTTTCAGCGAAGCAGGGAATCGAAAGACTTGGCTCTCCAGTCGAAAGAGCTCTTCCCCATGAATCTGCACAAGCGGATTCCCCGACACAACCCCACTCCAACTTTTTGTACCCAGTCCACTGTAGACCATTGATGAAGAGAATCATCTGGGCAGGAGTGGCGTAAATTAGGCAAATATCAGGGGGATTTAACCGTCCTGCAGCCAGCGGACTAACGGCCATTGCTTTGTAATTTCCGTATTGAACAACGTCCATTGCTGCCTGATGTTCGGATGCTTCTGCTTGGTCTGCATACCAAACGCCAGCCATGCGATCCCCGGATAGCCACTCGTCGTCCCTAGGGCTTAGACCAATAACAGTGCTACATTGGGCTCCCACTAAATCATCCACTGTTATACCTACTGTCCATCCATTTCGAGATGCCTGACCAACGATTTGGTCAGTGGTATGAATGTCTCGAGGTCTTCGAATGCGCTCAATGGATTCCATTTCTTCAACTGAAGTGAATAGTTTCATTCCAATGGGCGTCGTCCTGAGACGAAGAAATTGGTTTAGGGCTGTTACGATCTCGGACCCATCGAAGGTTTGTTGATCGCTTGCAATAATTTCAGTCATACTTCTCCTCCAAAAATTCTATGCAAAGGTTTGCAAGTCTCTCAGGCTCATCATAGTGGACCATGTGTCCAGAATTTTCGAACCAAATATGTTCAGCATTCTGAAAAACTGAGACTCGCTCCTCCATTTCCCCTTGTTGAAAATACCCTGATCTTTCGCCAGAGGTTAGCTCTCTACTCCAGTATTCGTGGGACAAGGCGCCGCTCACGATACAAGTTGGACACTCAACTTGACGCCAAAACTTCTCATTTTCCATTTGAGAAGCCCCAATGAATACTCCATTAGCTTTTGGGTCAAAATTCCAATAGAGGAGACCGTTTGATTCGACTGTTAGGCTTGTTGCCAATTCTTTTGCACGTTCTTTATTCAATCTTGGATTATTGAGCATTAGGCGGCCAATGGCATGATCTAGATCCTTTAATGGCCGTGACCCTTTGCGCGCATTGATGAGTCGGGATTCTAGGCTATTGCGATAGTACCGGACGTAATCACCTTCGTTATCATCTTTTTTCGTTGGGGGACCTAGCCCCTCTACGAGCATCAAGCACCTGATTATTTCAGGGAAAAGAGCGCTATACCGAGAGGCGATGTGTCCTCCGAGACTGTGACCAAATAGAGCACAGGATCCCTTTGTTAAAGTGGCGATGATTTCATGAAGATCGCCGAGGAAATCTGGCATTTGATAAGAATTAAAGTGAGGGCTCGCCCCATGTCCTCTAAGATCGGGGATTAACACGAGATAGTTTTTTGCGAGTTCAACTCCCAGAGGAAAGAGAGACTTAGCCGAGTCTCTTAGCCCATGGACCAAAACTATGGGTTTCGTTTCATTATTCCCCATAGTGAATACGTTTAATTCAATTTCACCGGATTGGACGGCCGATTCTTTGACAACCATTATTGAGGCCTCGCTAAAGTGATTTTCTGATTGGTAGCGAAATTCTAATGGCTTCTCCGTAGAAGTCTAAAAGGAAAAATATTGGAAATAGTCTTACCAGCGAATGACTACTTCATTATGCTAGCGTTATGTTATTTGCTGATGTTTTGTTGATTGCAAGCAATGTCTAGTTTTCTTAGATTTGTTTTTATTGGCTCTTTTGTAACCACTTTGATCGGTGGTGGGACCTATCTTCTCGCTGGGTCGACTTTTTTTCAATTGGTTTCTCTGACTAAGCAATCCGATGGTCAATATCTTGTGGTCGGTTTTGCTTCTACACCTGATCTTGGAGGCCTTAAAAGGGATCCCTTTGACGAGCAGACAACTCTATTTGAATCTGAAGAGGGTACTTTGATTGCAGATCTGAAATTCGATTTCGAGATACAAGGGTTTTCAATGCATACAGAAAGAAGACTGATGTTCTATGAATTTCCATCACATGAAGGGTATTTGTATGCGATCACAAATATGTCCAATGTCTTCCAAGAGGAGCCAGCTTATATTCCTGAATCCGCTCGGTTTAGCGACTATGCATCCATTGCAAAGGAATCTCTCAGTAATCTATTAATCTGCAGAATCTCAGCAGAAGATTCAAAAGATTTAGCGGCAGCAGCAGTTGAGAATCTTAAGAAAGTGATAAAACGGCATGGTGGACATGAAGTCTTTGAATTTCTCGAACCGATCGTTGAGCATGACAGGAAATGGCAATCCATTTGGGCCTTTAATTTAGGGGGTCGAGAATCTGCAGTGGAGCTGCTGGAGTCCCCTGTTTTTCAAAGTGAAATTGTTCTAGCGAGCACCCTAGTCAATGATTTGAGCTTGGCTTTCTACAGATAGTTCTTTTTTGAGGAATAGAAAGTTACCTCTTTATACTCGTCAAATTCTCCAAGATTCGGAAGAGTTAACATTTCCATCTTATTGAAAATTTTGAAACGACTGTCTTCGAGATTATTTATTCTCGAATCTGAAATAATCAGCTCTTCAGTGCGCCCCAGAGCGACTTCAATTAGAGCGAAATTATTCTTATCGTAGAGCACGTCCGCCATAAACATGAGAGACACTGGTGTTGAAATCTTATCGAGACTGTCAACCAAACTCACCTTTAGTTCATTAATGTGACAGTTTAGTTCAGTCGCTTTCAAAGCATCTGGGTCGATATCGCATGCCCAAACCTCTCGGGCACCTGCTTTTTTTG
This sequence comes from Candidatus Azotimanducaceae bacterium, assembly GCA_045560825.1. Taxonomy (GTDB): domain Bacteria; phylum Pseudomonadota; class Gammaproteobacteria; order Pseudomonadales; family Azotimanducaceae; genus UBA4421. The sequence continues at coordinate 2,856 of JBJKYX010000030.1, forward strand.
CTGCAATCGCGACGACTCCAGAACCGGTTCCTAAATCGCATATGGTCCTATCTAATACAAGGTTAGGATTGCTCAGAATATACGAGGCGGTTGCGAGGCCGCTTCCCCAACAAAATGCCCAATAAGCGGGTTTTCTTATAACCGCCTTCATGGTGTCAGCATCGAGAGGGCCTGTGGGGAAGTCGCTATTGATAAGCCCTAGATGCAGTGAAGGAAGACCTGGTAGAGAGACTATTTCTATGTAGGCCTCGGGAAGAGTTGATTTAAGCCGGTGATTTACCTCTCGGAGTAATTTCAATTGTTAAGTTCCATGCATGGTTTAAGGGCTCTGATTTCTGGCTCTGTATTACCAATATTTTCTAAGGACAAGAGTTTTCAACTGCTCTTTCTGTCTAGCGCAAGCGTTATCCGCCGAGTATATTAAATCCTAACCAAATTAGTATAGAGAGAAGTATGTCCGAAGTGGTCAAAGATAGAAGCGGGGCTGAGAGTTTGGTCCAAACTCTAGTGGATTCGCAGGTTGATGTTTGTTTCGCTAATCCTGGAACATCGGAGATGCATTTTGTTGCTGCTCTAGATACGAATCCAGAGATGCGATGTGTTTTGGGATTATTTGAAGGTGTAGTGACCGGTGCAGCCGATGGTTATGGTCGCATGTCGGGGTTACCAGCAGCAACTCTTACTCATTTGGGTCCTGGTTTTGGTAACGGATGGGCTAATTTACACAATGCAAAAAAGGCCAGAACTCCGGTGGTTAACGTAGTAGGTGATCATGCAACCTACCACCGTAAGTACGATGCGCCATTGACCTCTGATGTAGAGGGAGTCGCTAGTCCTGTGTCCGGATGGGTAAAAGTTTCCCAATCCGCGGATGACGTGGCGGCAGATGGCGCTGAGGCAGTTGAAGCTGCGCTTAAACCGCCTGGGCAAGTAGCGACGCTGATACTTCCTGCAGATACAGCTTGGAACAGGACTTCCGCGATTGCAAAGCCAGCATCTCCTTCGTCTGCCAAGGCTTATGACCAGAACGCGGTAGACGAAGTTGCCTCGGTTTTAAAGGGCGATGAGCCGTGTGTGATCTTGATGAACGGCCATATCACGTCAGAAAAATCGGAGTTAGCGGACAGGATTGCCCAGGCAACCGGAGCCAGAGTAATCATGGACACTTTTATCCCTAGACTTCAAAGGGGGGCTGGTAGAGCTGAATTATTGCGATTGCCATATTTTGGGGAACAAGCTGCAGAGGTGCTGGCAGGGACTCGTCACATCATTTTATGTAGTAGCCAACCACCCGTTACGTTTTTTGCGTACCCAGACAAGCCGAATTGGTTGACTCCGGAAGGCTGTGAGTTGCACACCCTGGTCGAGCGAGATGAAGATGTGGTTGGCGCATTAGAAGCACTTGCAGAAAAAATTGGTGCAGATGGAGTTGAGGCAAATCTTGTTGCGCTTGAACGACCGGAGCTTCCCAAAGGAGAGCTTAATCCTATGTCTATTGGTGCATCACTGGCGCACCTTTTCCCGGAAGACGCGATAGTAGTCGATGAGGGAGGGACCTGTGGCGGAGGCGCGACAATGTTGACTAGAACTTGTCCTCCCCATGACTGGTTAATGCTGACGGGTGGTTCTATAGGATATGGATTGCCCTGCGCAACCGGAGCGGCAGTGGCCTCGCCAGATCGGCGGGTTATCTGTTTGCAGGCAGATGGTGGCGGAATGTACACCGTTCAGGCTCTATGGACACAAGCCAGGGAACGACTGGATGTGACGACCCTCATCTTTGCAAATCAAAAATATTCGATACTTCAGATCGAGTTTGGTCGCGTCGGCGCGCACAATCCTGGACCTAAAGCAATGAGCATGTTGGATTTGGGGAATCCGGAATTAAATTGGGTATCATTGGCTGAGGGAATGGGAGTGCCTGCTTGGCGAGTAAGAACTGCAGAAGAGTTTAACAAGGCCTTGGCTGAATCTCTGAGGACTGCAGGGCCCACATTGATCGAAGCAATGATTTAGACAATATTGAAGCGGAGAGAAATATGAAATTTGGAGCTCAAGTTGGGGTGTATCGAAATACCTGGGAAGAGATAGCCAGTGTTGCCAAAACGATGGATCAAGGCCGCTGGGACAGTATTTGGTTCGCTGATCATTTCATACCTCCTCCTGGCCGACCCGAAGAAGAGCACTTGACAGCGCACGAGGGATTTACGGTTTTATCGGCGGTTGCGGCGATGACGGAGCGACTTCGCATGGGGCATCTGGTCTTAGGAAACACCTATCGTAATCCAGGACTGGTCGCAAAGATGGCTTCAACTGTTGATCATATTAGTCAGGGACGCTTCGTATTGGGGATAGGAGCTGCGTGGTTTAAACGTGAGCACGAAGCGTACGGCTGGGAATTTCCCTCGATGAAGGAACGACAGGACAGGTTTGAGGAAGCTTGCGCCTTAATCAGGGGATTGTTTTTGTCTGATGAGCCCGTGGATTTTCAGGGAGCTTACTATAAATTGGATAATGCGCCTCTTTCACCGGCTTGTTTTCAGGGCCCACATATCCCCATTCTTATTGGAGGTACGGGCGAGAAGAGAACTCTTCGTACTCTTGCAAGATACGGGGATATTATGAATTTAGACGGGTGGGCTGGAGGTCCTATGACCGCCGAGTATTTTCAACACAAAGTGGGAGTCTTGAACAAACACTGTGAGGATTGGGGAAGGGATCCATCTGAAATCAAAAAGACAGTACTGATGCCAACCCTAGTGAGTGATGATGGAGACGAAGTCGAGGCTTTCGTGAAAGGCAGGAACCTGGGTGAGGGAACGGCAGCAGGCCCCAAAAATATGGTTATTGATCGAATAGGAGAGTTGATTGATGCTGGCGCCGAGGAAGTGATGTTAGGAGGTATATCAACCGTGGCGCCTGATAATTTTCAATACATTGACGAGGAAATTCTTTCTGCTTTCGATTAGGTTAAAAAGATGAATCATCTACTTAGTGATGAAGCTTTTCGTAGTTATTTGGTCGACGGTTTTGTGGTTGTTGATCCCATTTCGCTGGGAGAGGATTTTCATGATTTTCTTTATCAAAAAGCTGAAGGAATTTATGAATTAGTCAAAGGTGCTAAAACGAAAACCCCGCACTTGGACATTATTGGCGATAATCTTCGAGCACAGATTCCTTTGATTGACAGGTTGCTAGAGGAGCCAGGAGTTAGCGGGGCGCTTACCAGCATATTGGGTAAAGATTATGTGTTGCACCCACACAATTTTGTGCATCGAAGTGGACCGGCTGATCAGGGCTTTCACCAAGATGGCAACTTACCCTGGAATGAACGTGGACACTATCGTTCCCACCATCCGGACTGGGCGATACTGTTTTACTATCCCCAGCAGGTGACTTTGCTCAACGGCCCTACTGAAATTCTCAAAGGTTCCCAATACTGGACAACGGACTTCGAAAAAGAAGATGGAGATTGGCATAGAGGAGATCCAATCGATCGTACGGAGAAACGAAATCTCTTGGGCAGTGAGGACTTAAAACAGAGAGATTTACAGCTCGAACACGAAATTCAGTCTTTGGGTGTGCCCGATGTTGAGAGATTATTTCTGACCCTTCCCAAAGGGAGTGCGGTCATTTGTAATTACGACATTTTCCACCGTGGTTCCCGTAGCCTAGAAGGACAGATATCAAGGTACATGTATAAATTTCATTTTATGCGAACCACAAATCCCGAAGGCCCTGCCTGGGATTATAGGAATTCCCATCTGAATCTTGGAGACGTCCGTGAACAGCTGCGTCCTGTAATTAATCACATTTGGAATTGGAGTAAGGGTGGTCTATCGCCAGAGGAAGACACAGCGACAAAGATTGATGTTGATGAGTTAGGAAAGGCATTGCGATCTTCAGATGAGAGCAAAAGAATAGAGTCCGCTTATCTGCTTGCGGTGAGTCATGATTCTAAGAGTGAGAGTCTTTTATTTGAGGCTTTGGAAGATGATTCGGAAAGTACTCGGAGGGCCGGCTGTTACGGTATTAGAGCGTCAATTGCGCCGGACGTAGAAAGACTTATTAAGCTGACTCGCGCCAAACGAGTGAGTACAAGGAGGATGGCAGTCTACGCACTTGGTGCTCACGTGCTCTTGAACGAGAAAGAGGTCGTTGCAGCTTTAATCGATCGATTGAAGTTAGATGAAGACGACTTGGTTCGATCGAATAGTGCGTACACATTAGGTCAAGTTGTACGTCAAGCGCGTCATTGCGCAACAGAAATAATCGACGCATTGATAGAACGGCTGTTTGCTGGCGTCGAGATGAATAATACTGAGGTTGCGCTGATGCCTAGATCAACGGTACGGCAGTCTATTGCTTACGCGCTAGTCCAAGCTTCAGCTAATCACGAATTTACAGAACAACAGTTGAGTAATCTAATCGAAGCCGGCTTGGACGATAGCGATCGCTATGTTCAGGGGCTTACGGTCGAGGTCTTGAGAATGGCCAACAAAATTGGCAAACAGACGCTGGATCGTGTGCTCACTGTGTTGAGCAGGACTCGCCTGAGCCAGACTCCAGTGTGGGTTGAAGGAGGCAATACTGATTGAATAGTCAGGACTTACTGGAATTAGCAGCTGAAACAGCCTTTTATAAAACGCTCAAGAATTTGTTCATAATGGCTGAGACTAGGTTGTATAGGTTCAGACCTGTAAAATACAAGCTTTGAGCAATTGGTTTAGTACCGATACAATACAAGTCTCAGTAAAATGACGATAAATCACTGATACGCGCAACGGAGGAAACGCGGTGCGCGTTCAGTTGGCAGTTAGGGAAATGTAAAGGGGAATTCTAATGGCGATGATTCTAAATGAAGAGCAAACCATGCTTAAGGACAGTGCAAAAGATTTTTGTACGAACAATACGCCGATTGGTCAGTTGAGAAAGTTGCGTGATGAATCCAGCACCGACGGGTTTGACCGTGATAGTTGGAAAGGTATGGTTGATTTGGGTTGGGCTGCGATTCCCTGGAGTGAGGAGCACGGCGGTTTGGCCTTTGGATATAAGGGTTTAGGTGTGGTGACCGAAGAGTCTGGCAGAACGTTGACTGCAAGTCCGCTCTATTCGTCAGTTTGGGTGGGCGGAACGATCGTGAATCTTGGTGGCAATGATTCGCAAAAAAGTGACTTGCTGACAAAAGTTGCTGCGGGTGAGCTACTTCTGGCGTTAGCACTAGAAGAGTCCCACCGACACAGTCCCTACAAAATAGCTACTCAGGCGGAGTCGAGCGGGGACTCTTTTACCCTAAACGGTAAGAAAACCTTTGTATTGGACGGTCATGTCGCTGACAAATTAATTGTTGTTGCTAGGACCTCTGGCGAGGCTGCAGATCGGGATGGGATTAGCCTCTTCCTGGTAGATAGAGAAGCGGACGGGGTTAACGTGATTCGAACTATGATGGCTGACTCAAGGAATGCTGCCAATATAGAACTGAGCAATGTGAGTGTCTCCTTAGATGCCGTGATAGGAGAGCTTGGGAAAGGCGCGGATGTATTAGATCCGGCCCTGGACATAGCCAGAATAGGGATTTCCGCAGAGATGCTTGGTAGTTTGCAGGAGTGTTTTGAGAGAACTGTCGACTATTTGAAGGAAAGAAAGCAATTCGGTGTTGCGATCGGTTCTTTTCAAGCCCTTAAGCATCGCGCCGCAAATATGTTTTGTGAGATCGAGTTGTCTAAATCATGCGTTCTAGAGGCTCTAACAGCTCTTGAGGAAGATCGAGATGCTGAGGAAGTTTCAAAATTAGCTAGCTTGACGAAAGCAAAGGTCGGTGAAACCTTTAACCTAGTTTCGCGAGAAGGCATTCAGATGCATGGCGGTATAGGCATGACAGATGAATTTGATATTGGATTTTTCATAAAACGAGCAGCGGTCACAGAGCAGACTTTTGGTGACGTCAATTTTCATCGCAACCGTTTTGGTGAACTAGAAGGCTACTAAACGAAGCGACTCACCTGGCTGAGTTCAGGAAAGGAAGATCAACGATTTTTAATGCCGATCTGGTGGCCGAGTTGCTCGGGTAAGGGCAGTTTTGCGTGGCTCTCCAGGAGTAAGCCTAATTTGGACTGAACTTGATCGGGCAGCGGAGAGGATCGCCTGGTTTTCATATCAACATGCATACCGATTTGCTCTGAGGTTGCTGCCAGGTAGCCTTCTTTCTGGTGGTACATCTCTTCAAAGATGTGGATTCTCTTGGAATCGAAATTGATCAGCCTTAATTCTACTCTTACTTCATCGCCTAAAGACAACTCGTTTAGATAATGTATGTGCGCCTCTAAAGTAAAGCACGATCCTATACCGCTCTCTGTGTAGGCCTTGCCGATACCCAGAAGATCATAGAGGTGGTCTATCCCGTGATCGAAAATAACGTTATAAAAGGCCATATTGAGATGGCCATTGTAATCTATCCAATCTTCAATAACGGTTTCGGTTGGACAGACAATAGGGATGCTTAATTCTTCTGTCATTGGGCTACTAACTTCGTAAGTACAGTGTTTAGTGGATGTTAACTGCTTATGGGTGTCTTTTGTAGTTTCCTCTGAAAGAGCTTTATCTTTAGTGGGAGATTTAAAAAAATGGCTTAAAACGAGCTTGATGATAAAAATGAGAGGAGGAGGCTGGGTGAGTAAGGAGCTTGATCAGGTTTTTCGGTTTCTTTTGGTGGGCGGCTTGATTTTTATCATCGATGGTTTTGTGTTGTTTTCATTAATAAAAGTATTCTCTTTATCCCCGCTCGTTTCCAGAATAGTGTCCTGTTTGATTGCGCTATTAGCGGCGTTTTTTTTGCATGCCAGGTTTACTTTTTTTACTAGTGCTTCGACTGTTACTCTGATCAGATTTTTGATAATGCAGAGTATAAGCACTGGCTTAAATTTTTCCGTGTACGGATTTTGGTTAGCTTACGGATATTCTTTTCAAGGGCCGCTAATTGGCCTTATTATCGGGTCGATTTTAGCTACGATTTTCAATTACTGTGCTAATAAATACTTTGTTTACCGTTAACTCTGTTTAGACGCATCTACCGCTCATTGAATTAATCCAGCGATTAATAAGCGCTACTCCTTCGGTGTGCACTAGCGTTCTGCCGATTTCGGGCATCATTTCGGCAGGATCTCTGGAGCTTAAACGAAAAGACATAATGGATTCGTGTGCTTGACCGGGGACTATCGAATACAGAAGTCCACCGGATCCTCTGCCAGTCGCAATTGGAGGTTTACATCTCCCGTAGGAGCGGGGATCGAGATCAGTGTACTCTAGGAGCAAAGCAGATGTGTCTGCGGGACCTTGTTGATTGTGGCAATGCGCGCAATTGATATCTAGGTAGGCTCTAGCGCGAGCTTCCAAAGATTCTGACTGATCTGAGAAGTCAGCGAGCTTGGGAACTTTCTCTAGATTGGACAACCCTGCCAATCGCCTGTTTTTTTGGAGATAGAGTAATTGGTTTTTTCCATAGTCAGTATTTGAGTGGTTCAGATGTCTAGCTTTTAGCCCTATTGGCAATAAAGCACCTTCGCTATGATTAGTGGTGTGGCAGCTTGCGCATTGATTCTTGCTTGGTATCTGGTAGAAAAACGTCTCGTCAGTATTGGCGCGCACTAATTCTTGCAGGTCACCGGTGATCGTCAGATAAGCGTCTTCCCCTTCCCAAATGTATGGAAGGGCTTCCCAGCCTGTTTTCTGCATTACCAACAAGCGCGTCTCCATGAGCCTTATGGTATCTAGTGTTAAATCCTCGGGAGATCCGTTCCAATCGTTGTTGAGGCTCACGGTCTGCTGGTCAGAGCTTCTATAAAAAAATGTTTTGGAAATAACGGTACCCATTGGAAATACAAAGGAATCGTTCTCCTGATAAATTGCCGGCTGATCCTTGGGCAGTCTAATTGTCCGGAGTTTTGATGCGTAGTCAGAAAATAAGGAGGAATTGAGAGTATAAACAGTCGAGTCTTCAGAAATTTTGATCGAATCGCCCTCCAGCCAAATTAGACCCCAATCTGAAAGTTTTTCTGGATATTCGTCTGCAACGAAGAATCTACTGCTCTCAGGTCCTGATTTACCACAACCCAACACAAGCAACAGACAAAAACAGAACAAGCTGTGTATTGTCTTAGCTAGCACTCAATACAACTTCTGTGAGTTTTGGGAGCACGCAATTATGTAAAGCTTCGTCGATTCGTGGTTCCGCGAATTCGTTGGCTAGGTCAATATTCAGGACCTTTGCGCCGTCATTTTGAACGCAAATGAGCTTTGTCTCGGGCTTTTCTGGGTTTGTCATGCCATCCCAAATGACATCAGGGAATCGACCTTTTTCGCCAAACACTGCGTTTTTAAGTTGTAAGAGATAGTCCCTGCCCGGTTCAGAGCCACCCCCCACAAAGGTATTGTCGTAAATAAAAATCCTCTCAGGATAGGGGTCGAATTCCTCTGCAAGTTCGCGTTGGCCGGCAAAGTTAGCACTGAAGTAACTCGAGATCACGATGTTCGCGGTGTCGTTGTCTTTGAATTCGTTGTCAAAGACTTCTACGAGATCATTTGAATTAATCAATATCCCTGAGCCCTTGGGTACCCCGGAGACCGCGGTACCTTCTGCTGCGAAATTTTCGGTATTGTTTTCGATAATTGAATTTCTAAATACCCGAGTGCTATGACCTGTCTTTGGTATTTGCGGCATATTAAAGACGAGTATTCCGCCCGTATTATTTTTGGCCATGTTGTCGAAAACGTCTGCGTTTGTTGAGTTTTCAATCTCGATACCGGCAACGTTGTACTCAGCTCTATTGTTTTTAACAATTATATTGTCTGATTGACCTACATAGATTCCTGCATCTGAAGCGGCGATAGCAACAGACTCTTCAACCAAAAGATTGGTGATCTGTACCGGGTAGATACCATAGGCGCCGTTTTTCACATTTGGCCCACGGGTCCATTCTGTTCGCACTCTGCGAATAACAATATCCTTGCCTTCGTTAACTTTAAGTGCGTCACCTATCGTATCCTCAATCGCTAGGTCCTCGATGGTAAACTTACTGGCGTTTACGCTAAGACCTTCTGCTCCAGCAATCTGTTCGGAAAAGGAAAGAATGGTCTTATTCATCCCTGCGCCTGCTATTGTTACGCCATCAGCGTTCATGACCAAGCTACGCCTAAATTTAAAAACACCCTCTGGAATTTGGATGACGTCTCCTGATTGAGCAGTCTCCATTTGAATTCTAATTTTTTCTTCTGGAGCCAAGCTTTTTTGACCGCATCCTAAAACAATGAATAAAACTGACAATAGAAGATAAGTTTTGATGTATTGCATTAACGAAGCTCCGGTTGCTAACGAAAAAATTATATCAGAAGAAGCGTGCGATCTATGGTCCAGTAGGCGGCTACCATGCCCACAATCCAGCTTGCATAGGTAATGCCCCGCTGTCTGAATTTTAGCTGAGCCAGCAACCACGTTAGACACGCTAGTAGACCAATTACTAGGATCTGGCCAAGCTCAATGCCTAGATTAAAGAGTAGTAAAGATGACCAAAAAGAATCTTCTGGCAATCCAATTTCTCTAAGTGCCCCGGCAAATCCTAGACCATGGAGTAAGCCGAAAAAAAACGCTATAAGCCAGGGTTTGGCGAGAGTCATCGAAGATTTCGAGGGGCCGTTAACAAGAAGTTCTCTGGCGAGAAAAACGATAGAAAGAGCAATCACCGCCTCAATGGGTCCTTGGTCAAGCTCAACCAGTTGTAGCACGGAGAGAGCCAGAGTGATGCTATGAGCTATTGTGAAAGAGGTGATGGTCTTGATAAGAGTAATGGGGTCCCTGATCAGGAAGAATAGGCACATCACAAAAAGGACATGATCAATTCCAAAAACAAGGTGTTCGATACCCACTAGCAAGTAAGAGCTTGTCTGCGTTGCTTCTCCCGCAAGATCCAAGGTAGGGTCTTCGGGCCGAAGCAGGTAATTTTTGGCATCTCCGTTACTGGAATTCCATCTGACCATGACATCGGTGAGCGTAACCGAAAGGCCGTCTATGTGGATTTTCGAGTTCTTGAGCTCGCAATCGGTGATCCAGTGGTGAAGAAGAGCACCATTAGTTATTTCAATTGGCAATCGATTATTGAGTTCGCAGTTTTCAGGAAATATTGGATTCAGGGGTAGCCGCCTGTTTTGAACAACAGGTTGCTTCCACAGGATTTGATACAAAGATTGGTCGTCCTGAGTTTTTATTTCATCGATCTGCAGATAAGCAGGCCTGACTTCATGACTTACAGCCGCGAAGGAGATCAGAAATAGGGATAAAAAAAGTACCTTTCCTCGCATTGATTATCAATTAGGTAGGTTTACAGAATATTTGTTTCTTAGATCAAGGAAATACTGTTCGTTTGCCACTCTGCGTGTTTCTTGCTGAAAGTCTATCAATACTCTCCCTGTCACAGTCTCGTAGTCCTTGATATAGCTTTCTTGAGTCGTTTCAAGCAGAAGAGTGTGAAAGCCGTATGCAGATTTCAGTGGACCTTGCCATTGGTCGCTTGGTTCGAGAATCGCTATTGATTGAGCAAACTCTCTGCCGAAAAGGTCTGCTATCTCTCGTTCTGACCGCTTGTTATAGGCTTTTTGTAGCATAAAGGGATCACCCAAATCTTTGTTGTTAAACAGTGAAGCTTCGGCATCTTCCTGCGCGTCTTCGCGTCGATCAGATGAAAAGTATCTATGCTGGAAGGAATATCTTTTTGGCTGTCTATATTCTTCGGTGTTTTCGTCGTAGTAATCTTTAAGTGCTTGTTCGTCGGGGATATCGGTTGTTGCAATATCTTCTGTCAGAAAAGTCAGTTTTTGTACCATTCTTCTTCTGACAATGGTGTCGTTTTGATCCAGGCCTAATCGCATTGCCTCGCGGTAATAGATTTCTTCTTTGATGAGTTGTTCAGTAAGATTTCCTAGCTCCTGCTCTGTCGCAGGTCTTCTCATTTGCATCGCCCATTGATCGTTCAAACGTGTGAGATCTGATTCTCTTATATCTATTTGATAGGAAATCTCGTCAGAGTCTGCTAACTCTGCAATTGCGAATAAAAATGCGCCTCCTATAAAGAATAAGATTAGCGGGTCTTTGAACCATTTCATTAGTTCACCTCAAAACCGCCGGATACAGATAAAGAGACTCCAGTTACATTATCCGCTGTCGCAAGGTATAGCGCAGCTTGGCCCATGTCTTCGCTGGTCTGTGGTCTACCCAGGGGAATACGTTCTTGCATCATTTCTTCAAACTCTTGCGTTTTTTGGCTGTGATCCGTTGCATTGGTAGGTAACAGGTGTTCGAGCCACATTGCTGTCCCAACCATCCCAGGACAGATGGCGTTAACTCGTATTCCATCAGGAGCAAGTTCGTTAGCCAGAGATTGTGTGATGCCGATCGCAGCAAATTTAGAACCACAGTAGGCACTCATATTGGCATATCCTTTTTTGCCTGCGATGGACGCCGTATTGATAATCGAAGGTGCTTTCGATTTCTTTAAATCTGGCAGAGCTGCCTTGGTCATTAGAAATATACCCTTCGTATTCACCTCAAATATCTTATCCCAGGCTGTTTCGTCGAAAGACTCGATTGGCCCAGAATTAACTACGCCCGCGTTATTAATTAACACGTCAAGTCGACCAAAGGATTCAACCGTCTGGCTAACGGCCTCTTGGCAGCTCTTGAACTTAGTGACATCAACAAAGCAAGCTCTCAAATCTGGTGACTCTTTTTTAAGAGCATTAATGTCGGAAGGGGTTGCGAATTCGTAAGCCCAATCGGTTTTATCTGAATGGACGCCTATGTCCGCAATCATGGTGGAGTAACCTGCCTTCAAAAAAGACTTCGCGATACCGGCACCGATACCTCTTGCGCCACCGGTTATTAAGACAACTGGGTTACTCATTGTTTCAAGATATGCTTTAAACTAGCTTATGAGAAAGTCAATCAGCTTAATGCTTTTTAATAGTGAAGTTAAGCTAGTTCGAGTTAGAGGAATACAAGAGGTAATGAGCTATGTATGAGACATTGAAGTACGATGTGAAGGACGGTATTGCAACAATTTGTTTGAATCGTGCGGACTCCGCGAATGCGATGAATCCGCTCATGGCTAAAGAATTGAATCAGGTTTCTTTGGATGTATCTCAAGATGAAAGTGTTAGATCGGTTGTTTTGACCTCAACTGGCAGAATGTTTTGTGCTGGCGGTGACTTGAGCGAATTTGCCAGCGCCAAAGAGGGCGCAGGGCGCTTGATGATGGAGATGGCAGCGGATTTGCATTTGGGGCTATCTAGGTTAAGCAGAAATCGAGCGCCAGTGATTGCGTCAGTAAATGGTACTGCGGCAGGAGCAGGGTTTTCGCTAGTGATGGCTTGTGATCTGGTAATCGCTAGTGAAGGTTCAGTGTTTACTATGGCGTATACGAACGCCGGTTTGTCGCCAGATGGCTCTTCCACCTACTTTATGCCACGTCGTATTGGAGACCGCAGGACCCGAGAACTCATGTTGACGAACAGGGTACTCTCGGCCGAGGAGGCCTTAGATTGGGGCATCGTGAATAAAGTAGTCGATAAAGATGATTTGTCCGGTGAGACCATGAAGCTTGCGGAGAAGATCAGCCAAGGTCCGTCGCTTGCTTATGAAAAGGTGAAGAGTCTTCTCGATAGTTCCTTTAACCAGAGTTTGGAAACTCAAATGGAGTTGGAAACGCGAGCCATCTCTGAAATGGTTATGACGGAAGATGGGCAGGAGGGAATCTCCGCGTTTCTCGAGAAAAGGAAACCGTCTTTTAAAGGAAGATAGAATCACCAGATTGGCTGGTTTATTGGCGATATTCGATGCGCTTTTATTTCTAACCACGAGTGGCTTTGGCTACGCCAGTTGTTTTCTCTGAGTGACCCAGGTGCCGATGACTATGATTAGCAAAGCGATTATGGTCGCTGGGGTTATGTTTTCCCCTAAAAAGGTAGCGATAAAAACCAATGAAATAAAAGGAGATAGAAAAATCAGCTGAGCCATCCGCCCTGTATTGTTGGTGCGCTCTAATGCTCTTTGCCACAAGATATAAGTGACGCCCATTTCAATTAAGCCTACCCATAAACCGAATGTCAGGGTATTTTGATCGATTTCTGGCATGCCCGGTCCGTCTAAACACACGTATAGAGAAAGTGGCAAAGCGGTTGAAAAGGCGACAAAAGTAAAGCTTATCGGATCGCTTTGGCTCCTTTTCCCGGCTATCCAATACAATGCCCAGAAGACTGTGCTTAGCAAAGCCAGAAACACTCCGATGGTATCGATGGATTGTTCTGTCTGGGGATTAGAGAAGTAAACTAAGACAAAGACGCCCAAATAACTTAGGGCGATGCCAAAAGTCGTATTTTTCGTTAATGGTTCTTTGAGGATTGGAATGGACAGAATGGCAAGCGTAATTGCCCAAGTATAGTTTAATGGTTGAGCGATGTGGGCTGGTAGGCGCTCATAGGCGGTAAAAAGAATCAGATAATAGGCGAAGGGGTTCAACAGCCCCATGAGCGGTGCGACTATACGGTCTTCAGGCAGAAGACGAAAACTACGCTTTAATAGCAAAACCGATAGGAAAAATAACCAAGAAGTAAAAATGCCTAGGAATAGGAGTTGCTCTATAGCTAGATAACGCAGGCCCAGCTTAAATGCGGTTGCAACAGTAGACCAAAGTAAGATTGCTGCCAGTCCATACGCCAGGGCTTTGCTCTGCTTGTGAATAGGGCTATGAGTCACGGTTGTACTATACTGTGACTTTGAATTTTAAGTCGATCTAAATGAGTGATCTGAAGTCCTGTATTTGTTCTGATGAATTACGACGAAAAGTAGAAGTAAATCTAAGTGAATTTGAGGTGGTTACGGCGGACGAGGCTGATTTGAGGCGTGCTTCCGTCGCTATTGTGTTAACGGAGGTCGGTCCCGGAGCAAATATTGAGGGGTTGAAGGATATTTCAGGATGGTCTGATCAAGCGGCCCTGATTCTTACGCGTCGATCAGAAAACCTTAAAAATCACCCCGGTCAGTGGGCCCTACCAGGTGGGAAATTAGAGCCTGATGAGACCTACAGCGCCTGCGCTTTAAGAGAGCTTGAAGAAGAGGTAGGCATCTCGCTCGATACGAACCATATACTTGGTTTTTTAGATGACTTTGTCACTAGATCGGGTTTTGCGATCACTCCTGTGGTGGTTTGGGGCGGTACGGAGTTGGAGACAACTATTAATCCTGAGGAAGTGGCCAGTATTCATCGCATACCTGTTACACAATTTTTTCGCGCTGATGCGCCGAGTTTTACCAAAGTAGATACCAGTGAACACCCCATTTTGAGAATGCCAGTAGGAACCGACGTGATAGCCGCGCCGACCGCTGCCATTATTTATCAGTTTAAAGAAGTTGGTTTGTGTGGTCGGTCCACGAGAGTCTCGCATTATGAGCAGCCCAGATTTGCATGGGAGTGATCATAAAATCGAAATTATCTTGACTAGGAATGAGAGGTTCTAGAGAATTTTGCACTTTAAATACGGGAGGACGTGACGATGACAATCCAAGAAGGATCGAGCTTGCCAGAGGCGACTTTGCATGTAATGCAGGAAGGCAAACCGACGGCGATGTCGGTTGGTGATTTGTTTGGAGGGAAAAAGGTCGTTCTGTTTGCGGTACCAGGAGCATTTACACCCACCTGCTCCAACGCTCATTTACCTGGATACGTGGTAAAAGCAGACGAACTAAAAGCCAAGGGCGTGGACAGCATTGTTTGTCTGTCAGTCAATGATGCTTTCGTCATGGATGCCTGGGGAAAAGACAAGAATGCGGAACAGTTAATGATGGTTGCAGATGGTAACGGCGAGTTCACAAAGGCTCTTGGGCTTGAGATGGATGGCTCGGGTTTTGGTCTGGGGACTCGTTCACAGCGATATGCGATGATTGTGGATGACGGAACTGTCACCAAGTTGTCTGTGGAAGACCCAGGCAAGCTTGAAGTCAGTGCGGCAGAAGCCATTTTAGAAGCTCTCTAATATAAGTGACGAGTCGGGTTTGTTTATTATTTAAAAGCCTGGGTCTTAGTCTATCAAGAGCCTCAAGGAGTGTTTGGTCGAATCAAACACTCTTGTGCCGCAGTGGCTACCAAGTGGCCGTCCTGAGTGAAAAACTTGCCTCTGACAAAACCTCTTGCTCCACCGGCATGCGGAGATTCTTTCGAAAATAAAAGCCAATCGTCTGCCCTAAAAGGTCTGTGAAACCAGATTGAGTGATCTAGGCTTGCACCCTGTATTCCGTCTTTTAGTTTTTCGCGTCCGTGAGGCAACATCGAGGTCGACATGAAATCCAGATCTGACATGTAAGCCAGGAGGCCCAGATGGATCCATGGTTCGTCCTCCAGACGGTCTCGCGCGCGCAGCCAGGTGTTCTTGTAGGGTGGATGGCTCTCGCCTTGAGCAAGGGAGGTTCGTTCCACGGGCCTAGAGTCGATCGCTTCAAAACGAAAGGCGAATCTTTCGAATTCATTTTTTTCCTGTGAGAGCGCCTTGAACGCCTCTAGATCTCCTCTCAAAGCGTCTGGTGGAAGTACATCTGGAAGCGGTTGAGAATGTATTAAACCGGTTTCCGTTTTTTGCCAGGAAGAGGATAGAGTAAAAATGGCTTTGCCAGTCTGAATGGCGGTTACTCTACGAGTTGAAAATGATTTGCCGTTTCGTATTGGATCAACTTCGAAAAGGATTGGCTTAGTCGAGTCGCCTGGTCTCAAAAAATAAGAATGGAGGGAGTGAAGTTGGTGCTCCTGCTTTACAGTTCGGTAAGCTGAGGTGATTGCTTGTGCTAATACCTGTCCACCAAAAACATGTTCAGAGGTATGACATTGGCCTCGAAATAAATTGGTTTCGATTTGCTCGACATCAATTATGTCTATGATGTTTTTGAGGACCGAATTCATCAGGATTTTGTTCCATCAGGGTTGTTTTTTTTTCTATTATAGAAGACCAGATAATCATTTGCTTGTCTCTTCCGTCGTCGATGGCAAAATGATTAGGCACGTAGGAGAAGCGAATGTTAATTACGAGAGTCTACACAGGTTCTGATGATCAAAGTCACTTCGAAGATGTGGAAGTTGAGTTAACAGATAATGGACCGATGGGCAGTATTTCGTCTCTTTGGTTGGCTAAGGGAGTGTTGTTTAGAAGAGTCAGTGGTGACTACGACCTGGACTTTCATAATGCGCCCAGGCGACAGTTTGTTGTTAATTTAACCGGATCTGTGGAGATTGAAGTCGGAGATGGAACAAAAAGACAGTTAGGAGCGGGAAGCATTTTGTTGGCGGAGGATACGGAAGGACAGGGCCACATCAGCCGAAGTATTAATGAAGAACCCAGGGAATGCTTATTTATTCCCTTGGCGGACTAAGGAGGACAGAATGGGATTAGAGGTACATCAGTTTAGCTGCTTGAGCGATAACTACGGGTTTTTGATTCATGATCCTGAATCAGGAGAAACGGCAACTATTGATACTCCTGATGCAGGGGCCATTGATGCTGCTTTGGAAGAAAAACAATGGCGATTGACTCATATCTTGAATACCCATCACCATTTTGACCATGCAGGAGGTAATGAAGCGCTAAAAGAAAAATGGGGTTGTACGGTCCTTGGGTTTGGAGGCGACTATGATCGTATTCCAGGTATCGATCGCAAAGTCTCCGAAAACGACATTGTAGATTTTGGTCAAACCAGGGCTCGCGTGTTGGAGGTTGCCGGTCACACTAGTGGTCATGTTGCCTACCATTTTGAACAAGATCGGATGATCTTTGTTGGAGATACTATATTCGCGCTAGGCTGCGGGAGATTATTTGAAGGAACCCCTCAGCAAATGTGGTCTAGTTTGCAAAAGCTGATGTCATTGGCCGATGATACCGTTGTCTATTGTGCTCATGAATACACGCAGGCTAATGCGGCCTTTGCTTTGACGGTTGAGCCAGGAAATCAGGATCTCCTGGATCGATCAGAGGAAATTAAGCGTCTGCGCGCTAGTAATATTCCTACGGTTCCTACGTCCATTGGTTTGGAACGAAAAACAAATCCGTTTCTTCGTCCAGATAGTTTGAACCTTCAATCAACCATTGGCTTGGTGGGCGCGACGCCGCTTGAAGTTTTTGCTGAAACTCGCCGATTAAAGGACAATTTTTAGTAAATCCCATCATCGATGCATCAGTCTCACCTGGGCGCAGCGTATGCGCTAGTCGCTATGACGATCTGGGGCATCGCTCCCGTATATTTTGTCGTCGTTGGTTTCGCCTCTCCAATGGAGATTTTGTCTCATAGAATATTTTGGTCTGTTCCGTTGTTATGTTTAATCATAAGTGTGATAGGGCAATGGGGTGAGGTGTCTCGTTTGTCGTTTAGGGAGTACGGGTTTCTTTTTGTCAGCTCAATATGTCTTTCGATTAATTGGTTAGCTTTTATTGTCGCGATCTCGGAGGAAAAAATAGTCGAAACCAGCATTGGATATTTTATCAACCCTTTAATTAGTATATTTCTAGGCTGGGTTTTTTTAAAAGAACGACTCAGATATGGTCAATGGATCGCTGTATTGTTCGCTTGTGTTGGGGTTTGTTGGGAACTCTACTCCGATCGCTTGATCCCTGTTTTCGGCCTGACGCTTGCGGTTTCCTTTGGAATTTATGGATTGCTTCGAAAACAGGTCAACCTTCCAGCGGCTACGGGATTACTCGTGGAATGTTGTTTTCTTCTACCTTTGGTGTTGGTTTTCGTTTACTTTTTTGATGTTTCGTCCGAGCTTAGGAGTGATGAAGAGTTTGCGCTGCTAATGCTAGGTGGCGTTATTACGGTGGTTCCTTTACTTTTTTTTACGGCGGCGACGATCAGATTGCCTCTAGTGATCTTGGGCGTTATCCAGTATCTCGCGCCCACTTTATCTCTTTTGATTGCGGTTTTGGTTTATGAAGAAGTTGTCTCTAACGCGAGGTGGCTCACCTTGACTATGATTTGGTTAGGCTTGTTGATTTTTTCAGGAGAGGGCTTTTATCAGCTCTTTTGGAATAAGCGGAAGGTTTCCTCCAGTGATCAATAGGACCTGTCTCCGGCCAGATAATCGCCTGAAATCATAGCTTTGTGGAGTGAGTCGAGGGATCTTGCCCATGGGGTCGGTTTCATGGTCTCGTTATCAGGAAGGCTTGCGACTGCTTGAATCGCCAGGTCTTTGGTCTCATAAATCCCCAAGAGAAGGACGTAGAGTAATTTTCCGTTTGAGGCGACTCTCGCACCTGAGAGACCGACAAGAGAGGAGGTGTTCGCGTATTTTTCCAGGGCATCTTTGTTAGACAGGGCTATGAGCTGAACTGCCCAGAATGATTTGGGTAAGTCCAATAGTGGTACGGGCTCTTCCGTTCTATAGGCAAGTCTGAAATAGGCTGGTAAGTCAGAAGAGTCTAACTCTTTAGGACTTCTCGTGGGGGTAATCGTTTCTTTGGGCTCAGGTTCCGTTTTCTTGGGGACACTTTGACTATCTTTCGATATTTGTTTGTCGACTGTTTGTGTTTGTCGCTGCTCTCGTTTGATGGCCTCGGTTTTTGGGTTTCTGACTAGTGATTCGGAGCGTACGCAATCCCACTCCTCATTATCAGGAGAGGATTGGCAAAACCAAGGTTTGATCGTGGTACTGGCAATTTCAGTTTGCTGACTAGTCGAGCTGCATCCCGAAATCAAGAACCCCAGGATTATTAAAAGGTAGATTTTCATGCGCCGATTACTTTGCCCTCGGAAGAGACCAGAGTAAATAGACCTCTCCCGATTAAATTGATATTTTAAATGGGAGCTAACTGGTATTGATCTAGACAAAGTAGCAACGAATTAACGATCAGGAGCTAGTAAAGGAATGATATGACCGATTTTCTGACCGCATACAGTAAAACCCCAAAGGTGTTGCGACTCAATGTCGCTGGGATGCCTACTGACTGGGTAAGTTGGCAGGAAGCTGTATGCCTGTATTCGAGAGATATTGTTGTCTGGACGTTGGGTGAACCTGTCTTAAAAATACGAGGAGGTTTCTCAAGGCATAATGGAGTACAAAGCGAAGCCGAAATACATGGGATCATTGCTTGCGAGGGCAGAGTCGTTTCCCAGAAACAAAATATACCACCGTTAACGAATAGCGCCCTATTTAGGCGCGATCAAGGTACATGTCTTTATTGTGGAAAGGATTTCTTAGATATTGAGCTAACTCGTGATCATGTTGTACCAATTTCCAAGGGTGGAAGGGATGTGTGGGATAACGTCGTGGCGGCTTGTAAGCGCTGTAATCACTTTAAGGGAAGTAGGCTCGTTGAGAATTGTAGTATGGAATTATTGGCTTTGCCTTATACGCCTAATTATCCTGAGTATCTGGCTTTGACTAATAACGGAAGAATTCTGGGAGACCAGATGAACTTTCTACGCAAAAGCTTCAAAGCAGAGAGCAGGCTTTTACAATAGTGGCTATCTGAAGCCCCTAAGGCAGTCGTAACCGTGGAGCCAGTCCTGGCTAGAGATAAAAATCTCTGGGATGAACCGGGTAGAGAAAGCCAGTCTGAGATGTTGTGCGAATCTTTGAGCTCCGCCTGTATTGAGCAATTTAGAGCTTTCACTATCTGTGAATTTGGTAAAGCGATTCATTCTGGGCAGCCTGTACTTTGTGTAATTTGACAACGCTTCGTTTGTTTCTTCTTCGTAGTTTTCCAGCATTCGGCTGAGGACCCAGGCGTCTTCGATACCTGCATGTATTGTTTCTGGAAACAACCAACTCTCCTGATACCATGCCGAGCCAAGTCTTACCGCCGATCTTAGAAGACTGACATCCAGGTCAAAGGGGTTTTTAGGGGCATTAGGTTTCTGGATTAACGCGGACCCCGCTGCGTCGCGGATGGAGTGGTGCCACTGATTAGGATCAATATTCTCGTCACTTGGTATTAGGAAGACGATGTGTTGAGTCTCTTCTGTGCTGAACTGAAAAGCGATTTGCTTTTGCCCTAACCAGGTTGTGTTGATAGGAGCACTATTTTTATCTAAGGGCAGCTTAGCGTAGTAAGTTGAGAAGTAGGCTTTGGTTTTACCTTCTCGCATCGCTTGATCAGTTAGGGCGATTACATTTTGGTCGACGTCATAGCCTTCTAGCACGTTTTCCTGATCAGATTGTGTTTGATCAGATAACAGCAGCTGAAGGTTGGCCTCGGAGATATTGACTAGGTTAGCTCCATATCGATCGCAATAGAATTTACCTAAAGGTATCTCAGAAATCAGATAACCCGACTTACCTAACCTCACCATTTTCCGATTAGGTATTATGGAAAGATCCCGCAATTGTTCTTCAGACGTGAGTGCTACGATTACTCTTGAAATGTTGGCAGGAAGAATGGTTGCCGGTACCAAGGGTGTATACCGGGTCGGTATTTGAGCGAGTTTGTTGAGTCCAATTTTTTCGCAAGCAAGCCTTAGAATATTGGCCGTCGGATTTGAACCGATGATTATCAGTCCAGCCATCCCTCAGATTCGGCGCCACCGTGTCTCGCCTCTTAAATCCTCAAGTTCGATGCCGAGATCGGAGAGTTCTTGCCGGATTTCATCGGCCCTCTGAAAATTTTTCGCTGCTCTGGCTGAATCTCGTTCTTGAATAAGCGCTTCTATATCGTCCTCGCTTAGCGAACCCTCGTTAGATCCTTGCTTGAAATACGTCTCTGGATCTTGATCAAGAAGGCCTAGTAATTTACCTCCGGACAACAGCATTTGAGTGGCGTCAAAAATTTCCTGTTCGGATTCCGCTCTCTGAAGGACTGCTGCAAGATCATGCATTGCCGCGAGCGCCTTTGGTGTGTTCAGATCGTCCATCAGGGGTTTGGTGATTCCTTTGGGATAATCATCGAAGGAGAGTTTAGGTATCTTTAGATCAGTTGAGGCGAGATTCCCGCTTTTGTCACGAAGTGATTGGTAAAGTGAATCCAGGCTCGATTTGGCTTGCGCTACCAAGTCCTCGGACCAGGCTAGACGTGAGCGGTACTGTCCAGATAGTAGTGCGTACCTTAATACCTCACCGGAATGCTTTGAGCAGAGATCTCTGATGGTTTTCACGTTACCCAGAGATTTAGACATTTTTTCAGCACCGAGATTCAGCATCCCATTGTGTAACCAATACCGGACGTAGTCTGGCGAATCGTTAGCGCACCGGCTCTGGGCAGCCTCGTTTTCGTGATGAGGAAATGTGAGGTCAGAGCCTCCTCCATGTATGTCTATGGTTTGGCCCAAGTGCTTACTAATCATAGCTGAGCATTCAATGTGCCAACCGGGCCTGCCGGAACCCCAAGGACTTTCCCAGCCCGGTTGCTCCTGACTGCTTGGCTTCCATAGTACGAAGTCTTTTGCATCCTTTTTATAGGGCGCAACATCTACTCGAGATCCGTCCACCATCTCGTCAAGAGATCTTCTAGATAGCTCACCATAAAGCGGATCAGCAGGCACGTGAAACAGGACGTGCCCTTCGTTTTCATAGGCAAAACCTTTTTCGACGAGTACCGTGATCATGCTGATAATCTCTTCGATGTGGTGAGTTGCTCTGGGAGTGATATCTGGAGGCTCGACACCAAGTGTTAACATATCTTCTTCGTAAGCGTCTGTGTATCGGTCTGCTAGGACTTGTATCGACTCGTTGTTTTCGATTGCAGCATTATTGATTTTGTCATCGATGTCGGTGACGTTACGAACATAGGTGACTTTTGGATAAACCAACCGTAGGAGTCTGACTAACACGTCAAAAACAACTGCTGGGCGGCCATTGCCGATATGGACGAAATTGTAAACCGTGGGTCCGCAAACATAAATTTTGATGTGGTTCGGGTCGATCGGTTCGAATATCTCTTTTTTACCAGATTTCGTGTTATGGAAATGAATGTCGCTCATAGTCAGGTTATGTATCTTATTTGTTGAGAATTACTTTATCGGGTCGCTGGATATCATCACTGCGTTTTTCTCAACTCTGAGATAGAAACAGCCAGATCTATTGGTATGGCAAGCAGGACCTTCTTGATTTACCAAGAGCAGAATAGAGTCGCCATCGCAATCTATATACATTTCTACCATCCGTTGCTTGTGACCAGATTCCTCGCCTTTTTTCCAGTAGGCTTTGCGGCTTCTGGAGTAATAACAAACTTGTCCTTCCTCAAGAGTGCTTCTAATCGCCTTGTCATCCATCCAGGCCAGCATGAGCACCTCTTTTGTATCTATGTCTTGTGCGACAGCAGGGATAAGCCCGTCTTGATTAAACTTCAATGCCTGTAAAACGCTATCCAGATCGAAAGTCGTGCCGCTTGCTTTGCTTTCAAGCTCCTTAAGATTCAGCATAAGCTTCCTCCAAGTAGCTATAGACAGTGCGTAGCGCCATTGCCTCGCCCCCCTCAGGTCGTGCAGGGCGAGTTTTGTTATTGTAAGCCATCAGGTCAAAGTGCACCCAATCCGTTTGTTTAGAGACGAAGTGTTTAAGAAAGAGTGCAGCGGTAATTGCGCCTGCGTATCCAGAGCTGGACGAATTGACCAAATCGGCAACTTTGCTGTCTAGCATCGAGTTGTAAGGCTCGTGGAGAGGCATTCGCCAGACAGGGTCAGAGTTTTTCTCCCCATGTTCGAATAGTTTGTTAGCAATCGAATCTGAATCGGTGAACATCGCTGATATTTCGGCTCCTACTGCACTGCGGGCTGCGCCGGTTAATGTTGCAAAATCAATGATCAGATCTGGCTTGCCTTCACTGGCTAGGGCGAGTGCATCGCACAAGAGTAGTCTTCCTTCAGCGTCTGTGTTGTCTATTTCTACTGTTAGCCCCTTTCTTGTTGAAAGCACGTCCCCAGGTCGAAAAGCATTTCCTGAGATTGAATTTTCGGCGGTTGGAATCAGGAGCCTTAGCTGGATGGGAAGCTTCTGACTCATAATGAGTTTAGCTAGTCCAATGGCGATTGCTGCTCCACCCATATCTTTTTTCATTTGACGCATGCCCGTAGCAGATTTCAGATCCAATCCTCCGCTATCGAAGGTCACGCCTTTGCCGACAAGGCAAACCTGAGGATTTGAATCATCGCCCCAATTTAGATCGACTAATCTCGGGGGGTCATCTGAGGCCCTACCCACAGCGTGAATGGCGCCGCAGCCGTGATCCAATAATTCATCTCCAATCCAGCAATTGAATGAAGCTTCATATTGCTCAGCTAGTGAGAAAATCTCAGCTTCTAGGTGCGACGGCGACATGTCTGATGCGGGAGTATTAATGAGATCGCGCCCGAGACACACTGCATCAACAATTGCGAGCGCTTTTTCTTTCAATGGCTGGTCTTTGATCTGGAGTTGTGCTGGCGCTCGCAAAGGTTTCTTATAGCGGTTAAACGAGTAGGCTCCAAGACCCCACCCAACGATGGCGCTTAAATCGATTTCTTTGTCGATCTCATAGACGGCTTCTGGTAGTGCATATGGCAGATGTCCTAGAGTTTCGAGATCTGCCTTACCGTCCCAACCGACCAATACGTTCAACTTTTTCGCGTTCTTGATCCAGGCTGTTTGTCCAGGCTTTCCTGAGAATCCTTGGCTTTGTGATAATTCTCTCTCGATTTCAGAACTGTCTTCTGCCCATTGTTCATAATCCGAAGGACTAAGAAGGATTATTTGAGATGATTTTTCTGTCTTAGAAATTATGCTGTCTGATTCGTTCATTTGCTAAGCTTAAATGCTGATTGTGTCACGGTCGAAGAGAAATTTTAAAAGCGTTTTAGCTAATCATCTTAATGGGTAGCTGAGTGAGACCTAAGTTGTTGCCATCGAAAATTTTATCTGCTCTATAACTTGATCTTACTAGAGGGCCCGAGGCTGCCTCCTTGAAACCCATCTTTAGTGCCAGCTCCCTAAGATCTTCAAATTGTTTTGGCGAAATCCATGACTTGATAGGAAGATGATTTTTTGTGGGCCTCAGATACTGCCCCAGTGTCAGAAGGTCAACCCGGTGTTTCCGAAGGTCGATCATCGCTTCTTCAATTTCATCGAATGATTCTCCAAGACCGAGCATTAGACTGGATTTGGTGAGTATTCGACTGTCCATTTCTTTTGCTTTTGAAAGAACCTCAAGCGTCTGCTGATAACCTGCTCGAGGATCTCTGACCTCTGAGGTTAATCGTTCAACAGTTTCCAGATTTTGAGCGAAAACATCCAACCCAGATTCAATGATAGTTTGAACTGATTCTTGAGAACCCGAAAAATCTGGAGTTAACGCTTCTACCTTAACCTGTGGGGTGCGGGCTTTGATTGCTCGTATGCAGGCGGCGTAATGGCTCGCGCCCCCATCCTCTAAATCGTCTCGATCGACTGAAGTCAGAACAACATACTTCAAGTTCATTAGCTGAACTGATCGAGCCGTGTTTTCGGGTTCTTCGAAGTCAAGCCATCCTCTAGGGTTACCCGTGTCAACCGAGCAAAATTTGCAAGCCCTTGTGCAAACCGATCCCATCAACATGATAGTGGCAGTGCCGTGGCTCCAGCACTCTCCTATGTTAGGGCAATGAGATTCCTCACACACCGTCGATAGGCTATGGGATTTGACAATCTCGTTAATGGTTTGGTACTTGCCACCTGTTGGGATTTTAACTCGTAGCCAGTCTGGCTTTTTCTTTATACGACTTCCGGAATTCTTCGAGACTTTGATCCCATCTTTGATTGCCGTCACTCCGTTTTTTGTTCGGAATTTAACGCCACTTTGTACTTTATCGTTGACCGTTTCTCTCATACTTATGTCTGTGTCTTAGGTTTTAACTAGGCGGTTTGGTGTCCTTCTTGAAACTGAAGACTGTGCAATGCGTAGTATAACCCTTTTGCCTCAATAAGCTCCTCGTGACTTCCGATTTCAGCGATTTTTCCGTTGTCCATGACCATTACCCGATCGGCCTCCTGAATCGTCTGTAAGCGATGCGCGATTATGATGGAAGTTCGGCCATGAGTTAATTTTCTAAGGGCATCCTGTATTAGCAATTCTGTTTCGGTGTCTATACTTGCTGTCGCTTCATCTAACACCAAAATTTCCGGGTCTGCGGCTAATACTCTGGCAAAGGCCAGAAGCTGCCGTTGACCTTGTGAAAGGTTTTGACCCCTCTCTGATAGGATTGATTGGTAACCTTCTTCTAATCCCTCGATGAACGTGTGGGCGTTGACTGTTTTTGCAGCCAAGATCGCTTTTTCTTGTGATATTTTGGGATTGCCGAGGGTCAGATTATCAAGGATTGAACCGGAAAAAATGTGGAAATCCTGAAGCACCACCCCGACTCTTGATCTAAGGTCTTTGCTTAAGATTTTGTTGAGATCGATTCCGTCCAGAAAGATCAGGTTATCGTTAAAGTCATAAAATCTTGATAGTAGTCTGATCAAGGTGCTTTTACCTGAACCCGTTGGTCCGACAATGGCTAATTTCTCGCCAGGGTTAATCTTGAAACTGACATCTTTGAGCACAGGTGTATCTTCGTCATAGGAAAAATTGACGCTATTGAAAGTTACTTCTCCCTTTAGGCGTTCAGGAAGAACAATTGGATGTCTTGGCTCATGTATTTTTTCGTCCCAATCCAGAGCTTGAAAAATACGCTCGCCACTTGCCATTGCCCTGAAAAGAATATTCGTCTGCTCACCTAGAACCACGATGGGGTTGAATAACATCCCGATGAATTGAGTAAAGAGAACAACTTCCCCGAGTGACATCGATGTTTCCATTACCAAGTTCGCACTGAACCAGATGATGACGCCGATTGCAGCATGAGCGAGACTGTCATTAAACGCCCCGTATAGAGTTTCGACCCTGGCTAATTTGGTCTCGCAGTTTCTATTTTCCGTATTTGTTTTGGTATATCTCTCAAAATTTAGTTGTTGCCTATCCGAAAGTTGAACGACCTCGAGACCTGCGAGGTTCTCTTGTAGACTTTGGTTCAACGTGGAGACTGTTTGTCTAACCTGCCGGAAAAGTCGCCTAGTAATGCTCCGAAAATAAAAGGTCACTAGAGTTAGTAGGGGCAAAGCAATGAGAAGAGTGAGCGTTAATTCGGTATTGATCGCAAACATCACGGTTAAGGCGACCAGAAAAGGAACAAACTCGCCGATAAGGGTTCCTAGCCCCCTCAAGAGTTCGTATAGAGCCTCTACATCGTTTGTCACTCTCGTCATAACACGACCTACAGCGACACGATCGTAGAAAGAGGACGGTCTCGTTTCCAGGTGAGCAAAAAGATCATTTCGTAAATCTCTGAGACCCTTAACAACTGCTCCGATAAGGGTCATACGATGAGCGTGAGCGATAGCCGCCCATAGGCTATGGCAGACTGCGTACATTAAACAGGCTGCTAAAAGAGGATGAATTGATAAGGATTGCGACAGCCAATCGTTTAACTCGATCAAGCCGAAATCGGGTGCGTTTGTAGTAGGTTCGGTTCTAATAATATAGTCGATCGCAACTAATGAAATTGTTATCGGAAGTAGAATATTTAGAAAAGATGCGACGAGGACGAGCACGCTAGACAGAACTAGTTGCCCTTTATAAGGCTTTAGCCAGCTTAACAATCTGCCCAGTAAGCTGACATTCAGTACGGCTCCGCTGAGATCTGCGTCAAACATCGAGTAGTCTCTTTTGATTTTGACTGTCTGTTCGCTCATGAGATGGCGCTTCTTTTTGAGCTTAGTTCGTCTTCGCCACCTTCTCGCTGAATTCTTTCAAGCTCTGCGTAATATCCTTTCATTTCTAGGAGCGTTTCATGAGTTCCTTGTTCGATGATGTTTCCATTGTCCATGACTACAATTCGGTCTGCGTGCCTCGTTGTGCTGACCCGATGAGAGACCAGTAAGGTCGTTTGGTTTCTTCTTAAGCGCTTGAGTTCAGACAGAATGTGTTCTTCCGTTTCTGTGTCTACGGCGGAGAAACAATCGTCAAGGATTAGTACTGGAGCATTCCGGATTAGGCCTCGAGCTAGAGTGGCCCGCTGCTTTTGGCCTCCAGACAGCGTGACTCCTCTCTCACCCACAAGAGTTTCAAGCTTTTCCGGGAAGTTTTCTATAGTCTGCTTTAAGTCAGCAGAGTTTGCTGCAGCCCAGATTTCGTCGAGAGCACGATTTGGGTCATCGTAAGTCAGGTTTTCTTTTAATGGCTCGCCAAAAAGAAAGGGATCCTGAGGTACCATAGCGACTTGTGATCGAAGCTGCGATAAAGGAAAGGACCGGATGTCGCATCCATCGATCAATATTGAGTTTGGTGCCGAGTCTAAAAGTCGAACAAGCAATTTAAGTAATGTCGTTTTGCCTGAACCGACTCGACCCATGATGGCTAAAGTCTCTCCCATTTCTATGGCCAGCGAAAGATCTTTTATCACGTTTTTGCTGGTGCCTTGATAGGAATAGCTAACTCGGTCTAGTTCTACTTTCCCCGCGATTTGTTTGGGAGCTGAGTGGCTCGGCTTATCCGAGATTTCGGGGCCAAGATCAAAGATTTCGAATAGCCGATTACTGGCCACTGCGGCCCGCTGGAATAAATTAATGATGAAGCCTGCGACACGAAATGGGCCGACCACCATGTTTAAAAACATGAAAAACGCAACAAAATCTCCGAGCGGAAGTTCTTTGTTGATTACTAGATACCCGCCATAACCCAATATGGTCATTGAGCACAAAGCGACTAGACTTGGCATCCAAGCGCCCATCAGTGAGTTGATCCGTGCTTGCTCATAGAATGAATCCGCATAGGCTTGATTGGTCTGCCCAAATCGTTTGATTTCATTTTCTTCTTGAATCATCGCTTGGATGGTTCGGATGCCGGATAAGTTTTCTTGTACTTGTGTCCCCATATCAGACAGACGGTCTTGCACCTGCGCAGAAACTACTCCTAAACGCTTTGATGAATGCTTCGCGTAGAGAAAGACCAAAGGTAGTGGGGGTATGAGTAAGAGTGTCAGTGGAACCGAATAATAGAGCATGAAGCCAAACCCTACCGTGGTCGCAAAAAACAAGATGATGATCAGGATGGTGCCCATCGCAAATAATCGCTGTATCAAGGCGATATCAGCGATTGCCCTGGTCATCATATCTCCTATTGTGTACTTGTTAAAAAAATCAGAACCCTGTTGTTGTAGAGTGATGTATAGCTTCTGCCTGAGGTCAAAGGCTACGCCTAAACCGGATTGTCTGACGCTGTACCGGGCATAGGATACGATGACATAGCGTAAAGCCACGGCGCAGAATATCGCGGCGATTGGGTTTGATAAATCATAGTTTCCCTCTGTCATTCGGTTAATGGACACGGCCATAAAAAAAGGCACCATGGCTTCGCAGATCCTCGCCAGTCCAAAAGCGAGGATTCCTGATATTAATTTGAATTTGTAGGGAGTCACGAAAATCCCTAGCCTGCCAAGCGACTTGAAGACTTCTAAGGGTTTGGTCGTGTTAATTTCATCGGCCATTAAAACGCGGCGTTTTTGGGGACTCTGGGGAACGGGATTGTGTCGCGTATGTTTTCCATGCCTGAGACATATTGAACCAGTCGCTCGAACCCGAGGCCAAAACCCGCGTGGGGAACCGTGCCATATTTTCTTAGGTCGCGATACCACCATAATTCGTTCTTTAGAGCTTCGTTATCGAGCCGGTGATCCAGTACGTCGAGTCGCTCTTCTCTTTGGCTCCCTCCCACTATTTCGCCAACCCCAGGCACCAGGATATCCATTGCCGCGACCGTTTTTTCGTCATCATTCAGCCGCATGTAAAAGGCTTTGATGTCTTTGGGGTAGTCTGTTACTACTAAAGGGCCTTTCACTACCTCTTCAGTTAAGAAACGTTCGTGTTCGGATTGAAGGTCCGAGCCCCAGGAAATATCGAATTCAAATTTCTTTCCGGATTTCTCGAGTGTTTTAATCGCTTCGGAATAAGTCATCATAGCGAATTCGCTTTCTACTAGATTATGCAATCGCTCAATAACACTGGAATTGATTTGCGTGTTGAAGAACTCGAGATCTTCCATGCAACTACTTAAAGTCTCGCTAAAGGCTGACTTTAGAAGCGATTCCGCCAGGCGGGCATTATCATGGAGATCTGCAAATGCTATCTCTGGCTCAATCATCCAGAATTCGGCGAGATGCCGACTAGTATTTGAGTTTTCCGCGCGAAAGGTTGGACCGAAGGTATAGACCTTTTTTAGAGCGCAGGCGTGCGTTTCAAGGTTTAACTGGCCTGAGACAGTCAGAAAGGTCTCTGAAGCAAAAAAGTCCTCGGAAAAGTCTGTTTGTTCTCTGTGCAGCTGGTCGAGAGTGGAGACTCTGAACATATCGCCAGCGCCCTCGCAGTCGCTGGATGTGATAATTGGCGTGTTGACCCAAAAAAAACCTGATTCATCGAAAAAACGATGAACTGATTGGGCTAGCCTGTTTCGAAGACGTGTAATCGCTCCAAAGGTGTTGGTCCTCGGTCGTAAATGAGCGACGGTTCTAAGAAACTCGAATGAGTGCTTTTTTTTGGCGATGGGATAGGACTCTGGGTCGTCAACCCACCCGAGTACGTCGATGTTGCTAGCGTGAATCTCGCGATCCTGGCCCTTACCTTGAGAAGCAACGAGCTTGCCAGTAACACTGATTGAACAGCCTACTGCGAGTTTATCAATCTCGGATTCGTAATTTTCGAGCCCTCCGTCAGCAACCACTTGCAAGTTACTGAGGCAAGAGCCGTCGTTAAGATGGATAAACGAAAAACCTCCCTTTGAAGTGCGCTTGGATCTCACCCAGCCAGACAGGTGGAGTATCGCGCCTTCGGTCAGTTCTTCTTCGAATGTTTCTTTTACGGTGGTTGGTCTGGTCTGTTCGGCCATCTTTTTACTTGGCTCTTCCGTAGATATCGACATAATAACATTGAATGATATTTGGCTTCGACAAAATATGATCACGCCTTCGTTGAAATTTCTTTTGGTAGTGGTGATTTATGGTTAGAAAATGGCTAGTTATTGGAGGGGCTGTCCTAGTGGTTCTTTTCCTGGTCTTTCTTTTTTACCCATTCCCCGAGGATAGTAAGGTGGTTCAAAAGGACCTCGAGGCTTCTGCGCAGGAAAGTAAAGAGCGAGAAGAAACGCCACCTTCGAGCCAGGTTTTACCTGAGATTTCTAGTGACAGCACGAAAATTCAAATCGAAAATGAACAACAAACACGCATTAAATTACCTTCTTTACGAGAAAGTGACGGATTTGTTCGAGATGAGATTTCGGATTGGGGATTGCCTCCTCTTTGGATCGATAATGATTCGCTGATTGCTCGATACGCGGCTTTGATTGCCAGTGTTTCGAGAGGTGAATTGCCTAGAAGACAGCTGGGGTTTTTACTACCCAAGGGACAATTTAAGGTTCTTCGAGATGGGGAAAAAACGTTTGCCAGTCCAGAAAATTACCGCCGATTTGATGGCTTTGTGGACCTCATAGAACAAATACCGGTAGGTCAGCTAGCACGGCTGTTGCGTGAAATTGATCCGTTGGTTCGGATTTCCTTAAGGCAGCTTGGGTTATCGGAATCTCCTGAATCGATTTTACTAGGCGCGTTTGACAGAGTTTTAGCGGCTCCCAGAGCGCCCTCTAGAATCGAGTTGGTCCAGTCAACGGTCCTTTTTGAATTTGCGGACTCGACCCTTGAATTGCTCCCGGAGTTCGAAAAACAACTCATTCGGATGGGACCAAGAAATTTAGAGCGACTTCAGAATTACATCAGGAAATTGAAAAGCATTTATCTCAAGACTTAATCTCGAAAGTCCTGAGTTTTGCGAGGTCCGTATTAGAACTGAATGGGGATCGATGCTCGATATAAGCGATATCGTCTTCAACATGTTTTCTTTCCTCATCTAAGAAACGTCTTACGGCATCTTTAAAGTTAGGGTCAGAAATCCAATGGGCGCTGTATGTGGCTTGGGGTAGGTAACCGCGTGCGACCTTATGAGAACCTTGAGCGCCGGCCTCGACCTTTTTCAGGTTGTGTTTTATGGCGAAGTCTATTGCCTGGTAATAGCACACCTCAAAGTGTAGGAATCGATGGTCCTCAATACATCCCCAATTCCTGCCGAAGAGGGCATCACCCCCTATAAAATTGAGGGCGCCCGCAATGTATTTGTCTTCTCGCTTTGCCAATATCAGTAGAATATCTTCGGGCATGGTTTGACCGATGATGGAGAAAAACTCGCGAGTCAGATAAGGGGTTCCCCACTTTCTGGCTCCGGTGTCTACGTAAAAATGGTAGAAAGCATCCCAATGTTGTTCATCGAGCGAATCTCCAGTTGCCCACTCGATCGTTATGCCGTTAGCCAAAGCGTCCCGCCGCTCTCGTTTTAGATTTTTCCTTTTTTTAGAAGCAAGGTCCGAAAGAAACTCATCAAAATTTTGATAACCTGCGTTGTGCCAGTGGAATTGCTGGTCAATTCGAGATAGAAATCCCGATTGGTTAGCATAATCCCATTCGTTTTTAGGCATGAAAGTCATGTGCATCGACGAAACCTGGGTTTTTTGAGCGACTCCAATGCAGGCATCCAGAAGCGTATTAATGTTTTCTTCGTTGGGGTTTACTGCAAGCAGTCTTGGGCCAGTAGCAGGAGTAAAGGGTATGCTGCTCTGTAGCTTGGGGTAATAGCGTCCACCTGCTCTTTGCCATGCATCAGCCCAGCCGTAATCAAAGACGTATTCACCTTGGGAGTGACTTTTCAGGTACATGGGTACCACTCCGATAAGGTCGCTGTTTTTCTCTACCATGAGGTGAAAGGGCTGCCATCCCGTTTCCGGGGAGACGCTGCCGCTCTTTTCGAGGCCTAGAAGAAATTTATGATTCAGGAAGGGGTTGTAAGGTGGAGATGCCTCGGCACATTCATTCCATGTTGCCTCACTAATTTCATCGATGCTGTGAAGAATTTTGACTGTAGTTTCGCTCAATGTTCCCTGATCTCGCTATTATAGGATGCCCATTTCAATACCAGCAGCTAGCATGAGACCAAGGTCTTTGCACTTTGCTTTTGAGGCCTCTACATCCCCTTTACATATTATGGGTTCTTGGACTTTTTTAAATGGGTATCCGTTCGCGATTCGCTCAATCGATCTAACGGCTCCAGAACCATCATCACCTGCACAGATAAATAGGGCGTAGGGTAGCGGGTTTAATTTGCCTTCGACTTCATAAAAAGTCCGTTCCAGGAAATCTTTAATCATGCCGGACATGTAACCGAAGTTCTCGGGAGTGCCTATGGCCATGGCATCGGCCCACAAAAGGTCTTCCGGTCCCGCATCGTTTGCCTTCAGCATTCTTGTTTCCACTGCCTCCACTGAAAGATCTGTAGCTCCCCTATAGACCTGTTGTGCTAAAGACTCGGTACAACCATTTTTGCTATGGAAAACGATGAGAAGGTGTTTCAACTCCTTAGCCTTTCGGGCGTTTTCTTGCTGAAGGATTTGCTATAAATCAAACCCGTTTCAACCTCCCTGCACCTGTGCTTTTAGTTCGGCGTATTTGTCGAGTAAATGAAACACTTTATCTGAACTGTCAGAAGGTAGATTAAAAATAAGGTGATCAAAACCTTGTTCGATTCGTCCTTTTAACTGATCGATGTCAGAGGGTGCTCCGAATAAAGCCATATCCAGATCCTCAACTGATCTGCCTGCTTTATCGAAAGCCGCATTTAATTTTTCCATGTTGCCTGAGCCCAAGCCTCCGATTGGCATCCAGCCATCTCCATATTCAGCGAGTCGATCAAAAACCCATTTTGAGTTTGCGCCGATCCATACCGGTGGGCCTCCTTCCTGCACGGGTTTTGGATATGACCAGATAGGATCGAAATTGACGAATTCGCCGTGAAACTCAGGTTCCTCTTCGGTCCAGATTGCTTTCATAGCGAGAATCTTTTCTCTGACTTCCGCCCATCTTTTTGGATAATTCGCGCCGTGATTTTCCATTTCTTCTCGATTCCATCCGGCGCCTATTCCTAGTATGAATCTTCCATTTGAAATCATATCGAGAGAGGCAATCTCCTTGGCTAGAGTGATAGGGTCTCTTTCGATGACTAAGCAGATTCCAGTTCCTAATTTAATGCTCGAGGTTACTGCCGCGCAGGCGCCTAGCGCGACGAAGGGATCATGAGTGTGCCAGTACATTTTTGGGAGATCGCCGCCGCCCGGAAATGGTGTTGCGCGAGATGTTGGAATATGGGTGTGTTCAGGAAAAAACAGGCTGTCTAGTCCTCTTTCTTCCACAGCTTTAGCGAGCTCCACGGGTTGAATTGAATAGTCTGTAGGAAACATGGTTACACCAAATTCCTGAGTTGTTCTGAATGCCATAATTTTCCTCCGTTAAATATCCTTAAAAGAACCGTGACGACCTTTACCGCTTGCAAACCTTTTAGCACCGGCGGCCGTTTCTCCGGATCTGATTACCTCTAATCCCAAGTTGGTCTCATTCATTAAAGCCTCATCCATGTCGAGATTCCACTGTTCGTAAAGGCTTTGTCTATCGTTTCTCATGCACAACTGGGGGAACGCGCTTATTTCTTCGGCCAAGTGAAGGGAGACGTCTAATGTGTCGCCCGGACTGACTAACCGGTTAGCTAGACCCATACTAAGTGCTTCCTGACCGTCGATCTCTCGTCCAGTTAGTATTAGATCGAGAGCTCTACTTTGTCCTATTTGCCGGGCAAGTCGAATTGTGCCGCCGTCTACCAGGGGTACGCCCCATCGACGACAAAATACCCCCATTTTAGCTTCTTCTGAGACGACTCTGAGGTCACACCAGAGCGCTAACTCTAAACCTCCAGCGACTGCGTGCCCTTCTATCGCCGCAATGACTGGTTTTCGAAGTTGCATTCGAGTTGGCCCCATGGGCCCGTTGCCTTTCTTTCTAACCGAGTTGCCGGCTCCTGTGGCAACTGCCTTCAAATCTGCACCTGCACAAAAAGTGCCCTGGGTCCCTGTTAAAATAGCTACGTCATATTGATCGTCCTGATCAAAAGATCGAAAAGCATTTGCCAGCGATTCAGCGGTAGGGCCATCAACGGCATTCCGGCTGTGAGGTCGATCAATGGCGATTATCTGAGTGCGTTTTTGGTATGTGACGACGACCGTCATGATTGTTCCCGTAAGAGTATGGAGTTGTGTATATTAGTTTTGTTTTTGTTCAATCATAAGGAAAGCCAATGCGCTTAGATAGTCCAAGAATTCAACCGTTGGAGAAAGAGGCATGGAACGATGATGCCCAAGAGCTCATGAAGCCTTTTGCGAATCAGGATCGGGTTTTCAATATTTTTAAAACACTTGCAAATCACCCTGATCTAGCGAAGCGCTGGATGGTCTTTGCCAACCACATTTTGGGTAAGTCTACTTTGAGCGATCGGGATAGAGAGCTGCTTATTCTTAGAATCGGGTATTTGTGTCAGTCGGGTTATGAGTGGGGCCAACACGTTCAGATTTCGCGTCGAATAGGTATGTCGGATGACGAAATACGATCGACTAAAATTGGCCCAGGTATGGAGGATCTGTCTGATAAAGATGTTGCATTACTCAAGGCGACCGATGAGCTGCACTCGGATGCACATGTTTCGGATGAGACCTGGTCCAGACTTACCGAATACTTTTCTACTGAACAGTTGATGGACATTGTTTTTACTGTTGGACAGTACAATTTGGTCTCGATGGCGTTGAACAGTTTTGGTGTGCAATTGGATGAGGGACTTCCTGGATGGGACGTTTAGAGGGCAAGGTCGCGATAGTGGTTGGTGGCGGACAGACTCCCGGCGAATCCATCGGTAATGGAAGGGCTACTTGTTTGAGGTTTGCTCAAGAGCGTGCACTGGTGGTTGTTGTCGATCGATCGATTACCTCGGCTCAGGAAACCGTTGATTTGATTGGTAAAGAAGGCGGTCTAGCTCGAGCTCACCAACTTGATGCGACACAGGAGAACGCTTTTCCTAGTTTAGTTGAAAGCGTGAAAGAAGAGTTTCAGAAGATCGATATACTGCATAACAATGTGGGTATCGGGCTCAATGACGCCAGCCCTTTAAAGGTTACGGAAGAGGCCTGGGATCGAATTTTTTCTGTCAATGTCAAATCGGCCCTATTCGCTTGCAAGGCGGTAATTCCGGTCATGAGAAAACAAGGGTTTGGAGTAATCACAAATATCTCATCTGTTGCTTCAGTCGCAAGCGCCGGACTGATAACGGCCTACAAGGCATCGAAGGCGGCGTTGAATGCGTATACTCATTCCTTGGCTATGAGTAATGCTAAGTACGGAATTAGGGCGAACGTGATAATGCCAGGATTAATGAACACGCCGATGGCGATCGAGGGGTATGTGGCGACAGGTCGCGATCGAAAGGAATTGATTGAATCTCGAGATGCGTCGGTCCCTTTAGGTAAAAAAATGGGTAGTGCTTGGGATGTAGCGAACGCGGCGTTATTTTTGGCGTCTGATGAAGCTAAGTTCATCACAGGAGTTAATCTTCCGGTTGATGGCGGCCAATCTGCTCGAATAGGCTAAGTAGTTTGTTGCACACACTATCAAACTTAAATGCGAGCATTGGGAACATACAAGGATTTGAGGTCGCAAAGTGACTCCTTTGGTTAAAACGTCAGTTTTAGTATTTTTTTTCTTTCTTTGCTCTGATTTGTTGGCTCAGGAAAGTGGTAGGGAAGATGTTGAGCCACAGGAACGCGTTGTGTCGTTTGTAGAATTCGTTGGCTTTTTAGAGCGAGCTGAAGATGTTTGGGTTACCCCGTTTGATCTTGAGATAGGGTTTTATCTTGAAAAAACTGACGAGGGAGTTGGGCGTGAAGAATCTCAATCTGATTCTCTCAAACCGCTAGAGCCATGATTCGTTTTCTCCTAATTTGTTTCTGTATTGGGGTTCACTCGCTTGCCAATGCTGTCAGTTGGGGTTCGCTTACCTCGATACAGCAGGAAGTACTGGTTGATTATCGAAGCGTTTGGCATTTGATTCCAGCGGAAGAGCAAAGTGTTCTAGAGGCCGGTGCGTTTAGGATTGGAAAAGCTGACAAAAATAATTTGAAGGTTTTTCAGGATGCCTATGAAAAATGGGTTCGTCTTAGCTCAGGAGAAAGGGAAGAACTCAGGTCTCGCTGGGATGCGTTTATGGAGCTTCCTCTAGATGAGCGTAGACGCATTAAGATGGGCCTCAGACAGCTTAAAAAGCTTCCAAGAGAAAAACGAGAATTCATGCGTTCTCTTATATTGAGACAAGAAGGTCTATAGGATGTATTAGATCAAGTTTTTGTTTAGTAAAGTTGCCTTGGTTGCTATCAGTTAAAGGCGGCTAGGGTCTATTTTAAAAAGGAGAGTGTTTTGTCGGAACTAAAATTAGGGTTGCAGACGGGTTATTGGGGGGCGGGCCCAGATCCGAGAATGGTTGACATAGCGCAGGAGGCAGAGCGACTAGGGTACGACGCTATTTTTACCGCCGAGGCTTGGGGTTCTGATGTGTTTACCCCCTTAACTTGGATAGGCGCGCATACAAAAACGATTCGACTAGGAACCGGTATTGCTCAACTTTCGGCAAGAGCTCCAACCGCGACGGCGATGGCAGCATTAACTCTTGATCACCTTTCCGGGGGGCGGGTGATTCTGGGTATGGGAGTATCGGGTCCACAGGTCGTTGAAGGATGGTATGGGGCGCCCTTTTCAAAACCCTTATCAAGGACAAGAGAATATGTCGATATCGTAAGACAGGTTCTGCAGAGGAAAGAACCTGTGGTGAACGATGGCGAGCATTATCCATTACCTTACACTGGAGAAGGGTCTTGGGGTTTAGGCAAGCCTTTGAAATCTATTACTCACCCACTTCGGGACGACCTGCCGATCTTTCTGGGCGCAGAGGGACCGAAAAATGTGGCCATGACGGCGGAAATTGCTGACGGATGGCTGCCCCTGTATTACTCGCCCTATCGTCAGGATGTGTACGCGGACCAGATTTCTCATGCAAAGCCCGGTTTCGAAATTATGCAAGGCGTATCAGTTATCATCAATGACGATGTTGAAACAGCCCTGCAGCCAATCAAACAAAACTTAGCGCTTTACGTTGGAGGAATGGGGGCTAAGTCAAGAAACTTTCATAATGAACTAATCAAACGGATGGGGTTTGAAGAGGCTGCCGAGAAAATTCAGGATCTATTCTTGGCGGGCAGAAAAGACGAGGCGACTCTCGCAGTGCCGACAGAATTGGCCGATGAAATTTCGCTTGTCGGATCCGTAGATCGGATTAAGGATCGTTTGCAGGCGTGGAAAGAAACTCCAGTGACGTCTTTGCTTGTCTCCACTCGAGATATCGATCAGTTGAGAACGTTCGCTGAGGTTGTTTTGGGATGATATGGCGATGGCAGTTATTCATCGGTTAAAGTGCCATTTAAAGCACAGATTAAGGGAACGTGAATGACTGATAAAAAGAGTTTTTTGCTGTCGCATGCGGATAAGAGGATTGGAGAAAAACTGGGTATCAGCCCCTGGGTGTCGATCGACCAAGTTCAGGTCAACGTCTTTGGGGAAGTCACTCGCTGGCGGACGCCGGGTCATTGTGATCCTGAATATGCAAAGGACACTCCTTACGGCGGCACGCTGTTGCATGGCTTTCATGCGGTCGCACTTTTGTCGCATTTCTATAAGAGCGCTGAACTATGGCCTCTGGATGGTCAGAATCCGTTAAATTATGGATTGGATCGCGTTCGAATTTTAAAACCAATCATTATCGGCGATGGTGTTCGATTGCGATCTCATATCACACTGCTCGACGCGCAGAAAAAAAAGGGTGGAGATATGCTTTTGAAAAACCAGCATGACATTGAAGCTGAAGGGGTTGAAGAGTTCGTTGTCTGCGCAGAGTATTTGACCTATTGGCATTCGGCTTAGAGATTTCACTGGGTTTTTGAGGAAAGGAATGAGGGCAGTTTTACTGATCACCCTTTGTTTTTTTATTCAGGCTTGCATTAAAGAACCTGCAGATATGTTACTCAACTGCGGTTTAGGTGAAAATCAACTGGGGAATTTTGTGGTTGTGCCAGCTGGGAAACTTGTTGGGGGCCGCGTTGACGATAGCACGTCAGATATTTTGAACACTCTCCAAGAGATTCCTTCTTTCTTGATGCAGGTGAATGAGGTTACAAATTTAGAATTTGGCCGATTTGTGAGCGAAACCGGCTATTTGACCGATGCCGAGCAAATTGCGAATAGCGCTCGCGTAGATGCTGGATCCGCAATTTTTGTGTCGCCAACCACGAAACCAGGCGACGGTGCAGCAAATAAAAAAGAGTCAGCGGAAGTGGGATGGATTCTTTCAAAAGAAGCAACTTGGAGATCTCCAGAGGGAGTGGATAGCTCTATTGAAGGCAAAGCACTTAACCCCGTCGTCCATGTTTCCTTGAATGATGCTAGAGCATATGCCGAGTGGGCAGATGCTAGGCTTCCCAGTGAACTTGAGTGGCAGCATGCGGCCAGCCTGGGATTGTTTGATCAAGAGGACGAAGCCTCGGGTGCGTATACCGCAGATGGAGTGCCACGGGCCAATACCTGGCAGGGCGTCTTTCCTTTGTTCAACACAAACGAAGATGGGTTTAGAGAGCATGCTCCGGTGGGCTGTTTTGATGAGAACGAGGTAGGCGTGTATGACATGATCGGTAATGTTTGGGAATGGACAGAGACACCGATCGATTCGAGATCGTTTGTTATCAAAGGGGGGTCTTTTCTGTGCGCAGATAATTTTTGTCGTCGGTATCGGCCTACAGCGCGAGAGAGCCAAGAGAGCGATTTTTCGACCAACCACATCGGTATTCGATTGGTGAAGGACTTGGAGAGGTCATACAGCTCCAAAGGTTTCTAGAGATTCCTCGGGAGTTAATTAATAAAAAAAGCTCGGTTCTGCTTACTAAGGTAAAGGCATAGACTTGCTGTCTTCGCTTCTGGCTGGGCTAAAAGCGCGGACTGGGTACTTTGTCCTTCTTTGTTCTAACCAGAAGACGCCATCTAGGTTTTGGCTGTTTCCTCTGGTTCCTATGACGTCTATATCGCCGTCGGAGTCCAGGTCTTTCGTTAGGAATTTATCGAACATTCCCCGTTTTCGGCGCGAAATGTCATGACGGGTCCAATTGTTTTCGGGGCCGTTGTTTTCAAACCAGCCCAGACGACCTAAAGGATCCTGGACGCTAACGATTTTTTCAGAGGTTCGTGATCCTCTGCTATAGCTCCCGGCGAACACGTCGATCCTGCCGTCTTGATTAATATCGGCAGCGATGATTCCTGTAATACTATCTGGGTCGAAGGTGCCTATCATGTGAGGGATCCAAGCGCTGTCTATATTCTGTGGTTGCTGTAGCCAGACAAGTCCCTGATCCGAAGCGGCAATGACATCGATCTTTTCGTCCAGATTGATGTCGGCGTAAGCCATATTGAATCCGGAGACTAGCGCACCGGCGATACCAATGGCGTGTTCCTTGAATATGCCGGAGTGAAGTCCTTGATTTTCAAACCAGGCGATTCGTCTTTCTCCCCGGCTGCCGACGATAATGTCTAGATCTCCGTCTGAGTCTATATCGACTGGTTCCGCATTTTGCGGGATGCTGTAGTGGCCTAGAATTTGTTCACTCCAGGAATCCTCTGTAAGGGCATCGCCATCGACTTTGAAAATTGAGACCGGAGTTGATTTGGCTACATCTTCGGGGCCGGGTCTCTGAGCTCCCTTATTAGTGCCAACCACTTCGAGTTGATTGTCGTTGTTAAAGTCCGCAAGAAAAACACGTAGGTAAGAGCCCCTGTCTTTGGTGGATGGCAAGATTAGACTCTGCCATGGTTTTGTTCGGATGCCTTGAGTAGGATTTTGAAAATAAATGAGATGGCCTAGCTCGGCTGCAACGATGACATCAGGGAAGCCATCATTATTTATATCGCCAATCGCAGCATCTTCTGGCGCTGCCACATCAGGCCCGCTGGCTAGAGTAATGTTTCTCCAGTTCTTTGGGTCGTTTGTGCCAAATGCGACGCGAACGTGGCCCAATAGTGGGACATTGAAATCAGGCGCATGCTTTGCGGAATCGTAGGTAGCGTCAGATTCGTGTACTGACACGATGTCATCAAATCCATCTAGATCCAGATCTTCCATGACTAACCCGTCACTACCGTTGAATGGTTCAGAGCTTGTGATTGGATCATCAATTATGTGCTCAACCCAGCTGATGAAGAAGTCATCGGATGTTTTGGCTCTGGTAGGTGAGTCATCGACCGAGAGGATATTTTGATCAGCTCCTATAACTTGGTTGCCTATCGAGAAAAATAGTAAAAGAGGAAATAGACGTATCAACATAAGTGGAATCAATAATAAAATATCAGAATCAGATTCTATATTACATTCTGTAGAAAGATTGGTGAGGGAAGCAGTCTATTCCTTGCTTCTACCGTTTCCGTTGTGACTTGGCTATAGTATCGATTGCATTGTTAATTAAGGGAGAAACAATGATCAGATTTCATAATCCAGTAGCAAAAACGGCGATTGCTCCAGAGCCCTATGAACTTAGCTGCGATATTCGACCGAAGGATGGCGCTGATCTCACCGTCGGATTATTGGCGAACGGATTTCCTGATTCGGAAGTTTTTATCAGGAAGGTGGGAGAAGCCATTCAAAAGCGACTTCCTAACATCACTACCAAACTTTGGAATAAGGGCAATGCTGGCGTGCCTGCGAGCGAGGAAATGTTGAGAGAAATTGCAGAGAGTTGCCAGGTAGCAATAGCTGCCTACGGTCACTGAGGCAGCTGCACTACCGGCACCGTGCGTGACGGCGTAAATATCGCAAAGAAAGGTCTGCCCTCTGTAGCGCTTGTTACCGACGATTTTTGGGCTCAAGGAGAATTTGTGGCGCGCTCGATTGGGATGCCAACCGCACCGAGAATCAAACTGCCTCATCCTGTAGCTGGTACGGGTGAAACTCACATCGGTGAAGTGGCGGATAGTGTTGCAGAACAAATCATTGATCGACTCGCCTATGCTTGATTTTTTAGAAGCTAAGAGCGAAGAGGCGGCGTTAGAGCAATTACATGACCTTGATTGTACTGATGGCCTACCCGTTGTAGTGCCAACGGAAGAGCGTGTCGAGCGCTTAATTTTATCTACTGGTCTGGATGGTGATCTCGTTCTAGGGGAGATGGGGCCTGCGATGGGTGTGGCAACAGTCGAAAAGGTTTGTGTGGCATCCGTCATGGCTGGATGTAAACCCGACTATATGCCAGTTGTTATCGCCGCGGTTAAGGCAGCGGTGAAACCGGAATTTGATTTAACGGAGCTGCAGGCGACGACCCATTGCACTGCACCGCTGATCATAGTTAATGGGAGCGCTCGTGAAAATTGCGGACCGATCTCGTCGGGCTATGGTGCGTTAGGACCGGGTCATCGAGCCAACGCGAGTATAGGCAGAGCGCTCAGACTTTGTATGATCAATATAGGCGGAGGTCGACCTGGGGTGTCGGATATGGCTCTTCTAGGACACCCGGGTAAGTTCACCTATTGCCTTGCTGAGGCTGAGGAAGAGTCGCCATTTCCACCGTTACATGTCAGTCGGGGTTTTGATCCCTCGGATAGCGCGGTAACACTTTTGGGATGCGAGGCACCTCATTCTGTAATTTATAGTGACAACGCAGATGATCCAGAAGATGCAGAGAAGTTGCTGTACATGCTGTCGCAAGGACTGGCAAATATCGCGACCAACAATGCGATCCTGACTGCTGGCAGTGCTTTAGTAGTGCTTGGACCGAAGCATGCGAGTGTTTTAGAGCGATCGAATATATCGAGAGAAGGAGCGGCTCAACGATTGTGGGAGCTTACTCATTTGCCTAGCGCTGATCACAACCGCTACGCGGGCGATTTTGGTTCTCGATTTGAAACTGAGACCTATAGGGCGTTTGCTTCTCCGGACAATATTCTGATTATGGTGGCTGGTGGAAGTGGGCTCTATTCTATGGTGATGCCGAGTTGGGGAGGCGCTGCGCACGCTAATTGTCCTGTTAGCGAAAAAATCGAGCTTGATCAATTCTGTGAAGTCCCTGGGTTGGCTAACTGATAAGCAATTGGGCGGATGTGAACGCTGAAAAACCCCTAGTACTTTATGGCTCACCGATGTCTCTCTATACCGCGCGAGTCAGAAGTTACTTCATAAATAGGGGAATAGCTTATTCAGAACGGCCACCTCATGCCTCTAAGTATTTCCATGAGAAGATTCTTCCCAAAGCCGGCGGACGAAGGAGCATGCCTACCATCGAGTTCAATGACGGAACGGTTATCCGGGATGGAGTTGCCATCCTTGACTACTTTGAGCAGTTGAACGACTACGAATATTCCCCTCGACCTCCAAAGCAAAAAATAGTCAGCTTGTTGCTTGATGTAATAGGAGCCGAGGGTTTGCTTCGGCCAGCCATGCATTATCGCTGGAATTATTAGGACAACGCGCACTTTGAGTTCAATCGTTTTCACTTTGAGGCACTGTTCAAAGGGGACGATAAAGCTGCTGACTTGCCAAATGAACGCATTGACCTACTGTTTGCAAATGCTCTACCTGGTTTCGGTATCGTGCCTGAAACCCACGGCTTGGTTGAGAGAATGCACCGATCTTTATTGGAGAAGTTAAACCGGCATTTTAGTCTCTTTCCTTATTTATTGGGTTCTAAGCCTTCGATTGGTGATTTCGGGCTGATGGCGCCTTTTGGCCATTTAGGACGAGATCCCAAGCCACTCTCATTGATGTTAGAACATGCACTTCGGGTTTTTCGTTGGGTTGAGCGCATGCATAGACCAGAAGCCGATATGGGTGAGTTTTTGCATGAGAGCGAGGAGTTTATTGAAGGAGATGAAATTCCCGAAACGCTCGTCGATATCTTGCGACATTTTGCGATTGACTTTGTTCCTGAAACTGAAGCCGCCTGTAAAGCAATTAATGAGTGGTTGGCTGAGAACCCAGGTTTGGCAGCAGGCACGGAAGCCCAGCGTTCTGTCGGTCAGCCTGGTCCGTTCGTGATTCAGGGCATTGAGCTGCGAACGGTGGCTCAACCCTTTAGATTTTATCTGTTAGAGCGAGTTATCAGAACTTATGAGGGGCTCGGTGATCATGAACAAGAAGAAGTCTTGGCGATGCTGAAGTTATGTAATTTGGATAAATTGTTGAATTGTAGAATCTCACGGCCAATAGGAAGAAAGGATAATTTAGAAGTCTGGCTGTCACTGCAAGACGGATTTGATTGGGATGATCTGCTAAGTGGCTTTGCCGATTGATTGGAGAGGAAGGTGATGGACGAATACAAGCTCTATTGTTCGCCTATGTCCTTGTATACGGGCAGAGTCCGTAGTTATTTAATTAAGAATCGGATTCCTTACGTAGAAGAACCTCATGCTACCTCGCAT
This sequence comes from Candidatus Azotimanducaceae bacterium, assembly GCA_045560825.1. Lineage (GTDB taxonomy): Bacteria > Pseudomonadota > Gammaproteobacteria > Pseudomonadales > Azotimanducaceae > UBA4421. The sequence continues at coordinate 46,378 of JBJKYX010000030.1, forward strand.
TACCATGAAGTAGTGTTACCTAAAGCAGGGGGTAGACGTGGTATACCTACCGTTGAGTTTCCAGATGGCCGCGTCATTAGAGATGGTGTTGCGATACTAGACTACTTTGATTCCTTAAATGACAATCTACATTCACCGCTCACAGTGAGGCAAAATGCTGTCAGTCGGTTGCTTGACGCGATTGCCTCCGAGGGGTTGCTGCGGCCTTGCATGCATTATCGTTGGAATCATGATCAGAGTAACCGTGAATTTCTCCAATTTCATTTCGAGACGATTTACAAGGATCACCCTGATCCGTCGAAAATGGCTGCTAATCGGATGCAGTCGATTCGTGAAAATGTAAACCCTGCTTGTGGTGTGGTTCCAGAGACCCGTGATCTGATTGAGTCCATGTACATGGGTTTGTTGACGAAATTGAACCAACACTTTTCCAACTATCCATACTTGCTTGGTAGCAAACCCTGTATAGCTGATTTTGGAATGATGGCGCTAATGTATGGTCATTTAGGGAGAGATCCGAAACCCTTGGCACTCATGCAAGAACATGCGGTGCGAGTATTTCGATGGACCGAAAGGATGAATCGTCCAGAACCGGATTTTGGCGAGTTTGATATTGAAAAAGAAGAGTATCTTTCTGACGATGAAGTTCCAGAGACACTCATTGAAATTCTCAAGCATTTTGCAGTGGATTTTGTTCCAGAGAGTGCGGCTGCCTGTCACGCGATCAACAAATGGTTGGAAGAGAATCCATCTATAGAATCGGGGAAAGAGGCGCAGCGTTTTTTGACAATGTGCCGTTTCGAGGTAGCTGGTGTCCAAATCAACAGCATTGCCCAACCCTTCAGATTTTTCCTTTTAGAGCGTTTACAGCGAATTTACATCGATGCGGACGAATCAGAACAGACAAGTATTTCAGAACTACTGAAGTCATGTGATATGCATTCTTTACTGGAAATGAAATTAATTCGGACTGTTGAAATGCAAAACAACCTAGAGGTTTGGAGTTAGTCGATCAGGTAAAAAATATTGGTTCATCGCGTCTCTTCTATTGAAGTATTAAAGCACCCTTAATCGATTTTCGACCTTCGGCTAAATCTGTCCACTTATTTCGTCTTCAACTGATTTTCGGGCTATGCGTCAAGAGTGTACAAGCTTGTTTTCCCATTTGAGCCTCACTCAATAGAAAACTACAAGCCCAGACAAGCCTCTTGGCTTATTTCGTAGGATCTGATGCGTGCCGAGTGATCGAAAATTTGAGAAGTGATGATCAGTTCGTCTGCCTGGGTATGCGATATGAAATTGGACACATCTTCTCTTATCTTTGACAGACCGCCCGTAGATGAAGCAGATTTCGACTGACTGACGAGCTGTTTTTCGACTCCGCAGAGGTTTTTTTCAAAGTCGCGAATTGGTGGAGGCAGAGGACCTGGATTTCCAGAACGAAGGTTGATCAATGCTTGTAGCCCTGATGACTTGAGATAGGTAGCTTCTTTATCGTTATCTGCAGCACAGATGTTGAACCCGAGCATTACATAAGGTTCCTGTAGTTGCTCAGAGGGCTCAAACTCTGAACGATAAATACCAATCGCTTGTTCCAGAGCATCAGGCGCGAAGTGGGAAGCGAAGGCAAAAGGAAGCCCAAGAATCGCTGCCAATTGAGCACCAAAAAGACTTGATCCTAGTATGTATAAGGGCACTTTTGAACCGTAGCCCGGCACTGCACAAACTCGTTGGTTCTCTTTAGGGTCTGAGAGAAATGCTTTGAGTTCCAAGACGTCTTTCGGAAAATTGTTGGGGTCACTATTTAAAGTTCTGCGAAGTGCTTGAGCTGTCAGGCCGTCCGTACCGGGTGCGCGACCAAGACCTAGATCGATCCTCCCAGGATACAGAGCTTCTAATGTCCCAAACTGTTCCGCGACCATTATCGGCGCGTGATTTGGGAGCATGATTCCGCCTGATCCGACCCTGATCTTTGTCGTATTTTCAGCCACATGTCCGATAACCACTGAAGTAGCGGCACTTGCGATACCCTTCATGTTGTGATGTTCGGCCAACCAGTACCTGTGGTATCCCATTCTCTCTGTTTCTATTGCTAGATTAACGGAATTCTTAATGGCCTCTCTAGGGCTTCCTCCCTCCCGAATAGGTGAAAGATCGAGAACAGAAAAGATAGTCATTGCGGCGATTCAACTTTTGGTTTTAGTGCTACATTGTAGTATCAATTTTGGTTCTGTGTAGGGTATTAATGGAATTTAACGACGAAATAAGTAGTGCTTTTGAACAGTTACTTACCTCGGTGCGCTCTGTAAGGAGAAGGATTGATTTTGATCGGGAGGTAGAGGATGACGTTCTTTTAAATTGTATAAATATCGCTGTTCAAGCGCCGACGGGGAGAGGTGAAGAGGGCTGGTATTTTCTTGTTGTTAAAGAGCGTCAAAAGATTAAAGCCATATCAGAGATTTATCGCGAGGTTCTTTTGGAATTTGTCGAGGAATCCGGCGTTCCAATGAAATCCAGTCATCTAGCTTTGACGGATCGTTTGGGAGAATTTCCAGCACTTATTTTCGCATGCAAGGATGGCGCTCCCGGAAATAGTTTTGCTTCCCAAGTCGCCTATTTTGGCTCGATACTCCCGGCGGCTTGGTCTTTAATGATTGCTCTAAGAGCGAAAAATATCGGCGCAACCTGGACCACTCTTTTGACGGTTAAGCATCAGAGGGTCGCCGAGATATTGGGAATGCCAAGTTCGGCTTGCCAGCTCATTATGTTGCCGGTGGGTTATACCCGAGAAGCTGTGTTAAAAAAGGCGGATCGGAAAGATGCTAGTGAAGTAACTTTTTTGAACGAATGGGGAAACTCTCTCACTCGTTAGATGTTTGGGATTGCTTTAGATACTTCTGGATGACATGGCTGATGAGCCAAAGACGATCCTGCCCCCAAGTTGCGACCAAGGTATTACCCTTTGAATCTGAAAGCTGGTAGCTGGGGACACCCCAACAGCCCAGGTCAAGCATGTCCTGGCGATTTTTTTCAATTAGTGGTTCCCACTCACCAAGATAGAGCCTGGATTTTGCTTGTATCCAGTCCAGTCCTGCTCTCTCTACTACCAATTTCATGCCCGAGGAGGAATTTGTATTAATACCTTCAAAAAAAGCACACTTCAGAAATTCTCTTAGCAGGGCTTCACCCTTGCCTGATCGCTTGGCCCACGGGTAGAGTGCATAGCAATTGACAACCGGTTCTCCAATGGGGTCGTAAACTCTTTTGCCCCAATCAATCTTTAGCTCCTTTGCCTCTCTGGCTGTGTCACTCATTATATAGCTGCCTTTTTGTATGGTGGCAGGCACACCTCTCATTACCATGGGTAATACCGGGGAAATCTCCAGTTGGACTCCCGTTTTATCGGCGAGCTCCAGGGTTTTATCAAATATAATTGAAGTATAGGGACTCCTTAGGGATGGAAAAAAACGAAGTTTCAGATTCCCTGAATCCTTCAGTGGTCCCAACGCAATTTGGGGTCGAGGGCAAATTAAATCATCTGATTCATCCTTATTAACGCCCAACTCTATTAATCGCTTTTCTAGGTGGTAGAGCCTGTCGATACCCCAGTACCATTCACCCGCATAGTAAAACATAGCACCCGAGTAGTGGCCGAGTTGCTTGCGTAGCTCGTTAGATCTTTTGATTTTTTTTTCTGACTCATTAGGCGCTATTCGAAGAGTCTGATGTTGAAAAGCTCCAATTGCCGCGTAATTGTTGGAGATGACTGCTGTCGTGAGCCCGGTCAGCTCGCTGAATTCGTTATTCGCTGCAAGCTCTAACGCAATTACGTTTGCTTCCTTTAGAAAAATTGGATCTGCAGGTTCTTTTGTATCTGGAAATAACAGATTAAAGTGCGGAGCAAGCAGTTGACCGTCTGTCCTCGAGAGTCGATTTAATAGATCAGGTTCTGGGATATTGTCGGAGGCTTCTCTGGTTGCGATGTGACAATGAAGATCAACGTCGTATTTCGTTCTGAATTGCTCAAGTAATTGGACCGCCAGCAGGCTATACCCATCGTCTAGTTCATGAAAATAGTGGATTTGATGGGGTTCATTTTTTTTCTGACGCGCCTTCTCCGCCGATTTCCGAGACTTGCGTCTGCGATCTAAGCTGGATTGCCGCCGCATAAAAAGGGAAGACACCCATCTTTTAATGGGGTTCGGGTTTGAATCCGAGACACCACCTTGGTTTTCAAAACTCGCGTCAGGATGGTCAGGACCAGCCAAACTATCGTCCCTGGAAGTTAGGCTTTCGCTTTTCTAGAAATGCTTTAAGTCCTTCCTCAAAGTCTTCGCTTTGGAACAGACCATTCAAATGCACCATCAGGTGGTCCACGGCTGTGTCGTAACTTTCCTCCAGGCCCATTCGCATCATTCTTTTTGTGGTTTGAACGGCCATGGGAGCATTCTCTGCCACCTCCTCTGCCCATTGGAGGGCCGTAGCCATTAACTCTTCTTGTTCAACGACCTCATTGACCACACCGATTTCCAAGGCCTCCTCAGCGCCAATTGTTCTACCTCTATAATAAAGCTCAGAAGCTTTGGCCCAGCCGACTAGGCGTGGCAATAACCAGGTCCCACCGCTCTCCGGAACGACGTTTCTCTTTGCTGTCACTGCAGCTAGTTTTGCAGTAGAAGACATAATGCGCATATCGCACAGGAGCGTCAGGTCCATTCCATAACCGGCTGCAGCACCGTTAATTGCGCAAATTATAGGGGTGTCGGTATGCCACATGACGTTGATGGGAGCATCCCTAAGGTCGAACAGCTGCTTTGGACGATTTGAACCTTTACGCGTTTTAGAAGATTCATCCATATTTTCGCTTGTATTGATCAAATCTAAACCAGAGCAGAACCCTCTGCCTGCGCCCGTCAAGACGATACAACGGGTATTAGGGTCTTTATCGGCCTCTACCATTTTAGCGGAAAGTTCATTCAACATATCTCGGCTGATTGCATTTAGCCTCTCTGGCCTATTTAAGGTAATAATGGCGACATAGCCTTGCTGCTCGACTAATAATTCTTCTGTATTTGATGCTGAAAGAGTCATTGATACCCCTTTTTATACTGGTTGAATCAGATAAGAGATCTTAAGCACCTTTTCAATCCATTGAAAGAGGCGCAAAATGCTCCGCTGGGGAGCATAAATGCGTTTTTATTTCATTCGAATCATCTGTTTGTTGTTACTTTCGACGGGATCTGGTGTGCTCATTGCATCGGATGATGGGTACGCCGTAGCAGGAAGTTTTAAGAGTCTTGTCAATGCCGAGAGCATGGCAGTCTCGATTGAGAAATGGCTAAGTGAATCTGGCGTCCCCGGTAAAGTCCAGGTTGCAGAGGGTGAAACTGGCTCACGGAAACTAAACCGCGTTCTTATTCTGCCAGGAAAGGGAATGTCTGCTCGCAGTGTGATTTCTCTGTTGAGACAGGGAGGGTACTCAGGTGCCTGGTTTTTGCCAGCGAGCCATCTTAGAGCAGAACCAGTTAAAAATTTCGCCATGGAAGTGAAGGCGGTTCCGATAAAAGGAACGGATGGTGCAAAGATTGAACAACCTATTGCTGGTGTTGGAGACACGGTTGAACAGAAAGAGTTATTGCCAGTCAAAAGTGTATTTGCCGGCGAAGGCGCCAAAACTTTAATTGATTTGCAAGACGGTATACCAAGACATCAGATATCGGTTCGAAATTTTCTGGAAAAGGAAGTTGATATTGATGTGGATGGAAAAGTCGATGAGGTAATCTGGCAACAGGTGGAAGCCTACGACAATATGTTGGTCGCGGTACCTGGTACGGGTGCACCTGCGGGTTACAAAACTGAATACCGGCTAATTGCTACTGAGAAAGGCTTATATGTCAGTGCAATCATGTACCAGCCTCCAGAGACTCTGGTTAAACGGTTGGCCGCAAGAGACCAAAGTATTGATGTAGACAATTTCGGCATTACGCTAGATGTCAGTGGCGAGGGGTTAGTTGGGTATTGGTTTTATGTGAATTTGGGTGACAGTGTCATGGATGGCAAGGTATTGCCCGAAAGAAAGTTTAGAATTGACTGGGATGGACCCTGGGTCGGTAAGTCGTTCGTAAGACCGGATGGGTGGAGTGGAGAGATGTACCTGCCTTGGTCGATGATGAATGTTCCCGCTACAGATGGACCGAGAAAAATTGGTTTTGCGGCTAGTCGTACTGTCTCTAATACTGCCGAGAGATATCAGTGGCCTGGCTATTCCTATTCTTCTGCAAGGTTTGTGACTGCGTTGAATCAAATGGAGGTACAAGGCGTTCAACCTCGCCAACAAGTGTCTGTAATTCCCTTTGCTTCGATAACCAGTGACCAGGCGACAGAACAAGACGATGCCAAGGCGGGCGCAGATTTAGTTTGGAAGGTTTCGCCTGGGTTTCAGGTCAGCGCTACTGTAAATCCTGATTTTGGAGCAGTAGAGGTCGATGATGTGATCCTAAATCTAACGGCTATGGAGACCTATTTCCCTGAAAAGCGACTGTTTTTTTTGGAGGGAGCTGAGGTTTTTGACACGGTTCCGAGATCCGATTTGGGACATATCATGAAAACGATGACCAACGATGATTGGTCTAGGCGCTCTAGACGAGTGTACTCGCGCGATTTTATGCCCAGCCCTATATCGCTCATCAATACCCGTCGGATAGGTGGAACAGCTAACCAAATTTCGGTAGAGGATGGTGTCTCTCCGGTGCGAGGTCAGACAGACGTTCCGACGGACCTTCTGGGAGCAGCTAAATTAACTGGGCAGGTGGGAGATATGCGATATGGCGTGTTGAGTGCAATTGAAGATGACGTCGAATGGATCGGTCAGACTGTTGATGGATCGGCGATCAACATTATCGGTCCGGGCAGAGATTTTGCTACTGCGCGATTGATCTACGAAAGCATTGACCAAAGTCGAAAGTCAGTGGGATATCTTGGAACCATGGTTAAGGGGCCGCTTTACGATTCCGAAGTTCACAGTTTAGATGCGCACTACGTCAATACTGATGGTCGATTATCAGTTGATGGTCAGTTTATCTATGGAGGTCGAGATCAGGAAGAAGGGTATGGCGCTTTAATTGATTTAGCTTACGCCAAAAGTCCTACACTTAGTCATATCGTTGAAATTGATTATATGGATGAAGACATTAACTTCAACGACTTGGGATTCTTGGCCCGCAATGACTATGCTCGCCTCAGGTACGTGATGTCTTACAGTAGGCAGGATATGGGGCCTAAGCTCTCAAATTATCGGACTACCTTGATTGCAGAACAACAATATAATCTGAGTGATGGGCTCGTAACAGATAGCGGTCTATATTGGCGATCGTCGATTTTTCTTCCTCGTAGACAGACACTTCGGATGGGTTTGGGGTATATGCCGGAGCGTTACGAAGACATTGATAGCCGAGGAAATGGAAGCTATCTGGTAGACGATCGATTATGGGCGGATCTTGTGCTTGCGACTGATGCAGGAAAAGTTGCGAGCTTTTCGGTGGGCATGGGAGTTCTGCAGGAACATCTTGATGATTGGACGGTTAACGCAAAAGCGGGCGTTACCTACAGACCTGTTGATTGGCTGTCATTGGACTTTGATCTTGATTATCGGCAGCGAAACGGGTGGCTTGTCTATCAGGGCGGGCGTAATTTTGGGGCCTATAGCGGCAGTGAATGGCAACCGAAATTAGATTTAAATTGGTATATCAGCGCTGCTCACCAGGTCAAGTTTTCCTTTCAATGGCTCGGGGTGAAGGCAGATGAGGAGGGATTTTACGCCGTCCCGCAAGGAGGAGGCGTGCTCAGCTCTGCGGATCGCGTGTTAGAGAGTTACGATTTCACCGTGAGCCGTTTAACTGCTCAGATTAGATACAGGTGGGAAATAGCTCCCCTGACTGATCTGTTTATTGTTTATAACCGCGGCAACTACTTACCTAATCAGTTGGGTAGTAGTTTTGATGATTTATTGGTGGATTCTTTTAGCGACCCCGTTATCGATTCATTTATAGCAAAGCTGAGGTACCGCTTTAGTAATTGAGCGTGAGTTAGCTCATGCTATGGCTGGATTCGAGAGTAATTGTTGGTAGTGTAATGGAGGATGAATGTCGAGGAATTGCCTTACCTCTTCAATAGGTTTTGTGAGTAATTCTTCCCAGTTTTGCTCGGGTAACCATTTCGCTCGCTTACTTGATTTGTAGGCTTTGTAAACTGCAGAAAAAACCTTGAGGCCGTAGTAAGGCCGCATTTTAAAAACACCAGCTAACACAATAAAAGCGATACCTCTGTTCTGATTTTGAGCATAAGTGAATGCTAGCAGGCAGAGCTCGCCCAGTTCGTCTCGTCCGTATTGAGTCAGAGTGTGCCAAAGATCGTGCGTGTCCCGTTGTCTGGTGGCAAATCGAGCCAGGTCCTCTCCCATTTCAGAATAAGTGATGTCCTTATCACTAGCATCGACTAATCCGCCCGCACTTATCTTCTCGTGTTCAATGAAGTTGAGGTAGTGTCTCCCTAGGCTGTTCGTAGGCAGACTCGATAAATACTCTTTGTTCTTAAGCGTTTGAAGTAGATCAATACGATTACTCAGAACGTGCTGACCATGAGTCGTTGAAGCAAAACGCTTTAACCCCTTTTGTAACGAAGAACCTGAGAGCGCTCGTATGATCGTAAATACTTCTTCGGTCGCTTCAGGATTAGCCAGCAAACGTCTTAAGGCTTGCCACGCTGTTTTAAATTGAACTGTCGACTTTTTACTGCTCATCTGGAAGCTCAATGTTTTTGGATTCTTACAGATAATATGAATTATATCCTTCAAGTCAATGTCTCGAAACCTGGAGCGAGCTGCGAATCTATTTCATATCTTAATTTTTAACGGCTATGATTGAAGAGGAAACTATGAAAAGGGACGGAAAATGAAGCTGTATATGGTTCCTGCTGCACCAAACCCTACAAAAGTAATGCTTTATATTGCTGAGCGTGCAGCTTTGGGTATCGATTTGGGGATAGAACAGATTGTTGTTAATACGTTAAAAGGCCGGCAAAAAGAGCCCGAGCATATTGCCAGAAACCCTTTTGGCGCGCTTCCTGTTTTAGAGAAGGATGATGGAAGTTACTTAATTGAATCGCTAACAATTATAGATTACCTCGAAGAGGCCTTTCCAGATGGGTCTTTGGTTGGAGGTGATGCTGACGCGCGAGCAGATGCGAAACAACTGGAAAGAATTGTTGAACTGAAAGTGTTTAATCCCATGACTCAGTATGTCCACGCGACTAATTCACCTCTGGGTTTGCCTCCAAATGAGAAACAAGCGAGGGAAATTGAAAATACCATTCCCTCTGCTTTCGGGTATCTTGAAGACCTTCTTTCTGATGGAAGAGAATGCTTGCTTGGCGATCAAGTGAGTTTGGCCGATTGTACTCTGCAAGCGGCGTGTCAGTTTGCTCGATTTGGCAAAGCGGATTTGATCAGCACTCATACTAATCTCAAGCAATGGGATGCTCGTTATCGAGAAAGGCCTGCGGCAAAGGAAGTCTTGAAGTTCTAATCGCTATAAAAAAAGGCGATGAAAACATCGCCTTTTTTAATTTCTTGGACAACATGAGTCGTCAATGTTTTCTGGTTTATAGCATTTCGCTGGCGACCAGTTCGAGAGCCTCAGGTTGTTGAGAACCTAGTAACATGGCAGCGACTTGACCGTTATTGCCCGCGGTCTTCCATCTTGCTAGACGCTCCTGAATCCGCTCTTTGGGTCCTACCAGGTGGCATGCATCAATGAGCTCAGCTGGTACCGCAGCGGCGGCTTCGTCTTTGCGGCCCGCGAGGAAGAGGTCTTGGATTTTGACCGCATCTTCTTCATACCCTAATGCTTTGGCGTAGTTGTTGTAGAAATTTTTATCCCTCGCGCCCATGCCACCAATATAGAGAGCCATGTTAGCTCGTATTGGCATCATGCATTGCTCAACGTCTGGTCCCATTACAACCGTAACAAAGGGGGAAACCTCAAATTGGGTCATATTTTTGTCCCCCGCTTTCGAGAACCCTGACTGAATAGGGTTGTCAAAAACAGCTGTGTTTTCGGGGTCAATCCAGATGGGAAAGAAACCGTCGCAAACCTCTGCAGCGGCCTCAACGCCTTTTGGAGTGATATTTGCGGCAAATATTGGAATATCATGTTCAGGGTGCATGATGCTCTTTAAGGGCTTTCCTAACCCAGTTGCGTCACTGCCACTGTAGGGTAGCTGGTAGATTTCTCCATCAAATGACGCAGGTTCTTCGCGAGCGAAGATTTGCTTCATGATCTTCACATATTCTTTAAGACGGGTAATTGGTTTGCCATATGCGACGCCGTGCCATCCCTCTATAACCTGTGGCCCGGAAGCACCCAACCCAACAATAAAACGACCATTAGATAATGAGGCTAGGCTCATGGCTGTCATGGCTGCCATGGCTGGAGATCTCGCTGGCATTTGCATTATTGCGGTGCCGACCTTGATTTTGTCTGTTTGAGCAAGGATCCAAGCTGCGGGCGTTACCGCATCGCCGCCCCAGGCTTCGGCGGTCCACACAGAGTCAAAACCAAGCGATTCTGCATGCTTCACAATGTCCATATTTACTTGCGCTTTCGGGCCGAATGCCGCGCCTAATAAGCCTAGTTTCATAGTACTTCCCCTTATATTCTGTTTGTTATTTAGCGGCCGTTGCGCTCGATACATCCTTCGAGTTTAGAGCCGCGTTGAATTCTTCCGTGTCCTTTAGATCGCTTTCGGCGTGTCTCGCTCCGACAAAGTAATGAACTGTAGCCCATAGATTACCAAAAACAGCGATACAAAGCGCGTACTGAAGCGAAACTGCATTGCTATTTACTAGAGGCTCGATCAGGTCGCTAAATACTCCAATCAAAAACGGCCCCAGTCCCATGCCGATGATGTTCAAGGTAAACAGCAAAATCGCCGAGGCAACGGCTCGCATTCTAATCGTGACAAGGGCTTGAGTCATTGCAAAGGAAGGTCCCAGATAGATGGCTCCCAAGCTCGCAAGAATTATTAGACTGACTATGACCCCGGTAATACTCGCGTAAAGGTAGGTATAGATCTGTATGGGAACCATCAAAAGTGTTGAGATCCCTGGTAGCCAGAAGTACCAGCGACGATCACCTGTTTTATCTGAAAATTTATCGGCAAGATACCCGCCCAGAAAGGTCCCAATAGCGCCAGTTCCGGCGACGATTGCAAGCCATTGACCGATATCGGTGTTTGACATCTCATGCACCCGACTCATGAAAGGAGGGTTCCAGGTGCCCGCTCCATAACTTACAAAGGAATGGAGGCCCGCCGCCAAAGCGATGTGTTTGAAAGCTCTTTTTTTCCATAAGAAAGTGAAGGTCTCTTTAATGCTTGGGGCTGGCGTATCGTCTTTTGAATGATCAATACCGACATCCGACATTCCCCGAGGAGGTTCTCTAAGTGTTGCCCAGATGAAGAGAGCGATAACTATTCCGGGAAACCCAACCAAATAAAATGTTTGTCTCCAGCCAAGCTCATCAGCGCCCCAACCGCCGACAAAGTTACCAATCATTGATCCAATTGGTATTCCAAGCGCATATATGGACAGCGCTGTAGCCCTGCCTTCAAGCGGAAAGTAATCGGAGATCAGCGAATGACTGGGTGGGCTAGCACCTGCTTCTCCGACACCTACTCCAATTCTTGCCAACAAAAGGGTTACGAAGTTCCAAGCGGCGCCGCATGCTGCGGTCATCGCGCTCCATATGATCATCGAGATTGCCAGTATCCTAACTCGACTTGTGCGATCCGCTAAAGCCGCGATAGGAATCCCCAATGTTGCATAAAACAAAGCGAAGGCTAGTCCTCCAAGCATCCCGAGTTCGGTATCAGAAAGTATGAGCTCAGCTTTAATGGGCTCAAGTAAAATGGCTAATATAGATCGATCAACAAAATTGACTATATAGCCGAGCAAAAGCAGACCTAGTGCGTAATATCTATACGCTTTACTGAATTGGACTTTCGAACTCAAATCACTACCCTCTAATCACCGTCGTTTCAGTTCGATATTGTGGGATCTATTAAGCTCAAATGGTACTTATTAATTACGATTAAGTAACCACGATTTCACTGTTTTACTGACCAGAATTGCCGCGTTTTGTTGCACGAAGTAGTCTGCGTTAGGCGCAGTTACTATGGTTATCGCGTGCTAGAGGTTTAGTAGTTCTTGTATATCAGTAGGCACTTTGCATTGAAATTCGGTTGTCTCTAACAGGGCTTCCTTGGGGTAAGGACACAGTGGACGAAAGAGCTGCTTTCCTTCCTTGGTTTCTTTCCAGGCGGGAATCTGTTCAGGCGGGATGTTTTGCTCAACCCAATCAATCAAGGGTGACATCATATCAAAGGAGTCTGGTCCAGGGCCTCCTCGGCAGTGAAACATACCGGGGACCATAAATACTCGGAAGTAGCTATCTACTGATGAATCAATACTTTTTACTTCGTTGTAATAATTAATCAGCGTCATAGGGTTTATGTCGGGATCAGCCCATCCAAAATAGCTGACCATCTTTCCGCCTGCTTTTTTAAAGGTGGAAATGTCAGGGTCTATCGCATCGACGATATTTCGAAATTCGGCTAAGTTGTCCGGAGCTTCTTGAAAAGTGAAGTCGTTCCAATCAAAGGATGGATCATCTTTTACTTTAACCATGTACCTGAAAAAATCCGAGCCCAAGGCATCGAGTAGAGTTCTGCCGTTAGGATTAATCAGCCAAGGGTACCAACCAACTCGTCCAGAACCATCGCTAGAGCTTAACACTTCACTGCCTACCGGCATTCCCGGGTAGATGACTTTGTTTTCTAGTTTTACTTGCGAATAATATTTTTCCAGAGCTTCTATCTCCTGAGAATCGAAGCAGCTACTGGACGTGTCGCCTTTATCTAAGCAAGCCGGTAAATCTCGGCTAGGAGCAAAATCGCAACGACGGGGATCCGATATTAATCCATCTGTGATACCGTCAAGCGAATCGCATTGCTGATAGATTGTCTTTCCCAGAGTCTCTACCTTTTCTTCTGTCAGTGTTGACTGACCTATCGCTTGGGTTCGCCACGCCTGAGAAAACTTGAGTCCCGAATAATCTGCAGCAGGCGCTCCAGCAATGATGCCATCAAAATCGTTTGGGAACCGCTGAGCTGAGATCATCGCCTGTCTGCCGCCAGTAGAGCATCCATTCCAATAGCTGTAATTAGCCTCGTGGTTGTAAAAATGCTTGGCGACGAGCTTTGCTGTTTGGATGGTCAAGTGGACTGCGCGAAATCCATAATCGACTAAGCGGTGGTGGTTTTTGTAAGCAAAAGTACCACCTTCCAGAATTCGGTTGTCGTGACCTGTGTCTGTGTAGGCGGTAGCGAACGATCTCCGAAGAGCTTGATCTCTGGCCCATTGTTTACCCGGATTATTTGCTGGCGTACCAGCCAATCCTCCATTCCCGTACATGTAGATTCTGCCGTTCCATTGCAAGGGTAGGTTGACCTCGAAACGTATCTCTGTGGGTATCAACCCATCTAGCCGGCAGTGGGATGGAAAATCTTCGGTGGCCTTAATCAGTTTCGCGCTTACTATTGTAAACCGGTAGTCGCTCTGTTGGACTAACGATTTGCATTCCTCTGAGGCCTCATAGGGCGTTTCCAGATAATGTGTCTGGCTGTTTTTAGCACCTGAAAATGCTGATCCATACGTTATTAATTGCGAGAAGCAGCTAACTATAGCCACACTTGCTAAGACTAGATTTTTCACAGGTTAATCAATATTGGCAGGATTTATGAAATCACCTAGAAGATCTTTAACTCACGAATGCTTTCTAACTCTTCGTTTTAAGCGGTCCAGTTTTTCTTTCCAATACTGAAACTCGACTGGATCGCCTCCTCGGTCGGGGTGCAGTTGCTGGCACATTTTGCGGGCTTCATTGATTTCGTCTAAAGGAATTTTGAGATCAAGACCCAATTCTTCAATTTCTGACGCCGATAATGATCTGACCGGGCTGTCATTTTCTGGCGGCCGGTAAAAACCGCGCCACTTACTCTGTGAGTTTCTGTTATATGAAACAGGGCCAGATAAGCCGAGCTTCCAGGGATGATTTTTGGGTGGTTTTGCCATTGATTATGCTTTGGTTGTTTGATTAAGCTGACTTGGCGGCTTCTTCTCGTGCGCCTCTTACTTTTTCGTTTGTTTGATTAAATAGCAATTCTCTTCGAGCTTTTTCTTCTTCCTCAGTGAGTTCGCGTTTGCCTAGGTCGTCTCCGATTTTTCGACCTTTGAGAACAGCAGGTCTTCCATGTATTTCATCGACCCATCTTTTCAAATTAGGGAACGATGTCCACATGCTTTCATCGATCAGGCGGCCGACTAGAAAGGCCCATGGCCAGGTTATAATATCTGCGATTGAGTATTCACTCCCTGCTAAAAATTGATTAGCAGAAAGCTGTGCATCCATCACGCCAGATAGTCTGTCTACTTCGCCAACAAAACGTTTCGTGCCGTATTCAAGTTGACTGGGGTCTTTTGCGATATTTTTCCCGTAATTCTTAAAGTGATTTGCGTTACCCATCATGGGTCCTAAATTGGCCATTTGCCAGTGAACCCATTGCAGAACTTTATACTTTCCCGCTGGATCAGCAGGAAGGAACTGACCTGTCTTCTCTGCGAGGTACTCTAAAATCGCGCCTGACTCAAAGATAGGGAGAGCAGCACCACCCCCAATGGGGTTATGGTCAATTATCGCTGGCATTCGATTGTTTGGGCTGATGCGAAGAAAGTCAGCTTTAAACTGATCGCCTCCGCCTATGTCGACAGGAACTACTTTATATTCCAAACCACATTCCTCGAGCATAATAGAGACCTTCCAGCCGTTGGGAGTTGGCCAATAGTACAAATCAATCATTTAAATTCCTCTCTCCTCAATAACGTTCCGGCGGTAAGTGTCCTAGCATCGGCAATTGTTACTCAAACGCTCGGTCAGGTTAACGCTCGGACAGGTTAACGCTCGGACAGGTTAAAGAAAAAGCAAGGGCTTGGCCAGCCGGTCTGACTTTAAGATATGCTTTGGACCTTGCAGAAGCTTTATAGATTTGAATATTGTCTGCCAGTGTGAACTATGAAAGAGTCTTGGATTGGGAATTGGGAATTGGGGAGGGATGTTATGAGATTAAAGGATAAGATTGCGATTATCACGGGCGGTGCAAGCGGAATGGGCGAGGCATCGGTCTACAGCTTTTTGAAGGAAGGCGCCTGTGTTGTTATTGCCGATTTTAATGAAGAAACGGGCAAAGAAACACTGGTAAAAGCGCAAGAGATTAATCGTGATCACGTTGACTTTGTCAAGGTCGACGTGGCGTCTGAATCGGATATAGGAAATATGTTTGAGTTTGCCGTTGAACGATTTGGTCGCATAGATGTGGTCTTCAATAATGCAGGTGTGGGAGGCGCTGTAGGTCCTTTGACCGAGACTTCGGTCGAATCCTGGGACTACACGATGGATGTGATAGCAAAGGGAGTTTTCCTTGGAATAAAACACGGTGCTAAGCAAATGCAAAAGCAAGAGTCTGGAGGTTCTATTATAAACACGGCCTCTATTGCGGCGCTCAGTGGTGATGGAGGGCCCTTAGTCTATTCGGCAGGCAAAGCGGCCGTTGTCAGTTTGACCAAGGCTGCGGCTGTTGAGTTAGCGCCTGACAAGATCCGAGTCAATGCGATTTGTCCTGGGTTTATTGCAACTCCGCTTGCTGATGGCGGTAGGCCTGAACAGACCCGAGAGAATTTTTCAAAGTCCCAGCCCTGGCCTGAGTATGGGGATTCGCACCATATTGCTTCCACGGCTTTGTTCCTTGCATCGGATGAATCCTCCTTTATTACAGGTGAATCAATCGTGGTTGACGGAGGGTTAACTGCGGCAGGACCTGAACTTTCCAAAAAATTCCCGAGAACTTCTGGTAGAAATTCGAAAGTGACGGGTGTTACCAAAGGTAGTACTGGGGAGGCGCCAGATATTACTCGACTAGATTAGGCGCTTCGGCGATTAACACATCACTGTCTTCAAACCCATATCGCACTGCCTTATAGCGGAAAGTTGGTAGAGCGATTGGAGTGATATAGAGAGACCAGCTGTCTGATTCTAGGGATTGATATCCTATGCTCGCTCCATCTTTGCTACTCAAATGAGCTTTGCCATTCTTCCAATTAAGTATCGGTGCAGGGGTTTGGCAAATTTCGCCGTTACAAAGGATAGATGCTCGCATCTTTTCTTCAGAAAGCTCAGATTTATCCCCAACTTTCGTGAGAAAGTTAGTCAGTTGTTCATCCAGGTGGCGAGCAATAGGGTCAAACTCCTTCTGGTCGATGAGGTTATTTGTTTCGAAGGGATCTACAACTACATTATAGAGTTGCTGTTCTCCCGGAGGTTCAAACCATTTAGATTCAATAGGCGTCAGTTTCTTTTCCCGGTAGAGTTCTCGCCAGTTGCGCACCATGTCTAAGTTATCTCTATAGTCGAGTTCATGTCCTCCAGGAACGTCTGGGTACCAGCTGCGAATGTACTTATATTGGTGACTTCTTATGGCCCGTTGCCGATCTTCGACTTCGTCAATACGGTCTCTCGAGGCAAATACGTATTTACGTGAAGATTCGAAGATAGTTTGCCCGTGTAACCAATGAGGGAGTGGGGCATTGACTAATGAAAGTATGGTTGGCGCCAGATCTACGAAGGATATTAATCGCTCATCGGTTTTAGCACTACATTTAGTCTCTGCAGTGCACTGTAGCTTTATTAACAAAGGAACTTTTATACCGCTATCTAATAATTCTCTCTTTGCTCTTGGTAATCCATCGCCATGGTCACTGGTCCAAATGATGATCGTATCCTCGAACAGCCCATCTTCTTCTAAAGCACTAATAATAGCGCCTAACCGCTGGTCCATCAGGGCGATGTTGTTGTAATGGCGTGCAACGTCTTTTCGCATGACATCTGTAACAGGGTAATAGGGCGGTAATTTTACGTCTTTGGGATGTGTAATCTCGGGCGCGATCAGTTTCATGCGGGCAAGCTGCGTTGCCAGATGTGTTGCGCTATGAGGTATCCCAGACGGACGCATTACACCGCTTTCATGTGTCTCGAAAAAATTAATCATCCCGAAGAAGGGTTGGCTTGCGCTTCTTTCTCTCCATCCAGTGTCTGAAGCATCTTCTAAATCCCAGATTGAAAATGGACCGCTTCCCGATCTTATACCGCTGAATTGGTAATCCAATTTACTGTCTGTAAAAGTAAAGTAGCCCTCTCGCCTTAATAGTTCCGGAAATGCTTTCACGTGTTCTGGCGGCAGTGCTAGATATCTTCCCAAAGGGCTGGTTGACGCTCGCATGTGTTGTGCGCCAAAACTGATTTGGTGTTGACCGGTAATCAGTGAGGCTCTGCTTGGCGCACAGACACCTGCTGTAGTAAAAGCATTCGTATAGCGGATACTTTTACTCCCGAGTTCAGCTAGATTAGGTGTGTCCGCGAGATTGTCGCCGTAGGGCTCTATCCTTGAGCTAAGGTCTTCCGCCACCAATAATAAAATATTTGGCCTGTCGGTGATGCCAACCAAAGGAGCCAGTACGAGAGTTAGGCTGGTAAACAATTTATTCATGTTGATCTAGAAATAAAGCCAAGCTAACAGCCAGGTCAATGTCATCCACATGAGTAGTGTGAGCGGAACCCCTACCTTAACAAATTCGCTAAAGGTATAGTTTCCCGCGCTCATGACCAGCAAGTTTGTCTTGTACGCCATAGGAGTTGCATAGCTCATGTTTGCGCCAAACAAAACGGCCAGGACGAAAGGTTCGGCTGGTAAACCTAATTGATTGGCTATGCCAAGCCCTATAGGCGTTCCTATTACAGCGGCTGCATTGTTGGACACCACATTAGTCAGGATAGCCAAAAGTAGCATCAGAGCCGACATAATGAAGACTGGCGATTGTTGATCAGTAAGGTAGAGAAATAGTTGTGTCAGGTATTCGGTGGCACCAGTTTTTTGCAGGGCGAGTCCTAACGCCAGGCTAGCTGCGACAACGAAATAGATTGATGGGCTGATTGCTTCGATGGCAGCACCGACTCTTATGCATCGTGTCATTAGCAGGACAGCGACCCCAGCAATCGCGCTCACTGCGATAGGAAGTATTCCCAGAGCAGCAATTGAAATAGCTCCCAGAATTATTAATAGAGCTGTTTTTGATTTTTCAGTTTTTGGTAAGTCAGTAGTTGAATCCAGAACGAGAAATTCTGTGGATTGTTTGAGCCCGGTGACCGATTTTCGCTTTCCCTGAATTAGTAGAATATCTCCAACTGCTAGCTCGATGTCGTGCATCTCTGCGCCCTTTTGCCAGATTTCTTTTCCCGCTCGGTGTAGGGCCAAGACAGTGATTTGATGTTCTTCTAGCAATTTGGCCCTAGCTAGATTGGTTTGGTTTAAAATTGAACCCTGAGCGATTGCTATCTCCGCCAATACTTCTTCAGTCTCTGTCTCAGTGCTTCCATCTTCTAGTCCGATAACCAAAGAGTTTTTATCTGTATTCAGTTTTGCATCGAGACTTTCTTCAAACAGTTTAAGGTTTTCGGGAGAGTCTTTGACCCTTATTTTGTCTCCCTCTTGTATGACGACATCAGGAAGAGGGAGAAGATAGTTGTCACCACGCCTTATTCTCATGATGTTTAGTTTGTTTGAAGTGGCTTCATTGGCGTCTATTAGAGTTTTTCCTATAAAGGAACTATTTATCTCGAAACTAATAAGTGCATCGAATAGCCGGGGAGTAACTCTTCTAAGGTTGTTTGTCCTCTCCGGTAATAATTTGGGAGCAATTAACCAGAGATAGATGACGCCTATGCCCCCAACAATTATTGCTGGAAGGGCGAAGTCAAACATTTCGAATTCAGGGCCTCCCAATTCGGCAGAAAGATTGACTACTAGTAAGTTGGTCGATGTGCCAATACTTGTTGCCATACCACCGATAAGAGTTGCAAAGCCCATGGGCATTAAAACTTCGGAGGGTGGGGTATTATTACTGGAGCAGACTCCAATCAATATGGGCAAAAGTAAGACGACTACTGGAGTGTTGTTGACGAAGGCCGACAGTATAGCTCCTAAAACCAAGGTCATTAGAAAGGCGATTCCTGGACTCCTGTTCCAGATTTTCCCAAGGAAAATGCCGAGAGGAACGAGCGCCCCGGTCCTTACTAAGCCCTGACCCAGAACCATGAGGGCACACACTGCAATCAAAGCCTCATGAGCAAACCCATAGAATAAAGATAAAGGATTTAAATTATCTAAGGGAAAAATTGAGAAACCAACAGCTAGCAGGACTAACAAGCCTAGAGAAGTCAGCTCTAATCTTAAATTATCTCGAGTAAATAGATAAAGAGTAATTACCGTCAATGACATGACCGCTAGTGCATGTAAGTTAGGTAGTTCAGGAAGGCTTTGCAAGCGAGTGTCCTCTCTAGAAGGGTTCAGTTTCTGATTGAGCCAGATTTTACGTAGGAATTGAAACGCTTTTACGACGAATCCGCCTACCCTCAAGCAATGCTAACTAGATTAGTTGTTGCTCGCGATCGGGGAAGCCGTACTGATGAGATCAAGTGCTATGAAGCCAGCCTCTTTAACCATCGCATCGTCTTCAATTTTCTCGAGCTCATCATCTGAAGCGAGTTCATCTTCTTCTTTTCCTTCTGTTTCTTGCTTAGATTCCTGTTCCTCGAGTTCCTCGAGTTCCTCGAGTTCCTCGAGTTCTTCGAGTTCTTCGAGTTCTTCGAGATTATTTGCTAGTTCTTTGCCCTTCGCTTTGCGAAGCAGATTTTCTAAATTCAGCCGCCACTCGTCATCTTCGGTTTTCTCGTTTCTTCGTTCTTGCTCGTTTAATGATATGTGAGTGCGCTCTGCAAAAAGCTTATTTCTGTCTGCAATAGATTGAAAATAGACGAAATCTGGATTGGTTTTAATTCGAGACTCGTGAGCGTTGCGAATAGTACTGAGAAATGGATCGATATTCGCGTAGATCTGGTAATTAGCAGGTCTAATTGTATCCCACGGCATTGCATCCTCGTGAGAGCTCTCCCCAATTTTGGAGCTATCGTATAATTCTGGGAAAGAAACATCTGGAATTACGCCTTGGTGTTGCGTACTTTCTCCTGAAATTCGGTAAAATTTTGCCGCGGTCAGTTTTAGCTGACCTCTATTCAAAGGAATCAAGGTTTGGACAGTTCCTTTGCCGAACGTTTGATTTCCAATGACTACCGCCCTCCCATAATCCTGCATCGCTCCAGCAAAAATTTCAGAAGCAGATGCTGATAGCCGGTTTACCATCACTACCAAAGGACCATCCCAGTATATTCGATTATCTTGATCTGCCAACACAGAAGTTCTGCGTCTGGCAGACTTAACTTGAACCATAGGTCCTTCGTCGATGAACAAGCCTGTCAGGGGATCTTGCCTCTTCGAGAGACCCTCCGCCATTACCTCGCAGGTCTACGACTATTGCTTTAACTTGCTTTTCTTTGAGTCTTTTGATGAGGTTTTTAACGTCACGAGTCGTGCTCTTGTAATCTGGATCTCCAGATTGCTTGCCCTGGAAATCAATATAGAAGGTTGGTATATCCAGCACGCCAATCAAGTGAGAACCCTCTTCATCATTAATCACTAACAGTTTCGCTTGAGCTGCTTGTTCTTCAAGCCGGACTGTATTGCGTACTATCGAAATAATTTTCGTGATTTCCACATCAGACTCTGAGTGTATGACTTCTAACCTAACCGTCGAATCTTTAGGTCCCCTTATCAGTTCCACGACATCGTCGAGTCGCCATCCTACAATGTCTATAAAAGGCCCAGATTTTCCTTGGCCGACTCCAATGATTTTATCGGTGGGCTCAAGTGTGCCTTCTTTGTCTGCAGGTCCAGCAGGGACTAACCTGACGACTGAGGTATGATCTTCCTCGGTCTTTAAAACCGCTCCAATGCCTTCCAGAGACAACGACATGTTGATATTGAAGTTTTCCGATGTTCTAGGTGAGAAATATACGGTATGAGGATCGTAAGATTTAGTGAAAGCGTTTATGTATAACTGGAAAGCGTCCTCGCTTTTAGTCTGTACGGCTTGTTTCAGCTGGTTTTTGTAACGTTTCGAGAGCTGCTCGCTTATTTCTTGATCGGTTTTATCGTTTAAACGAAGACTCAGTGCAGCCGCTTTCAGGCGTTTTTGCCAGACGATATCTCTCTCATTGTCGTCGGCAGGCCAGGGTAGCTCGCCTCGGTCAATACGAATACTATCAGTGAATCCAAAATCGATGTTCTCAATGCCTTTATCGATCTCCTTTAGGAGGAAATTGAGCCGATCTATTAAACTAGCCTGATAACGATTAAATATGGAAAACGCTGGTTCCAAGTCGCCTCGTTTAAGCAGGTCGTCTAATTCGTATCGATACTCTTCAAATTCTTCAATGTCTTTCTGGGTGAAGTAAGCGCGTCCACGATCCAGACTCTCGACGAATTTTTCGAAAATTTGACTAGAAGCAGTATCGTTGAGGTCTTTTTTTACGTAATGGTTGTGCCTCAGCTGTTCAACAATAGTTAAATTGGTTCGGTAATGCACCTCCAAAGGTGTCAGTATTTGAGGCTGGGTTACAGCAAGCTCTTCTGCAGAGTCACTTGCTGCAGTCGAGGATGATGAAGTTAGGGTAGCAGTTAAGCCAACTACTACAAACGTCAATGAAGCTTTCAAGTGTACGTAATTGAGCATAAAACTCTTAACCTGACCAGTTTTGAAGACGGTTTAGACGTCCTGATATTGTAGTGTGTATATAGCGGATAGGCACTAGTTATTTAAGCGCATTTAAAATAAATTGGTGAGGTCCGTTCTTCAATTATATCTTCAGCTGTAGTTGGGTATTAGAGGTTCTGACCAATAATTAAATCAGATTGGTGTTTTTGAATTAAAGAAAGGACTACTAAATTGAGCATTTTAATAAGAATTTTTGGTCAGGCGCTGTTTCTGCTAATGGCTAGCTCTATGAGTCAGAGCGCCCAGGGTGCACCAGATTTGACGATTCAAGAGATAGAGGAAGAGGGAGGTCTGATTCAGTTGGCCTCTGGACTTCGTTACAAGGTGATCAAAGAAGGTTCAGGTCCTAAGCCCTCGATCAACGATACTGTCGTAACCCACTATCACGGAACCTTTTTAGATGGGTCAATGTTCGATAGCTCTGTGCGGCGAGGCACTCCAGCGACGTTTCCAGTTAATGGAGTTATCAAGGGTTGGACGGAAGCGCTTCAGCTGATGAGCGTTGGCTCAAAATGGCGCTTGGTCATTCCTCCTGGTCTTGCCTATGGTAAGCGCGGTATGAGGGGTGCTATCCCGCCGAATGCAACCTTGATATTCGAAGTAGAGTTGCTAGATATAAGATAAGCCTTTGCTCTGGGCCTGAGGCCTACTAAGCAAACAAAAGAAAGCGTCGTCGCAAATTAGGAGGGATTTTGCAGCCAAGCTTGTCTATCTGGAAGACTTCTGGATTCCGTTCCTACCTCGGTACTACTGGTTTTTCGGGAATGGCTTTGGCGATGCAACAGCTTCTAGTGAGTTGGATTTTGATTGGCATCCTTTCGCTACCTGCTGACCAAGTTGGTCTGATTCAGGCTCTAGTTGGTATACCTGGAATTGTGGTGATGCTTGTGGGTGGGGCTAGTGCCGATCGAGTTGACGCTAGAGCCTTATTGATCAAAGTCTATTTGATCGCGCCTGTATTGCCTCTTTATCTGGTCTATGTTGAACAGAGTAATTCACTGAGTGTGCTGACTGTAACCTTGTTTGGCTTAGGTATGAGTGTGGTTTCCTCTTACTCAATGCCGGCGCAGCAAGCTTTGCTGAATAGAGTTAGCGGTGATCAGATCCAGGAGGCAGTGACGGCCGCGTCTGCGATCGGATTTGTCGTCCAAATTGGAGGTCTCGTTGTTGCTGGCCAAATGGAGACCATTGGTGTCTCGCCAGTTCTTATCTTTCAAGCCGCTAGTTTGACTTTGGCCGGGATCTTAATGTTTAGGGTTGGCAAACTGGATCCCAAAGACAGTTCAATTAAAGCCTCTCCAATTAGAGAGATATGGGCAGGATTAGTGGCTACTTACCAGGACAAGGTGATCTTGAATGTCCTGTCAATTAATTTTGTCTCCAGCATATTCAATGCGGGCGCATTCATGACAGTCTACCCGTTTATCATCAAGCGAGTTTACGATGGTGATGCCTTTATCTTGTCGGTGCTGATGGCAATATTCTTTGCAGGCGCGGCTATTTCTAATGCACTATTGCTGAAATTTATGCCTTTGCGTTCTCCTGGCAAACTGTTTTTGATAATGCAGTTGTCGAGGATAGCTGTCTTGTTTTTGCTTTGGTTGCAACCGGCTTGGTGGTTGTTGGTGGTGGCGACGATAGGTTGGGGCCTCAATATGGGCGTGACGACCAATTTAGCAAGAGCCATTGTTCAGGAGTCTGCTCAAGAAGCCTACCGCGGCCGGATCCTGTCTGCATTCAGCGTGGGTATGCTGGGGAGCGCTCCTATCGGAGCTATCTTGCTTGGTTGGTTAACGGAAGAATACGGAACTTCAAATGCCTTGGTGCCGGCAATGTTTGTATCGTTTTTCTTGTTTTTGTATGGTGCTCGGTATACAAATGTGTGGCGCTATCAGAGCTAGGCTCGGCGCACTTTAACGTCCGTTATTGGGTTAATGAGGTTCGCGTTGATTGATAAAAAGAAATTACGTAGGGAGTATTCTTTTGGCAGTCTTGATCAAGGTGAATTAGAGGTATCGCCTTATCTCCAATTTGTGAAATGGTTTAAAGAAGCCGAAAGTGAAGGATTGGTCGATGTGTCTGCTATGTCCCTCGCGACCTGTGGGCCCGAGGGTAGGCCAAGTGTTCGTATTGTGCTGTTAAAACATTTCGATGAGTCTGGGTTTTCTTGGTATTCGGACTATGAAAGTTTGAAGGGAAAACAATTATCAGAGAATGAGTACTGCGAGGTTCTCTTTTATTGGAAGGAATTTGATCGACAGATCCGAATTTCTGGCAGAACGACCAAACTAAGTTCTGAGGAGTCAGATTCTTATTTTGATGAGAGGCCTTTAGAGAGCCAGGCCGCTGCGATTTCGTCTCGCCAAAGCCATCCTGTTGAAAGCCGCTCGATAATGGAAGAGCGATTCCAAGCCGAAATTGTCAGATCTGAAAAAGCTCAATTGGAGCGACCCGAAAGATGGGGAGGGTATCGTCTAATTCCTGAGCAATATGAATTTTGGCAGGGTAGAGAAGGGCGTCTGCATGATCGTTTCCGTTTCATTAATCATGCTGGTCAGTGGAAGATAGAGCGGTTACAGCCCTAGAGATCGCCCGTCTAAAAACACTAAATTAGCTAGTCGGGTAAGCCAAGAACACGCTTGGCGATGATGTTTAACTGAACTTCCTTTGTACCCCCTGCAATTGTGAGGGATTTTTGTTTTAGCCAGGTTCGAGTTGTGTCGATCTCTTCGTCAGAAAATGTTTCTCCGGACCACCCGATTCCCAGACTGCCCATCGCTTGAACGATCATTTCATCCCTTTCTTGCTCGATTAGAGCATTGCTTAATTTGACTGCTGACGAGGCAAAACCAGGCGCTCTTGCGCGAGTCTCTTCTATTGTCCGTTTTTGTGTTAAAGCTTGTGCGGCTTTCTTAATCTGAAACCCGAGTAATTGAGCCCTAATAGCACTGTCGGCCAGTCTGCCATTTTCAACTGGAGAATACTTTAATACGATTTCCTTTGTGTCGTCGCGAGTACTTCTACCTCCTTGTGAGCCAGAGGTATTGATTCCTGCGTGGGTCGATCTCTCAAACTGGAGTAGTCGTTTGCCTGCACTCCAACCATTATCGACTCCTCCGATAACGTCTGTTGAATCAGCGTGTGCATTATTGAATACAGTTTCATTAAAGGGAGATGCGCCAGATAGTAAACGGATTGGATGGATCTCTACGCCGGGTTGATCCATGTCAACCAGTACTAAACTGATGCCCTGATGTTTTGGCTTGTCATCGCTCGTGCGAGCTAATACAAAAATGTAATCGCAATCCATCGCGTCGGAAGTCCAAGTTTTTCTTCCGTTGATGAGGTATTCGTCTCCTATCATCTCAGCTCGGGTGGAAAGGCTAGCTAGATCAGACCCAGCTCCTGGTTCGGAATACCCCATTGCCCATCCTCCTTCGCCTCGGGATATTCCAGGTAGCCACTTCTTTTTTTGTTCATCTGTGCCAAGCTCCAAAATTGTAGGACCTATGTAGTTGACACCTCTGCCAGTTAACGGAGTGCGAGCTCGAATTGCCATGAGTTCTTGGATAAGGATTGGATAGAGGTCGTTTTCTAGGTTGGCGCCACCATATTCTTTTGGCCATGTGGGGACTGTCCAGCCTCTCTCTGACATTCTTTCGAGCCACAGAGCAACATCTTTTTCCAGAACAATTTTTGAACTACCCCATGCTGTCTGTCCCGAACCCTTTGCTCCCTCAGGACAATTCGTTTGCAGCCAGAACCTGGTATCTAGTCGAAATTCTTCTTTTTCCCTGTCGGTACTCATTGAACTTTGTCGCAAACGGCTGCAACTTTTTTACCTATTATTCCAATACATAGGACTTTATTGCACTTTTTGGATCTACTGACAAAATCTGACAAGGTGACGCTGTTTAAGGGCATTAAGTTACCGATTAAATTTGAGCTTGTTATTCTCGTTCCTAGGCAAGCCGGGAATTGATAAAGCTCCGGTATTTTGTTCGTAAGATATGCGTAAGTACGATCAAGTTGCTCCTGCTTAGCTTCTAGCTCCAAGTTGTTGGTCCCTTTGGCTAGGATATTTGTGCGCTCATTAATAGCTGTCAGCAAACTGTTTGTTCTGTACCAATAGAGTTTGAAGGTGTCGTTATCTTTTTTCAGAACAGCTATTTCCTTGACTGATCGATTCTTGGAGTCCTTTGATTCCATTTCTAGTTCAATAAACTCTCCACAAACGGAGTCAAAGCATTCCAAACTTCTTCTTGAAGATAGCGCGCGGGTGTCGTGGATGACCTTTTGGGCATGCTGAAGCATCTCTTCACAGGTGGTCTCTGGATGTTTGATTAGTCCATAGGCATGACAAGATTCAGAGCCTTGTGACTGATTTTGGGTAGCCCATTCATTGAACACCTTGAAAGCTGCCTGCTGATTTAATTCTTCCTTATTCTGACAGGCTGATGCTGCAAAAACACACAAAATCAGAAGTCCACAAGACGCTTTCTGGAAAATGTTTTTCTTGCGCGCGCTCATTTACCTAGTTCGCCTGTGCCCAGCGGAGTTCTCGCTGCATCGATTATGTAAGCCTCCGTCATTTTCCCACTAATCAGTGTTGGCTTGGTCTACTGTCCTTTGAAGTCAGGATCTCGCTTCTCCATGAACGATAACATTCCTTCTTTAAAGTCTTCCGACTGGAACAAGGGAAGCAATTGTAAAAAAACGTGGTGGACGTGATCGTCGAAGTTTTCATTCAGGCCCATTCTCATCATCCTTTTGGAAGCTTGGACTGCCAACGGCGCATTCTTTGCGATTTTGCCGGCTAAAACCGAGGCCTCTTCATAGATCTCATTGCTGTTAACTACTTTAGACACTAAACCCATTTCTTCGCTCTCCTTTGCGCTGAGTGTCTTTCCTGTAAAAATAATTTCAGAGGCTTTAGACCATCCTATTAGTCTGGGTAAAATCCATGTTCCGCCGGACTCGGGAACAACTCCCCGTGATGTGAAGGCGGCAGCGAGTTTTGCTCCATCCGTCATGATTCTGATATCACAACCAAGCGCGAGATCCATTCCGTAGCCTGCTGCCGAGCCGTTAATTGCCGCAATCGTCGGTGTATCGAGATTATGTAAAACAGTTGGAGGCGTATTTCTTAGGTCAAGGTTCGCAGGCTTCTTGTTTTCCTTGGTTAGGTTGTCGGTGATGTCACTACCTCTCAGATCTAGACCTGCGCAGAAAAATTTCCCGGCCCCTGTTATCACAATCGCTCGAATCTCGTCGTCAGCGTCTGATTCAATGAGAAGTTGCGAAAGCTTAGCGAGCATTGGTCCAGAGATCGTATTTTGATTCTCCGGTCGATTGAAGGTAATCGTTGCTACATGGTCTTGTACCGTATAAAGGATTAGGTCTTCTGTCATTTCATAGCCTCTACTTTTAAATGATTAGAAATGTAGATGTTCATTAATGGAGTTTTAAATTTGCGGTTTTGACATTTAGCTTATGATTTCTTCTGATACTAGGGAGTGCCTCTTTCCGGCATTTTTTCTTCACTGATGTTGTAGCCGGCTTCTGGAGGAATACAAAGATAATTGCCGTCTTCACGCTTTTCAGTCCATGGAAGTACCGACACAATATCCAATGTCTTAGCGGCTTCGATTACTTCGTCAGGCGTACTCCACTCAGAAAGTTTCTCGAGGTTCAATCGTGTAGGGAAAATGATTGTTCTTTTGCCGGCTTTCGCTTCCTCGACTGCTTGGTCAGGCGATATCCAAACTGAATCTACAGACTCATAACCATCATGAATTGCGACGTGATCCTCAGGAGCTAATGCGAGATAAAAGTGGGTATCAAAACGCTTCGGCATCATCTCAGGGGTAATCCAATGTGCGAAACGCGTTAGCTGATCACATGCCAAGGTTAATTGTTCCTTTACCAAAAAGTCTTTGAGTGAGACTTCTCCCGAATTCAAAGGTTCTCGATAGTGTTGAAGAGACTCAAGCTTGGCGCCATCAACAATTTGATCAGTGTTGTTATCGTACGCAAGTAGGATGCCACACTCTTCAAAGGCTTCTCTTATTGCACTTACTTCGGCTCCGCGCATATTCGAGTCTGGATTGGGCGACTGAATAAGAGATATCAGTTCATCATCAAAATCCTGATAGTCCGCCTTGCCGCCTGGAAATACCAGTGCGCCGGAAGCAAAATCGATTTGATGGTGACGAACCACCATAAAAACCTCTAGCTGCGTGTCTGAAGGCCTTAACAGTAAAATAGTTGCCGCAGGAACGGGTTGTGGAGGCTGGTTAGTGTTGCTCATATTGATTTCTTGTTCGATTGATAGAAGTGGTTTGCGTTCTTTGCTAACCAAGTAGAACATGCTTTCTTGTCGGTTTCATCTAAAGTCTGCCCAGATCTTGTAACGAGGTTAGTATGCACATCGGTAAAATCAAATTGAGTTTTCGTCTTCCAGGGTGTCGATCTTTGAAAGAAAAGCGAAGCAGACTCAGGGGCTTGAGGGATCGATTTGGTAAGAGCCCAACGTTGGCTGTTTGTGAGATTGGCGGAACTGACGCTCACCAATTTTCCGAGTGGATTTTTTTGGCCTGCTCTATGGAGCGAGCGCTAATCGATAAAAATTTTTCGCAGATAGAATCTTTCGTATCTACCTCTTTGGATGTACAGATTTTAGAAATCGATAGGGAGTGGTTGTAGTTTCCTAAATAAAATAGGTTGGGCTCAATCGGTATAACAAGGATAATCCAGTGTGTGAATTAGTTGAAATGAAAACATGATGTCAATAGTCGTAGTCATTTTGGTAGTAGGTCTGGTCCTTTTTTATCTTCGGGCGTCGAGAAATCGTCGATTAAATTGGCTTCAAAGATTGCAACTTGTTGGAACTTGGAAAGGCCAGGAAGGCCAGGTTTTAAGGCTCTCTGGCAGACTAGACAAAGGGACTTTTGAATGGCTCAAAGAGGAAACGCGTTCTAGCGGAACGTGGCGATTGGTAGGCCATACTCTTTTTCTTCGAGAGAATGGTGTGGAAGAGCCCTATGATATTCGCTTGTTTCAGCCGGGCAGCGTTGGTTTAACGGATACAAAAGGCATTGGACGAGTTTTTGAAAAAGAAAATGATAATGTGATCGCTTTTGGTAGGAAAGAATGAACCCTTCTAAGCAAGAGCATAGCTTGGAGTCTTTGATTGATCGGCTTTTGCTCATATTGAAGATTTATACGCCGATCGACTGGAGTGTTGCGTCTTCTGGACTTTGGGAAAAGAATCGTTGGCATTCAGGATGCGTACCTCTTTTTGAAGAAATAAAGATAGAGCTAGACGATCTGAAGAATATCGACGAACAAAAGAAAGCATTATTATTGAATACAGAGCAATTCGTGTCTGGTCTTCCTGCCAACAATGCCTTGCTTTGGGGTGCCAGGGGTACCGGCAAATCATCGCTGATACACGCGCTTTTAAACCGTTTCTCCAAGCAGGGCCTGCGAGTTTTGCAGGTTTCGAAGCATGACTTATTGGATTTACCGAAGATTACGGGTGAGCTTAATGGCTTGGCATTTAAATTCATCTTGTTGTGTGACGACCTATCCTTCGATGTGTCAGATGCCTCCTACAAAGCTGTTAAGAGTGCTCTTGATGGGTCAGTGGTGAAATCTGCCGATAATGTTTTGATCTATGCGACTTCAAATCGCAGGCATTTACTGCCTGAAGAGATGGCCGACAATCAGAACGCTAAAATCATAGATGGACAATTGCATCAAGGCGATGCGGTCGAAGAGAAAATATCTTTGTCTGATCGATTTGGCCTTTGGCTTAGTTTCTATCCTTTTAGGCAGGACGATTACCTTGAGATTGTCCACTACTGGATAGATAAACTGGCGCAGTTGTATGATGTAACTATCAGGTCCGATGAAGAGCTGGATAAAACGGCAATAAGGTGGGCTTTAGCCAGAGGCGTTCGTAGCGGAAGAACGGCTCATCATTTTGCGAAGCACATCGTTGGAAGTCGCAAACTCAAGAAATTGGGTTCAGATTTGCCTTAGTACTGAGTATCTACCGGAATATGAATAAAACGTCTTTAGCTTACCTATTTTGGTTGTGTCCACTATGTTTATATGGCGACGTTGTGCTGATGAAAAATGGGGATCGACTGTCTGGAGATGTCGAGAGCCTATTGAGAGACGAATTGCTTATCGAGATTGAATATGCGGGTAGTGTCTCATTACAGGTGGGTGAGGTGGCCACCATCACTACCGATTCAATTTATGAAGTCCGAATGCCAGACAATGAATTAGAGGGCCGCTTGCACGCGGAATTAGGTGCTCAATATGTTCTTTCGGGTGACCGACGAATTCCGATATCAATTGAGGAAATTAAACAGCTAGTGAAGAAACGAAATGCTCTTATACCCGTGACTGGTGACTGGAGATCCAGAGCAGACCTGTCTCTCATCTTGTCGGAAGGTAATTCTGAAACAAAAAACTATAACGTGTTTGTAGAGTCGATCTTAAAGCGGCCGAGTAGTGAACATGCACTTGCGTTACTAATCAATAATGAGAAGGCAGAGGGGATTTTGACGCGCGAGCAATTTGATCTAGATTATGGGTATAAACGATTTGTTTCCGAAAAATGGTTTGCCTCGGCAACAGCGGAGTATTTTGAGGACGAACTCAAGGGGATTGAAAGGCGTATCGCAGGTAGCGGAGGTATTGGTTACCAGTTTTGGGATAATTCTATTGGCGAGCTCTCGGTAGATTTATCGGTCAGTGCAGTTCAGGAGAAGATTGGTTTAGAGGATGAAATTAACCCTGCCTTGCGCCTAGGGATAGATTACCGGCGTTTGTTTTTTGCCAACAAGATGGAAGTTTTCCATCGTCAAAGCATTTTGTCGATACCTGATTCGGAGCGGGGTCAGGTATTAAATGCATCTTCCGGCTTGCGTTATGAGTTAAGTACCTTCGTGGATACAGCATTTCGAATCGATACTAACTACGAAACGAAGCCGGCTCCTGGTAGGGAGAAGACAGATCTAACCTATACCATCGGATTAGGTTTGAAATTTTAGGGCAGTGAGCGGCACGATCTTTTTTGAACCAGCTTGACCTTCGCTTTGGTGATTCTTAGAATGCTCGCCTTCGTGTTACTAATCTGCGCAGTTTGATTTAGAATTGACGGCAGTTAGATCCTACGTCCCCTTCGTCTAGAGGCCTAGGACACCGGGTTTTCATCCCGGCAACAGGGGTTCGACTCCCCTAGGGGACGCCAACTTTCTTTTGCTTGGGGCTCACCTATGATTCACGATTACTCAGAAAGACATTATCCGTTCGAGGGTTGTTTTAACTTCAGAGATATAGGTGGATATCCTAATCAAGAAGGCAAGAGAGTGAAAAAGGGCCTGTATTATCGGGCTGGTAGACAGGATCGAATGACTGATGAGGATCTTTCGCGATTATCAGATCTTCAAATTTCGACTCAGATTGATTTACGAAGACCTGATGAGGCGCGAGAACAAGGGAAAGGGCCTTTAGAAGCCATGGGCGCCAAGTACATCAATGTTGCTGTGATTCCTGAAGGCGGAACCGATCAGTTAAGTCGCCTGGTGGGTGATACGGGCATTTCGGGTAAAAGGTATTTGGGCTATTTAGAGTTTGGTCCTACCTCCTGGCTTAAGATGTTTGAGATTTTTGCTGATGCAGGCAGCTTGCCTGTTGTGCTGCACTGTACAGCAGGCAAAGACCGAACGGGCGTATCGACTGCCTTTCTCTTGTCTGTTTTGGGAGTGAGTCGTGATTGGATAGAGGCAGATTATTTGCTGACTAATCTCGATACTGATCGGCAGGTCGATTTCATTGAAAGCACAGTCGGTTATCCAGAAGGGATAGACAGGGGAAGCATGCTCTTGGCGGCAGGCGTTCCAGAGGACGCGATGAAGGACTTTTTGGATGGCCTGGAAGCCAAGTGGGGTAGTGCGATTGGCTATCTTCAAGAGATCGGGGTTACTCAAGAGCAGATGGATGCGGTCCGACATAATTTTCTTGAGTAACTATCCAAAGGTCATCAAAGTTGACTATCGGCTAGATCGACTGTGAATTTTTGGTAATGAGTGTCATGCGATGATACTTCGTAGTTTTTGGGATGATTGAAGATAGGACATGAATTTTGTTCAGCTAGCGATACCGTTTTTTATCTTAGCCCTGCTAGTGGAGTTTACTTACGGGGCACTGTTGAAGCACCAGACTTACCGATTAGGAGACACAATAAATAGTCTTCAGCTTGGAGTGCTAAGTCGGCTAGTGGGAATATTGCGACTTAGTTTCTCGGCTTTAGTCATAAGCTGGCTAGTTGGGAAACTGGGTGTAGTGACTTGGTCTGCCGATCACTGGATGCATTGGGTCCTGTCTTTTATTGCATATGATTTTTGTTATTACTGGAAGCACCGATTTGGTCATCAATGGCGGATCATGTGGGCGTCTCACGTGGCTCATCATCAGAGCCAAGACTACAATCTAAGTACGGCGCTTAGGCAAACCAGCACTGATTACGTGGGTTTTGTTTTTTACCTGCCGCTATATCTGCTGGGAACGCCCATTGAGGTTATTATCAGCGTCGGGAGTTTGAATCTGGTCTATCAATTTTGGGTTCATACAGAACATGTACGGACTTTAGGTGTACTTGATTACTTACTTGTAACTCCGGCGAATCATAGAGTTCACCATGCAGTTAACGAGGGTTACCTGGATAAAAATTATGGTGGTGTATTTATTATTTGGGATCGGTTGTTCGGAACCTTTGTTATGGAAGAGAAAGAAAAACCGTGTGTTTACGGAATTCGTCATCCTTTGAACAGTTACAATCCCATCTGGGCCAACTTTCATGTTTGGTGGGAAACCCTCAGGTTCTCTATACGAGCACCCACAGTAAGAGATAAATTTTTGGCTTGGTTCCGCTCTCCTGCCTGGACTCTGCGAGATGAGTCTGGCATAGACGAAGCAGCTAGTGAGGTTGCAAAGTACAATCCTTTGAGTTCGGTTTTTGAAAAGAGCTACACGTTTGTTCAATTTTGGATTTTTACGGGGCTAGCTTTAGCTTTACAAGCCAATCATTTGACGATGCCTCGCGACATGGTCTTGATCGCGTTCGCATGGTTAATTTCTTGTGTGCTTGTTCAGAGTAGGTGGCTTGAAGGTAGGCGCTATTCCCATCTCTTGGAGTGGGTCAGGTTGTTTGCTTTGTTGCTTTTTAGTTTTTCTGCACCTTTGCTCTGGACTGTGAACGAATCGGGACCGATAAGTTCAGTAACTCTCTTGGTATTTCAAGCCATCTTTGGTTTTTCGGGGCTTGCTCTCGTGTTGGACTGGTTTGCCAAAAAAAGTGGCGTTAAGTTATCAAAAGCTTAGATTAACTGGCTTGGCATTTTGAGGGAGATGCGGTCTACAATGATATTTTTGTTAGTTAAGCAGTGAGTTATGCAATCTAGACAAGGAAAACACATCGTTTTTTTGCAGGCATTGGTGTTGCTTGGGGTCATACTATTTGGTTTTTTTCTGGCATTTGACCAAGGATTCATTTCGTTAACGTTAGAGAGCGATCGAAGCTATTTGTCCTACGTTATTTTAACCGTGTATTTTTTTGCTACCGTTCATTGGTTGGTGGTTTGCTATGGCTTATCAGTAGAGATGTCGTCCCTTGAACTGATCAGTAACGATGTGCGCTTTGAGTTTGACTCTCTTTCAAATGTTGCAATTGAGCGCTATTTCAACGAAGCGGCAGAGTTGACGGCTCAGGGTGGACGCTACGATGGATTGCTTGAAGCTTTTGGAGATCGAGTCTTGAATCGCCATGCGACGGGCCATTTTATATCGGACATTCTTCTTAAGTTAGGTCTGCTAGGCACAATTATTGGATTCATTTTGATGTTATTGCCTGTGGCGGAGATCAAGGAATTTGAAGCTAACTTAATGAAACAATTGTTGGGGGAAATGAGCGGTGGTATGGCAGTGGCCTTATATACAACGCTAGCTGGACTAACTACAAGTCTGCTTCTAAAGATGCAATATCAGGTCATAGACTCTAGCGCGGCGAAATTAGTCACCCGAGTATCCGAGATTTCAGAACTTCGTTTTAGTGGTCAGTCGAAGGGTTTCGATGAGGCATAGCTACCTTAAGCGCAAAGAAGGAGAGGATGCATTTACTGATTTGTTATTCAATGCCCTGCTTGGATTTGCCTTCATGTTCGTGACCGCCTTTTCGCTGATAAGCGAGCCTAGTGAGGGAGGTAAGATCACGCCCAATGCTGAAATCTTGATTACGATTCGGTGGCCTGACGATCATCCGGACGACGTTGACACGATTGTCGAAGATCCAAGAGGGACTCTGCTTTGGTATAACAACAAGGACACTGAAATCATGCACTTGGACCGTGATGATAGAGGGTCTTTTCAGGACGCGGTGGTGGTCGCAGGCAAAAAAATCGTTAATCCAATTAATCAAGAAACGGTGACTGTGCGCAACTTAGTGCCAGGCGAATACGTTGTGAATTTGCTGCATTATCAGGCTAATTATGGTGAACCTCTCCCGGTAACAGTGAAAGTAGAGAAGCTTAATCCAGAGGTCTCGTTAGAGCATTACGGCAATTATGAGCTAATGGGGGTTGGACATGAGTTGACGGCAGTAAGATTTCTTGTGGATTCAGAAGGCACTATCGAAGACGTCTCATTTCTGCAGAAACCGCTGGTAGTGAAGGTGGCAAAGGGATGATTTGGCTAATGACGCTTGGCTATGTGGTTGTGGCTGGGATGTTGTTGACAGCGAGCTTACCCTCGAGGTTTTCTCTGTTTTTTAAGACTATCGGTGTTTTGGTTGTCACAGGACTGTATTTCGTAACTTATTTAGGCCATCGAAGTATAGCGGGTTGGCCCATCGACGAGGAGTTGCCGAAAAATTTTCGTCTGGTCTGGGTGGCTATTGATGAGCCAGAAAAAAAAGACGGAGTAGATGGAGAGATTTTTTTCTGGATACGAGAATTAAACGACAACAATGAAGCGATCTCTAAGCCGAGAGCCTATATTTTGCCCTTTGATCTGGCTTTGGCTGAAAGAGTCCAGGAAGCGCAAGAGAAGATACAAGAAGGGGAGACAATAAACGGCTACGTGAAAGAGAGTGATGAAGAGTTAGAAGAGGGCGAGGAAAGCCAGTTGCAAGCCGCTGATGAAAGCACCAGCGGATTTAGCGATGCCGGTTTTAGTATCGAATTCGAAGAAGTGGAAATACTGGCACTGCCAATAAAGACAGTGCCGGTCAACGGTAGCTAAAAGACTCTAGCCGCCTCCAGCGCTCATGGCTTCGGCCTCTGCCTTATCGATTAGTGCACGGGAGATGACATACTGTCTAATCATCTCGGTGTCTTTTTCATTCAGAATATCGCCAAAGCCGGCCATGCCCTTACCAGCATAGATGCCATCAATCACGATGTTCTTGAATATCTGATGTGTTTCTGCTGACATCATTCTTAGGTCTGGTAAGACCCCGCCGGACTTGGCATTAGCGCCATGGCAAAAACCACAAGAAACGTTGTATAGCTGTTCCCCTCTGATTAGCTCTTCCTCTGACGCGATTAGCTCAGGTTGCTGGGGTATAGTTTTGTCTAAAACCGTAGGCGCAGCCAGCATTTCTTTTCCGTCCAACTTGAAAGCTAGTAGTTTGTTGAAGTTTCCGTATTTAAAGGCGGCCGTATCATTTGTATAACCGAAGAAGTTTTCTGCAGATCCAGTACCAGCCAATATAGAAACGTATTGTTCTCCATCAATTTCATAGGTGATAGGAGGTGCCAGCATCGAAATATAGGTGTTATATGTCCATAGCTTGTTACCATTATCGGCGTCGTAAGCGCTCAGATAACCAAGCCCATCGCCCTGGAATACCAGATCGCCGGCGGTTGCCACTACACCACTATTCCAATAGTGCACGTGATCTACATTCCAGAGCTCCTCGCCTGTCAATGGGTCAAACGCTTTTAAATAACCCTTCGAATCCGGCGCTTCATCTTCGTATTGGCGTGCAAGAAAAGAGCTGTTTTCTAGATCTTGTCCTAGATTAGAAGTGCCTGGGTTACGTTTATACAAGCCTGTCGCTTTAAAATTCGCGTCTACCGAATAGAGGAAAGGTGCATCCTGGGCAGGAATATAAACAACACCTTTCTTTTCATCAAAAGACATGGCTTGCCAATCATGACCACCTAGTGGGCCAGGTAATATCCATTGAGCTCTATTGCTGTAATCCATCTCTTTGTTTTCGACAGGTCGGCCCGTTTCCATGTCAACGTGGCTAGCCCAGTTGGTCTGAACATAGGGGTGAGCCCTCAACAGCTCGCCATTTGATCGGTCAATGACGTAAAAGAAACCGTTCTTCGGCGCTTGCATGATGACCTTTCTCTGTTGGCCATCCACTTCCATGTCCGCGAGAGTCATATCCTGCACTGCCGTATAATCCCAGTTATCACCCGGAACAGTTTGGTAATACCATTTCATCTCTCCTGTATCGGCGTCCACCGCGACTATGCAGGTTAAGAAGAGGTTATCGCCGCCACCTGGGGATCGTATGACTCGAGTCCAGGGCGCACCATTACCCACACCCAGATAAACGTGGTTGAAATCAGGATCATAGACGATAGAGTTCCACACCGTGCCGCCACCTCCTATCTTCCACCATTCACCGCCTTTCCAAGTCTTGGCGGCGAGTTCCATTTCTGGATGTTCAAAGGGCTGGGAAGGATCGCCAGGCACTGTAAAGAAGCGCCAGACCTCTTCACCGGTCTCAGAGTCATAGGCAGTGACGTATCCACGTACGCCGAACTCGGCGCCGCCGTTACCGATAAAGATTTTGCCTTTGGCAGCGCGGGGTGCGCCTGTGATGCTGTAGTTTCGTTCGGTATCGATGATGGTGTTGACCTCCCAGACCTTCTCACCGCTGCCCGCATCAATAGCAACAAGTCTGCCATCCAGTGTGCCGACGTAGACCTTGCCTTGGTAGACTGCAACGCCACGGTTAATCGGGCCACAGCATGCTCGCCTGATAAAGTCTTTGGGAACCATTGGGTCGTATTGCCATATTTCTTTGCCAGTTTTCGCATCTACTGCATGAACGATGGAAAAAGTGGAAGTGAAGAACATGGTGTTGTCCACCACGATAGGGGTTGCTTCTAGTGCATCCCAGCCTCTCAAATCTAATTCAAATGCCAAACCGAGGCGATCGACATTTTCGCGATTAATTTGAGTTAAAGGAGAGAATCGTTGTTCCTCATAATCTCTGCCGTAAGCCAGCCAGTTACCTGGCTCGGATTCGGCATTATTAATACGTGCATCGTCTATCAAACCTATATTAGATCCTGAGGATGCAGCAGTTTGGGATGCCGATTTGGAAGCATCCTCTGAACAACCAGGAAGAATTAATATTATGGCTAAAATGTTTATTGCGAAAAGTTGAACTGTCTTCACACCGTTCTCCTTTGATTTTGTTAGAAACTATTACTTAGTTTTTACGCTTGTATTGGTCGAAAGACAATGAAAAAAAAAGACCAAATAGGAATTTTCGTAGTCCTAGATACATAAAGATTAACTGGGTTATTGGAGCGTAAGTCAATACACTTGCGGTTTAGGGAACTGAGTTTTTAGAAGTTGCGTCCTCTCAATTATTATCTTTTTGCAAACGGTAGTTGGTACCTCGCGTGGGGTATGCAATCGGTGGTCTTCGCCTGGTTGGTGACATTGGTTTTGAGGGAGCCTGCCGAGAAGGTCGGTTTTGCTCAGATGGCTCTTTTGTTACCTGGTTTATTCTTCATGTTATATGCCGGCGCAATCGCTGATCGGGTTGGGCCAGCAAGGCAAGCTCTTTGGTCGCAATTGCTTGCGGCCTTTACCCCAGTTTTATTGATTTATTCCATTTTAACCGATGCTTTCACTTATGAATTTCTAATTTTTTACGCGCTACTAACTGGAATCGCACAGGCATTTTTGACGCCGGCGCGAGATGGTCTCTTGAATTCCGTCGCTGAAGGTAGCGTGCAAAGGCTTGTTTTAAAATCCAGTCTGACTCAGTTCTCCTGTCAGATAGTTGGAGTCATTATTGCTGGCTTTGCTGATCAATTTGGAGCTCCAGTGATATTGTCCGTTCAGGTTATTGTTATGTTGATGGGCGTATGGACCTACAAGAAAATATCGGTGATGATCGATGTGGCACCCCAACAGTCAGAACGAAAACGCCTGCTTTACGAAATTTGGGAAGGAGGAGTTACTGTTTTTTCGAACCCAATAATGCGTGTGGTCGTGATTCAGAATGTGGCGATGGCGTTATTTTTTATGGGTGCTTTTATGGTGTCCTTTCCGTTAGTCGTTCGGGAGGTGTTTGATGGAAGTTCCTCGGATCTCGCCGCGGTAAGTGGTTTCAACGCTCTAGGACTAGTAGCTACCTTATTTATTCTGCTTCGACTCGGCTATATCGAAAGGCCTGGTAGGGCTTTGCTGCTGGCGCAGGGTGTCGGCGCATTATTTTTATTTTTGGCAGGACTGGCTGGTAACATTTACCTGTTTATCGCTTGCGTGTTCACCTGGGGACTTTGTGGGGGATTGGCTATGCCAATGTGTCGAACGATTATGCAGGAACTGGCTCCGCCGGAACAAAGATCTCGAGTCATGGGATTTTTTGGATTTTCTTTCATGGGAACTGGTCCACTTGGAGCGCTGCTGGTTGGTTATCTTGCGCAGTACTTTGGTCCCCAGGAATCAATCTTTATATGTGCAATTTCTATGTTGTTGACGATTTTTGTAGTTAGTCAAACTACGAAAATTTGGGATACTAAGTTTGTTAATGAAGCGAATGAGTTAAGCGCAGAAGGATAGAGCTCGACCAAAGCGTCCTGACGCATTCAAGGTGATTGATCATGAGCATTCGGTTTGCTGCGGATATTGGAGGAACCTTTACTGATGTGGTTCTGGACAAGAATGGACTGGTTCATTCAAAAAAACTTCTAACGACCTATGAAGATCCTGCGAACGCTGTGATTGCGGGGTTAGATCAGCTGATGTCAGAGGCTTTGTTGGAAGCAAAAGACATTGAACTTGTGTTACATGGCACCACATTAGCGACCAACGCATTGATTGAGAGGTCAGGTGCTAAGACTGCTCTTTTAACGACGGAAGGCCACCGAGATGTTTTAGAGATGGCCTTTGAAAATCGTTTTGAACAATACGACGTTGATATTGATCGAAGACCTCCCCTTATTGACAGATCTTTGCGAGTCGGAGTTCGACAGCGGCATGCATCCGATGGGGAGGAATTAATACCTTTAGATCGCGAACAGGTGGCTAGTTCCGTTAGACTATTAAGTGAACACGGCGTTACAAGCTATGCGGTGGGTTACCTCCACAGCTATACAAACCCCTCACATGAGCTGAGTACTTTAGAGATCATTAAGGATGTGGTGCCGGAAGCCTCTGTAAGCCTGTCGTCAAGGGTGTGTCCTGAAATTCGAGAATATGAACGACTTTCTACCACAGCGGCAAACGCGTACATAAAACCCTTGATGGAAGAGTATCTTGAAAGTCTCGAACTGCAGCTTCGGTCCAGAGGTTTAAGTTGTCCTTTGTTGCTGATGACCTCTGGTGGCGGTCTGACCACGCTGGACACAGCGAAAGACTATCCAATTCGGTTGGTCGAATCAGGTCCTGCTGGCGGCGCGATATTAGCGGAACAACTATCTAAAGAATTGAACGAGCCGTCTCTTGTGTCTTTTGACATGGGGGGTACGACCGCGAAGATATGTCTCATTGACCAGGGTTCTGCAAACC
>JBJKYX010000031.1:0-31982 GCA_045560825.1 Candidatus Azotimanducaceae bacterium
CGAACCGCCAACTTTGATTGTGAGATCAGAGATAAGCAGATTAAAGCTGGAGACCAGATACTTATGTGGTATGTGTCTGGTAATCGAGATGAAAGCGTATTTGAAAATCCTAACGACTTGATCATTGACCGAGCCAATGCGAGAGCGCATCTCTCCTTCGGGTTTGGCATACACCGTTGTTTCGGTAATCGTCTTGCTGAACAGCAATTGAGAATTTTGTGGGAAGAAATAATGAAGCGTTTCCACAAAATCGAAGTAATGGAAGAACCAAAGAGAACCCCATCTTCCTTCGTCAAGGGCTACACCTACATGCCGGTCAAGATACACGCAAAGTAAAAGCGCAGGCTTTAAGAAAGGACAAAAGAGTTGGCACGTCCAACTCTTTTTTTTTGAAGGGTCATTTTTCAAGGCGAAGATGAAACGAAATACCAACCGCCTTCTTTTCACCAGCTCGATCTTCATTCACTCTCGCCAACAAAGAAACATTCTCAACTTTTAAAGCGATCGCGCGATAAAGGACCCCATCAATTCTGATAACAACCTGAGGATCTTCTCCTATCAAAGAAGACCAGCGGTTCGGAGCTCTTGACCAGGTGTACAACTCTTCATCGATCACGTGTGGATCGAGCGTGACCGAATACCCGTTTTTATCGCCAAACTGGACCTCTATAAACTTCCCATCGGGTAATAGCGCCCTCCAGTCAGGTTCAGAAATTGCAATTTCACCATTTAACTCCCCTCCTGGAATGGGGCCGATTGGTCCGGAAAGCTGAGCATATATATATAAACCAAGTAGAACGGAACTCAAAACGGATGCGATCGCTAAAAACAATTTGAACAAAAAACGTATAACTTTCATTCAGCTATTCAAATGGCCGACATACCTATCTCTCCAATCACAACAAACAGTTGAGCACAGGAATATACTACGTCGTCGTTTTCGATCGTTGTTCTTTAAGCTGCTCCTGTACCCGCTCATATGAGGCCCTATCGATCCGATATCCAGAATAAAAAAGAGCAGCGATCAGTCCCCAAACCATCGCAAAGGGTCCTTCGACGACTCCCAACCGAAACAACACGTCCGCAGGCACCTGCCCTTGAATCGATCCTGGAGGCAACAGCACGTAATATTCAATTGCCATTCCCGCAACCACGTGGCCGATCGCATTTGAAGTCTTCGAGAAAAAGGTTCTAGCTGAGTAAAAAATACCTTCTTGTCTTCGCCCGGTTCTAACCTCATGTTCGTCAGTAATATCAGCTAACGCCGACATCACACTGATGTTAAGCACCGCTCCAAACACAGATGAAAAAATACTCCAAAATATAATGAACACGACTAGCGACAAGGTACTATTCGCAGGAGCAAAGCCTAGTAAACCGAGTGTAACCGCTATTGACCAAAATATACTCAAACCGGCAGATGAAAAAACTATCGTCCACCGCTTATCGAACCGTTTGTGGGCGACAGATGCAAAAAAGAAACCCAAATGAAAACCTATCAGATTAGCAATAGCCAAGAACCCAATCTGGAAAGGTGATAGTTCCCAGAAAAAGGTAGCTATATATATCGACAACGTCTCATGAGTCCCAATCGTTACAGCAAGAAAAAACAAACCTACCAACAAGTAAAGGTAGTTACGATTTTGTATTGCCTCCCACATGTCACGAAATAAACGAAAAGGAGAAAATTTCTCCCCGTCGAGCGGCGCTTCATTCATGGAAGGTATTCGGTCTCGAGTGAACCAAGCACAACAAAAAATTGTAACGACCACTAACAGGCAACAAAAACCAACCACCGGCACATAAGCTGGGCCAAACAACTGGGCTCCGCCAAGAGCTTCACCCTCCTCTTTAAATAGCCAACCAAAAACGATAAACCAGGTGACGATATGCATTAACTGAGCTCCGTAATAACCAAATAAGTTATTAAAACTCATGACATTAGTGCGCTCGATATAATCAGTAGAAAGTTCGGCTCCCATCGCCAGATGGGGTACTGCAAAAAATGTAACGAAGGTTCGCATACAAATCGTAAACACGAGAAGCCAGTAAAATAAGTAGTCTTGGGAGCCAAGAATTGCTTCTGGAGGGTTAAAAATAAGAAAAATGGAAGCTGCCAGAGGTATGGGGGCGGCGAACATAAACGGATGCCTTCTCCCAAATCTAGACCTGAATCGGTCGGATATCGAACCTATTAAAGGGTCCGTAACAGCGTCTGCGAATATCGCTATAGAGACAGCTAACGCTGCCAGAGCCGCGCCCAACCCTAGGATCTGCTGATAGTAGATGAATGTTAAGGCATTGAAGATCCAGTTGGTTGCCGATTCGCCAATAGTCCCCACACCAAACCAGACCTTGGTTCGTAATTTTAGTTGATT
This sequence comes from Candidatus Azotimanducaceae bacterium, assembly GCA_045560825.1. Taxonomy (GTDB): domain Bacteria; phylum Pseudomonadota; class Gammaproteobacteria; order Pseudomonadales; family Azotimanducaceae; genus UBA4421. Next base: position 2,379 of record JBJKYX010000031.1, read on the forward strand.
ATCTGGTTCCTCAGATTCTGAAGACATAGCTCCCATATCTCTCATAACTTCTCCCCAAAGCGCGAAACGAGACGTGATTTAATCATGCTATTTAGCAACCACCAGAACAACCAGTTTCTTTAGGTAATTACACGCCGCCATATACAAGATGTTTTAGGGGTATAACAAAAAATCATGGAATTGTCCTAACATTGCTCTAGGCAATTCGTTAAGGTAGTTGTTGGCCTCAGGAAAAAGCGGAAAAACATAAATACTGAACATGAAAAAAGGATTCCTTTATATTCTAATCACCCTATGTTGCTTATTTGCAAATTTTTCCATTGCCGCCGACAACCCACTAACGGAAAAAATCGGATGGGTCACTAAATTGGAAGGACCTCTAACCAACGGCAGCGGCAGCGAACTAACCGAGGTTATAGAAAAAGCAAACAATGAAGGAGTCTCCTTTGTTCTAATTCAAATCGATACTCCAGGCGGACGCGTTGATGCTCTCAGAGAGCTCGTCAAGACTGTGCTCAATTCGAATGTACCTATAATTTCCTATGTAGGGCCACAAGGCGCCAGGTCAGCAAGTGCAGGCACATACCTTGTCCTATCAAGTCACGTCGCAGCAATGGCTCCCGCCACGAATATCGGCTCTTCGACCCCGGTCACGATAGGCGGATCAGAGCCTAGCGAGGACATGAGGAACAAAATCGTGAACGATGCCGCAGCCTATATAAGGGGATTGGCCGAACAAACAGGTCGAAATGCGGAGTGGGCCGAAAAAAGTGTTCGGAATTCTGTGAACATTACTTCGAAAGAGGCCTTGGACCTCAATGTAATAGATTTCATTGCACCGAGTATACCAGAGCTACTGAAACAAATTGATGGCATCACAATAACTCTACAAAACTCCGAGTTAACTTTCAGTCCAAGCGACGCCGTGTTGTTAGACAAATCCGTTACCGGTAATATCAGCTACTCCATCGTGTGGATAGTCAGTGGGGCTGCTATGATCCTCGCCGAATTTCTTTTCTCGGGTTTCATCATCGTGTTCTTCGGCTTAGGGGCCGTTATAGCTGGTATTGCTATCGCTTTTGGCGTTCCCGGATCGGGAGGCATACCCTTCATTATATTTTCGGTCTCTTCAATTGTTTTACTACTAGTGGCTAGAAATCATATGAAAAAATGGTTTCAAGGAGACTTAGTGGAGGAGAAAAATGGGGACATCGATACCGGAATAATTGGTGATAGCGTTGAAATAGTTTCAGGTTTTGATGTGTCTTCGCCTGGTTATGGAATCGTGAGTTATCGCGGATCTAACTGGAACGCGCGATCGGAGAAAAAAATTCATCAGCTAGGAACTCGCCTACAAGTAATTGGTAGAGAATCTAACGTACTAATAGTGTAATCGGAGAGGGAATATGGACTTTTTTAGCTTTGGCACGATAATACCAATTATTTTTGCAATCATTGTTATATGGACTTTCATCCAGATAGTAAGGATCGTGCCGCAAAAAGAGAACTTTGTTGTTGAGAGACTAGGAAAATACAGTAAAACGCTTAGCGCAGGCTTACACATACTGGTCCCATTCCTAGATCGGGTAGCGTATAAACATTCACTAAAGGAACAAGCGATAGACGTTCCTTCTCAAAGCTGTATTACCAAGGACAACATCGCTGTCGAAATTGACGGGATATTGTATGTGCAGGTGGTCGATGCTCAACTAGCAAGTTATGGAATCGAAAACTACTTTTATGCAACATCTCAGCTCGCTCAAACGACCCTGCGATCGGAAATTGGTAAAATTGAGCTGGACCGAACTTTCGAGGAGAGAGATCTAATCAATGCGCAGGTTGTGGCGGCTGTTGACGCCGCTTCAGACCCCTGGGGAGTAAAAGTCTTGAGGTACGAAATCAAAGACATAAACCCACCTCCATCCGTGAGAGATGCTCTTGAAAAACAAATGAGAGCAGAAAGAGAACGAAGAGCTGTGGTCGCTGAATCAGAGGGAGACAGGCAGGCTAAGATCAATGTCTCTGAAGGACAAAAACAGGAACTGATCAATCTCTCCGAAGCAGAAAAGCTCAAACAAATCAACGAAGCCGAAGGTAAAGCTAAAGAAATAGAATTATTAGCTGAGGCGACAGCTCAGGGTATTCGGACGATCGCGAGCGCCATCAACGAGAAAGGCGGCCTCGACGCGGTCAATCTCCGAGTTGCAGAACAGTATGTTACTCAATTTGGCAAACTAGCACAGGAGTCCAACACTCTAATATTGCCTAGTAACGCCGCAGACATAGCTAGTTTCGTGGGCACTATAACTACCGCCATGAGTCACCTGAAAGGCAACGAAAAACAGACAAACTCAAGCTAACGGGTAAAGCCTTAGCTCGAATAATTGTACTAGCTGGGCAAGTGTTGGTTGATCTTGCCCAAAAGCCGCTCAAGATCAACAGGTTTTGTATCGTAATCATCTGCACCCGACTCTAAGGCCCTTTGTCGATGTTCTTCCATAGCATGCGCTGACAATGCGATCACAGGAATTGATTTAGTAGAATCATCTCCTTTGATGACTTTAATCGCATCCCATCCATCCATAACAGGCATACTCAAATCCATCAGAATTAAATCTGGATTTTCAGATTTAGATTTATCCACTCCAACCTGACCGTTCTCCGCAATGACGACATCGAAACCCTTGCGGGTCAACCGCCTCTGCAACATGTAAACGTTATCTTCATTGTCCTCAACATAAAGTATTTTTGCCATTCTTATTGTCCTGTCCCAGAATTAGAGCTGATCAAATTAGAAACTTCTTGAACTATCTGATCACGCGTCATATCACTCTTTTGAATTATGTTCTCTACTCCGCCCCGAAGTCTCTCAAGATCTTTTTGATTCAAATCTGCCGCCGTAACGACAAGAATAGGAATTTCAGCTTTCGATTCCATTTTCTTTATCTTGTCCAAAAATTCAAAGCCGTCCATTACAGGCATCATCAGATCCAGAAGAATCATATCTGGGTTCCCGTCCAGTTCTTCCAGCTTATCGAGACCATCCTTGCCGTTAATGGCCTCAAAGACCTCGTATTCCTCAGACCTTAATAATCGACGTAAAAACATCCTAGAATCTGGATCATCCTCAACAATCAAAACAGACTTTCCGGGCCCAGTACCAACAAACCGCCTGAGTGCTGTAATCAATTTATCGCGATTTACTGGTTTTGAGACATAGTCATTTGCCCCAAGAGCAAGCCCCTGCTTTTGCTCATCCAAGATAGAGGCCATGACTACAGGAATGTTTTCGGTCTCTGGGTCGGCTTTCAGTGTTCTGAGAACCGACCATCCGTCCATTTCAGGCATCAAGATATCCAACGTAATAACAGACGGTTTTTCTGTTCGCGCTAAATGGATACCTTCTTTACCGCCCTCGGCTAACAATACTTCAAAACCGTCATTTTCCAGATGATTTTTCATCAAATCTCGCACAATGGGATCATCGTCAATCACCAGCACTTTTTTTTCTGAGGAAAAGGCCATCAGTTCTTGCTGGGCAGCCTTTGTTTTCATAGGAACTTCTAATGACACCTCATCTTCTAATTCGCATGAATCAGACGGCAAAAGAGCGGTGAAGGCAGATCCTGAGCCTAACTCGCTGGCCACCATCAACTCACCACCCATCATATTTGCAAGCTGTTTGGATATAGACAAACCCAGACCCGTTCCGCCATATTTTCTTGTCGTAGAGCTATCTGCCTGAGTAAAAGAAGAGAACAGCTTACTCATCTGCTCTTCCGTCATCCCTATTCCAGTATCCCGAACCTCTATCTTCACGAATTCCTCTGAGCCTATCTCTTCTTTTTTAGCCAAGATATTCACCCTGCCGTTTTTGGTAAATTTACAGGCATTAGAAACAAGATTAAAAACAATTTGTCGAGCACGTGTTATATCTGAATTCATAAGACCAATGTCGTCCGAACACTCTATTAGTAACCGATTACCATTAGCTTTAGCTAGGTGTTGCGTAGTACTGGCGACGTCATCAATGAGCGTGGCAATATCAAAATTCTCGATGTGGAAATCCATTTTTCCAGCTTCGATCTTTGATACATCTAATACATCGTTTATCAATTCCAGCAAATGGTTGCCCGCTATATGAATACGATCCAAGGGCTCTTTATAATCTTCTAATCCATCGTCATCTGCATCCTCTTTCAACAGTGCCGCCAAACCAATCACCGCGTTTAATGGAGTCCCTTAGTTCATGACTCATATTTGCTACGAATAAACTTTTTGCCTGGCTCGCTCTATTCGCCTCATCTCTCGCTACCGCCAGATCGTCAACAAGCACTCCCAACTCTTTCTCTCTCCTTTTCACCTCGCTTATATCCATAAAAAACGAGATTAACCCTCCATCAGGCAACGAGGTATCGATCACCTTAAAGGTTCTACCATCTGTTATTGATAACTCACTCGAACTTTCAACAGCTTGTCTTCGATTTTGCTTTATTTTCATCTCAACAAACTGGTCTACATCCATACCCTCCATGGGATACATACCGTTTCTTGTAGCCTGAGAGATTAAATCTGAATAATCCATTCCTTCCGAAAAAGACTCTACATACTGAGCGTACAATGACTCATAAGCACTATTCGCATTAATAAGATTATCTTCAGCACTCCACAAAGCTATGGGTTCAGGGATACTTTCAATCGCCTTTAATAATCTGCCCTGTGCGACAATCAAAGCATCGCTCTTCAATTTTTCTTCGTGGACATCTTCCTGAATACCAAAGAGACGAACCGTTCGACCAGTTTCAGAATCTCGAACAGGCGAAGAGCGATCTCGAGTCCATCGATGTTCTCCGGTTGCTCTATTCTTCAGACGATAAGTATGATCGAATTGCTCGATGCTCCCCTTGATATAATCTCGAAAGAGTCTACTGTATTCCTCATAGTCCTCGGGATGCACGAGGTCGACATAACCCTCTGAAGTATCGTCTCGTTGTTCATTTTCATCGTCTTGTTGCGCTACCTCTCCATATCGTTCAAAAGTGTATTCATTAGTCTCGCCATCCCAGTCATACGCTGTAAAACCGAACCCTTCAAAGATAGCCTGTTGTCTTGCCCGCTGCGTATCTAAAGCCGCTTCTATATTTTTTGCCTCTTGAATATCTTCAATAACACCATAGAGCTTTAAAGTCTTTCCTGTTTCATCCCTTATTGCATTGGCTCGATCTCGACACCACCTAAAAGGCTCATCCATAGTAGCCTTGCGTCGATACTCCACATCGAAGGTCTCCGTCTCTCCTTTTAGATAGCGAATGAATTCCGCTAGATACTCCTCCTTATCATCCTTGTGAATTCTGTCCAGATAAGCGCCACCTTCAGTAACATTGTCACGATTAGCGGTACCTGATTGAGAACCCGCGGTTATATCAAAGGTTTTACTTTCTCCATCCCACTCATACACTATTAGAAATGAAGCTGCATTCGCATAACGCTCCTCATTGAGCCTTAATTGCTCCTCTCTTTCTTTGATTTCCGTTACATCTCGCAAGACCGAAATGCTACCTCCCGACGTTAATTGCTGGGAAGACATTAAGATCCATTTCCCATCAGTCAAAGGTACTTCTGTTCCATCAGAATTCACAATTGCAGACGAAAAGGCATTAGTTATCAGGTCCTTATTAGACCCTGCCGCCTTAAAAACCCCTTTTTCAAGGTCCCAAAAGTCGTTTCCCAACGAAATTTTCATTAATTCCTTGATATTTAAGCCGGGCGCAAGATCAGCACCGTTTTCCAACAACTTATTCGCGCGTGTATTCGAAAAAGCTAGATTTAGACTTTCATCCCACAAGAGTACCCCATCTTGCATTTGTTCAATCGCATCGAACAATCTCGATTGTTCAGAATCTATGCGCTCTTTTAGAATTCTTTCCTCATGCACATCTTCAATAGAACCATAGACCTTCAACGCTCGGCCATTTTCATCGCGAACCGCTGCCCCCTTATTCCTGAGCCACCGCCATTCGCCCTTCACATTAGCTCGATACTCATATGAAAAAATAGGGGTTTCCTGCTTTAAATGAGCCCTAAATAGTTTTCGGTAATCTTCGATGTCGTCTGGATGAATCGTATCTGTCCAACCACCACTGTTCGCTCCAAGCGTTTTTGTATTTCGCACACGGCCTTCAGACCTCATCGAATCTGATTCGGCATCCCACTCATAATAATCTTGACCAATCGCATCCTGCATCGCCCTAGAACGATCCAAACTTTCTCGCAATTCTAATTCTTGCTCTTTTTCCTTCGTAACGTCCCTTAAGATCGTGATCAACCCGCCATCAGGAAGCACCGTGTCAGTAGCCTCAGTAAACAAGTTTTCAGAGGGAAGATGCATTAGCCTTGTTTCACCACTAGTGTCCTTTCTTTTTTCGATCTGCATTTTAATGAACTCATCCTTGCTCATCCCTGCAGTCTCAAATTTATCAAAGAGAGCTTCCTGCATTTCGATATAGCTAAGACCTGGTCTTAAATTTACTCCCAGAGTCGAGAACCTTTTTAAAGCCGATTCATTAAATGTATAAAGCTCATCATTCTCATCCCAGACCAACACTTGATCAGTCATGTTTTCTATTGCTAGAAATATTCTCTGTTCCTTCAAAAGAGAATCGGCCTCTTTTGTTTTCACTTCATGAACATCATATGCAATACCTGAGATAGAAGTCGCTTTACCTTTCTTATCTCTTAAAACTGTACCTACATTCCGTTGCCAGCGATAATCGCCACCATCCGCTATAAATCGATACTCCAAGTCCAATTTTTCAGAGTCCCCTTTCATCGCCGCTACCCAGTTCTTCTGAAATTTCTCTAAATCATCTGGATGCAATAGGGTCTGAAAGTCCTTTGGCGAATCGCTGTTTGAAAGCTGTTTCTGGACGGCCTTACTTACAGATGTCCATTCAGATAGATCAGAAGAGTAATCAATCGAATCGCTCTCGCTAAACCAGGCATAGGTGAAACCATCAAGAGCCCTCATCGACAGGTTCAATGTATCGTTAGTTTCTGAGTTTGTTTTTTTTGTCATTTGCCCACCTAGACCCTTTCACAGCCTTTGCTTTTTTATTAATACCATTTATGAGAACGCATCTTATAAAAATTGATCAGCGCATCCGAAATAGCAGATTAACTTAAATCTGGAAAAGCTTTTCGTTTCGTGAAGGTAAAGCTTTCTTACCTAGTATCAGGTCAATCATCCAGTCATAGTAGGGTTGCATCATCTTGAGCACAGATATCAAAGTGTGATCATCAAAATCAGGCCTGAAAGTCCGCCGAATCTCCTTCGAATACCAGATCGGTTGGCCTAAAAGTATTGGGGCATTAGTAAAGGTAGTTCGAATCTCATTAAAATCTTCCCGCGTCTCGATCTGATTGGGTATCAATACGATTTTTGCCGAAAGGTAAAAATTTTCCATGCCTTGCAATAGCCGGCTAAGAAAAACTCGAGTAGCATCCATATCCGCATCAGACACAGACAAGGGAATAAAAACGAAATCACACAGTCTCAAGAAACTATACTCTTGGGGATCCGCGCCTGCTGGAGAATCCACAATCAAGAAATTATCTAAAGAGCTATTTTCGACTTTGACATATGAGGAAATATCACTCATATAACTGGCCAAATAACTGTTATTTGGCATGCCAGATTCCAACATGAATTCGTGACTACCCACAACAGATAACCGGCTATTTTCAAATTTTCGGAGTGCCTTGCTACTGGTCGCTTGCTTATCGAGATCGAGCAAAGCGATACTAGAATCTGAAAATCGAGACGCAAGAGACAAGCTCGTCAAGGTAGCGAGTGTACTCTTGCCTACTCCACCTTTAGCATTAACAAACGCTACCTTCCTGAACATACTAAATCAGAGTAACTTTTTAATTACTTACTCTTCTTCCTCTTCAGAAGATACAGAGCTAACTAAAGAACCCAGACGATCACTAACGGGCTCTGGTGCCGATACATCTTCGTGGTCCCAATCCGTAAACAGCTCGCCTACCAACTTCGCCCCCTCTTGAGTCTCAAGAGAGCCGTAAGATATTTTTCCTCGAATCCTTCCGGATGCTTGTACAGTCAGCTTACTTTTTATTTCAATAGTGTCTTCGACAGTTCCTTCAACTAGGGCTGTCTCTCCCCTAATATCACCTTGGACTTTCGCTTTGGGTCCGACAATCAAGTGATTGACAGTTACCTTCCCTACAATCGTACCATCTATTCTCGCTGTTCCATTTATTTCCAAGGAAGCGCCCTCCAACAAAGTGTCGGGGCCCACATAGAACTCATATTCAGATTTACTGTCTGTCATTACCTTCGTCCCTTATCGTTACATTTATATAATAAAACCAGAAATCAGTCTTCCGCCTGACCACTAATCTGTTCGGTTCGCTACTTTTCTTTTTGCGTAGAGTAATCCGAAATGTCTTTTACCTTGTCTATAGACTCTATTTCGATTTTGGCCAAATCACCAACGATCTGGCCGCCAGCACTAATTTCTAAACTCGCGTACTCTATTGTACCCGATACATCGGCTTCAGGTCCTATACGTAAAATCTCAGTAGCCTTAATATTAGAAACTGATTTCCCAAATATCTCGATAATTGGAGCAGTCAATTCACCTTTTATACAGCCCGTTTCAGCCACAGTAACTACCGACGTTGCTTCGTCGGCTTTGATAGCTCCGTTCACATTCCCAGCAACTATCAATTGCCCTTTAAGTTCAATATCTCCATTAAAAGTAACGCCCTCGGCCACTAATGTAGCTACATTGCCTATTTTCATTTTTCTTTTCGACCTATTCAAAACCTATCTCCCTTTATTTGGAAACAGCTATAGCTCTTTGGGCCGCGAATTCTACCCTAAATTAGCTCCATTTGTTGAATCTTTAGGAAGCAACAAATCCTGTGAGAAGGAATTTAAAAAAACTAGTAATAACGAAATCCTTCCTGCCTCTGATTCCAACAGATCCAAACCAAACCATCAATACCTGAAAACTTTTTTTATTTTTTGAGTTATTTTAAAATCAATATAACTTATTGTTTTATATAGTTTTTATTAAATCTTATTCAAGCTCAAAGTATCAGTTAATTATTAAATGTTCTTAATTTCCTAGCTAACCCTGCTACTTCCTCTAAAATCGACGGTTTTTAGATAATTTAAGTAATTAGTTAGTAATTTGAATGCGTTAAAAACAATAAAGCTAGACGGAATTTTTGCAATGAAACGTGGCGAGCTCGTCAGTCCTACGGTTGCCTATGAGACCTGGGGAACATTGTCATCGGATCGCTCGAATTGCATCCTGATTTTTACTGGGTTATCACCGTCGGCACACGCATGCTCATCTAAAGAGGACCCTTCAACGGGTTGGTGGGAAGACATGGTAGGACCTAATAAGCCTATAAATACGAATGAATTCTTTGTTATTTGTGTAAATTCTCTGGGGAGTTGTTTTGGTTCGACAAGTCCTATCAGTATAAATCCAGAAACCGATGAACCTTATCGACTCTCATTTCCAGTCTTATCCGTGGAAGATATTGCCAATGCTGCGAATGAGCTATTAAAAAAACTTAATATTGGTATCGTGCACGCCGTTATTGGTCCATCAATGGGAGGCATGTCCGCGCTATCTTTCTGCCAGCTTCACCCTGGCAAAGCCAAAAGATTGATTTCGATTTCCTCTGCAGCAAGGAGCTCACCATTTTCAATAGCTTTAAGATCTTTGCAGAGAGAAATCATAAGAAGCGACCCAAGCTGGGAAAATGGCGCTTACGATTTGAACGGAAACGGCCCAATCAGCGGCATGAGACTTGCTCGTAAACTAGGGATGATCACCTATCGCTCAGCAAAAGAATGGTCTGAGAGATTCGGCAGAGAACGAGCAATGGAAAAGGACCTAAAATCTGGAGCCTTCGGTGTGGATTTCGAGATTGAATCCTATTTGGAGAGCCACGCCAATAAGTTCATTGGTGCCTTTGATCCAAACTGCTATCTTTATTTGTCCAGAGCTATGGATCTCTTTGACGCTTCCGACCCTGACGGAAACCTTGAAAACAGTTTCAAACAGCTACAACTTGAGGAGGCTCTAGTAATTGGCGTAGAAACGGATCTGCTTTTCCCGATCAGCCAGCAAGCAGAATTAGCGGGAGCTCTCGAAAAATACGTGAATGGAGTACAATTAGTTAGACTCGACTCTCTACAAGGCCACGATTCGTTTCTAGTCGATATGAATCGATTTAGGCCAGTAATTTCCTCGTTCATTTAATCGCGAAAGCGTATTTTCAATTATTTCAGTATCAGCATAACCCCCAAGCAGTAGCTTGTAGCCCTGTCCATCATCAAACAACATGCTCGGTAAAACACTGGTCCCAAAACTTCGAGAGTTTTCAAACTGAAACCTTACTCTCTCTTTGACACTAGACTGACCCATAGCTAGCGAAGCTTGTTCCCTTGTAACTCCATAACTTGATAAGAGCTCTTCCAACAGTTGCATATTATTGATATCGAGACCTTTTACAAAGAAAAGACTCTGTAACTCGTACAACAAATCAAAGGCCTTATCCATATCCTTTGTTTTCAGAAGTTCTATTGCCAAACAAGGCAATAACGAGTTATGAACGTAGGATTCAGGGAGATTGAAACCAAACTCCTTTCCAGTAGTTTGATGTATTTCTCGCCACAGATGGAAAAGAAATCTCTTGCCATATTCACCGACAAAATCGGTACTGTCTGTATTCATGCCGCCTAGCATGAGATCTAATTCGATTTTCACTTTATATTTCTCATAGATCTCTTTGATCGAATCCGCCATACCCCAGCACCAAGAACACATCGGATCGGTAACGAACACCACTTTGGGATTGACGGGCCTTAACGAATCAACCAATTTTCTTCTTCTACACCTCCCACATGTGCACAGGCATAGCCGGCAGCGCTCAAGTTATCTAAACATCGCGTTACATTCTCTGCTGGCACGGCAGCCAAGAGACCACCAGCAGTCTGAGGATCTGCTAGCAGCCTCAATTCTGGCACCGACATTGTGAGACCATTTTTTAGTTCAAACTCTAAAAGAACTTGTTCGTTCGAATCCTGAAGCGAACTGGTATAACCAGAAACCACAAGCGATGGAGACCCCGGCAAGAAAGGAATCGAGTTTAGGTCCAACGAAGCCCCGCATCCGGAGGCCCTTAAAATTTCAGCTAAATGACCAACTAGACCGTATCCTGTGACGTCGGTCAAAGCAGATACATCTTCATCCAACAAGATTTTCATTGCGTCAAAATTACTTTTGTTCATCTGGTCAAGACAGAAACTCATTGATTCTGCTGATGCACTCCCAACGGACGCTGCTGCTAAGACAGCTCCTGTGCCAATCGGTTTGGTCAAAATTAAACTATCTCCTACTCGCGCGTGACCTTTCTCCTTTGAAAGCCCGTTTTCAGTCCCTGTCACCATAAGCCCTAAACTAGTTTCCATCCCTTCTGCCGTATGTCCTCCCACCAGGGAGACTCCGTGCTCGCTCAGGACATCGTTGATACCGCTCAGCAATTGGTATAGATCTTCCTCCATTAGCTTCTCCGCCATGTAAGGAACCGTCGCCAGACACAGTGCAATCTTTGGAGTCGCACCCATTGCAAATATATCGTTGAGACTGTGATGCGCAGTAATTCGACCAAACAAATAAGGGTCACTAACTAATGCTCTAAAACCATCAATCGTAAGCAACATTTTCCCGTTTGCTGTAATGATTCTTGCCGCATCATCCCCAACACCAAGCTCAATGGCATCAGACCTATAAATATCCAGCCTTTCAAGCACCCGTTTCAACGGATCGGCGGCCAACTTAGCCCCGCAGCCATTACACCTCATAGTTTCCCGAGACACCTCGTGTGAGAATTCATCGGGTAAGCTTTGTTCCGAGTCCAACATAAATTCCAAATCGTTAAATCGGCTCACAAACTTTTTATCAATGATGTTTTTATATCGCCACCAAATTGTACCCAACGAGACGAAGCCACCTCTTACCGCTATTGCAGTGCCATCACAGCAATTGATGAGAGCTAGATGGTTTTTCTGGGCTCGATAAGGCTTGAGCTGTTTCTTACGAAGCGCCGCCAAAAGATTATGTACTAAAGTTTTTCCCTCTCTGACAGCAAATACGCCGGACTTCGGCCTCTCCTGACCTTCCAAACTCGCCACATCACCAACAGCAAATATCGTCGAATGAGAAATACTCTTTAAATAGCGGTCAACTTTCACAAATCCATTATCATCGACCTTCAGACCAGAATCCTGAATCCAAGCATAGGAAGCTGCTCCAGTAGCCTCGACAACATAGTCCGTTTCAATCGAAGGACGGTTTCTAAAAAATAAAGTGCGATCTTTAAAATCGGTAGCATGCCCTTCTATAAAGCTGATTTGTTCCACGTTGAGTTTATTTAAAATAATTTGAGCAGCTTTAGGTGGAGTACCAGAAAGTAATTCTTCACCCACCAAATTAATACGTAACTTATCTTGGTATCTGACCTTTAAAGCAAACGACATTTCTAACCCCGCAGCACCAGACCCTACGATCGTAAGACTTTGACCCCCTTTGATAGCTTGGTCTAATACTTCAAGATTCTTCTCAAATTCTGCGATTGGCTTAATCGAGAAAGCATTATTCAAGATAGCGGGACTTGCAGATCCTACATTCAACGAAAGAAGGTCATAATGTATCGAGGGCCTGTCCTGCAACAATATTCGTTGCTGCTCTAACTCCAGCCCTACAACTTCACCACGAATGTATCTTGCTCGCGCGAACTGACACAATCGTTCAAGATTGATCTGAGTACTACCTGATCGGTATTGTCCGGATACCAAGCCGGCCATCATTCCAGAGTATGGCGAATTTACGTAGGTGGAAATAAGCGTTAAACGGATTCCAGGATACGATCGCATACCAAAATGCTTGAGGACCTGTATATTACTGTGTCCACCACCCACAAGTACTAGATCTCTTACACTAGGTGCGACTACTCGCATATCGCGTCATTTTGCAAAATGCCCATTTCATATCCCTTCATCTAGATAATCCAAGTCATCTTTGAATTTACGTTGCTCCATTCGCTCTTCTATAGCGCGCCTAACTTCCAAAGTACGGGCAGCCTGATCTTTGCTGGTCATTTCTACATCTGGCACAACCTCCGAATCGCTATCATCTTCCTCTTCAAAATCTTCAGCCAAGTTATTTTCACCAGACCCTTCATCCGAGTCTTCCTCGGATTCATGACTCACGTCATTCTCCGCGACCTCATCCTGAGTTTCATCAACTCTTAATTCAGTTTTTTTCTTCTTCTGCTGAGCTCTCTTAGCCAATTTCAATCCTTTTAGAAGTTGGGACCGCAAACAGTAAGGCGATCATTTATTTGAAACCAATCACTAAAGCGGTTTTTAGACATCCTCGAAGGCACTGTCAAGATAGATACACGAAAATCTTTCATAAATTAGTCAGGCAGTTTATCCCACGCCACTAAAAGATTATTGTTAAACTGAGCCGCTTTTTTCTTTTCGGTCCCGAACATGATGACTAAGAGTAGAACGCCAGAAATGACAGTATATATCGATGTCAAAAGTCCATATGCCTATATTGCTTTAGAACCAACGTTGGCACTAGAGCGCGAGCTGGGTTTGCACTTCAATTGGATCCCACTCACTCTAGACATTCCAAGCTACCTCGGTTCAGCTAAAAAAAATGACGCAGGTCAAATCGTTGAAAATAATCGAACTAAATCACAGTGGTCCGGTGTGAAATATGCTTATAAAGATGCCAGGCGTTACGCAACCCTACAAGATAGAACACTTCTTGGTACTCAAAAAATCTGGGACTCCAGTTTGGCGAACATTAGCATCAGCTGGGTATGTGAGAAAGATCGTAAAAAGCTACCCACTTATTTAATGAATTTATTTACTCCATTTTGGAAACGAGAACTCGATATAGAAGACATCGATGAAATCTCTGAAATACTCGTCTCAACGGGGATAGACATCACTGGCTTTGAGGTTTACGTCCACGGACCAGGCAAACAAGAACACGATTCACTTCAAGCTTCTTTCCACAACCGAGGTATTTTCGGTGTTCCAACCTACCACTTTACCGATGAATTTTTGTTTGGCAGAGAGCATCTTCCTTACGTCAAATGGCGTCTCACAGGCCGAATAGGCGATCCCCCAGACATTGGGTATCCAGTATGACGACCTTGAAAATTTACTTCGATTTTAAATCCCCCGAATCTTATCTAGCGTTTCATCAATCTCAAAAAATCAGCTTCCCAGATAATATTCGAATCGAGTGGAAACCTTTTCTAACAAAAAATAAAACAACACCTCTTCAAAAAGAAAACGAAACAAAAGGGGAAACGCATATCAGAATTCGGGAAGAACATAAAAAGTTCATCAATCTCAAATACTCAAAGATCCTAAATATTCCAATGAGATATCCAGAAGAAGATATCCAAACCGAGCTAGCCCTCGCCATTACGTCCCAATTAAAAAAAGAAGCAGAGAAATACATTGCGCTAGCGTTTGATTATTATTGGAAAAAAAATCGGAACTTAAATACTCCAGAAGTGTTAGAAAATCTTTTGGCCGAGACTTCTTTAGACATCAATATAATGGAGAATTCCAATTCATTGATCGATACTCTAAAAAACGACACCGCTATTGCAAAAGAGCAGGGAGTCATCTCGACTCCCACTTATCAAATAGGTGAGGAACTTTTTCTGGGCCGGGAGCATCTACCGTGGATTAGGAAAATCCTCGAAGATCAGAGCTGAGAAATTTTTGCTATTCCTGCTCTACAAATTCTACGAGGTTACCTTCTGGATCGCTGACTATACCAATGGTGACGCCGGGCCTAATGGTCGTTATGGGGGTGATGATTTTCGAGCCGTATGCTTCGCAATCAGCCATAATCTCCTCTAGATTTTCAACGATCATCGTCCAATAACGATAACCAAATGCGCCTGTTATTCCTTGTTTTTCCGGAAATTTCTCAGGACCGGGGTCTGGAACCACTATTTTAATTAAACTCTTCCCACACCAAAGTCGATGCATAACACCGCCCATAGGAAAAGGTATGTCTCCTTCGTGATGAAAACCCAATAAATCCTTATAAAATGACATCATGGCACTACCATCTTTAGCGACAATCCCTAAATCGATAGCAGTTTTCCCTAAGCGAACGCCCATAACTAACTATGGGAATCGCTATCTAGTATTTCATTCCACTCTGATACTGATCCCACGGAGCTAAGGAGCTCTTCATAGTCACCAATTATCTTAATGTTTTGAATTTCATCTCCTTGCTCAATCTGATTGACAATTTCCTGATCTTCTTGACTTTTTACTGCTCCAAATATGGTATGCGCATCATCCAAATGAGGGGTCGGTACATGTGTGATAAAAAACTGAGACCCATTGGTGCCTGGACCCGCATTGGCCATCGATAATTTTCCTGGAGAGTCATGCCGAAGCTCGGGCAAAAATTCGTCAGCAAACCGGTAGCCTGGACCTCCCATACCGCTCCCAGATGGACAACCTCCTTGAATCATAAAGTCTTGAATTACTCGATGAAAATTAAGATTGTCGTAAAACCCTCTACTGGCCAAATTCACAAAATTGGCGACCGTAACCGGCGTCTGCTCCGAAAAAAGATCTACCAAAATCGTTCCTTTTCCTGTGACTATCTCTGCACTTAACATCATCTAACCTCAAAATATTTAAACATTTTTCTAGAAAAACTTAATTACTAGAGTGATCAACCAGAAAATCGATCATCTCGATTTTCGCCTTTTCCTTTTCTATTCCTTCTTTCCAATCTTCAATAAATACGGCTTCGCCTACCCTGTCCGCAACGAAACGTGACGCTGATTCGGGGTGATACACATCACTACCCATCAATACGCACATAGGAACTTGAGTACTCTGTAAAAAATCGTCTTCAACGCTGAACAAAACTCTCTCACCGCCAAACATGTTTTCCCTTAGCCCTCTAAGAGCCTCATCGCTAACAATTCCTCGGTTCGTTTTTACATCGGTTGCCCAACTATCGAACATGGAATAAAACTCTTCTCTGTTGTTATCCCTTCCAATAGTTTGAAAGACAACGCAAGCTTTGATTCTTGCTTCCGCTGTCTCGAGCAATTTAAAAATATACGGGCCTCCGATACACATTCCCACAACCATAAACCGGTCTATTTCTAGATGATCCATCAAACCTAGCTGATCCTCTATATAGGTGTGCCAGCCATCCTCCGCATCGATGCTCCCTTCTGATTTCCCAGCATTTCTCTGGTCCATCGCAATGACCCGAAAAGATCCTTTCAACTCATCGATAGGATTCCAGGGCGCCGCAGACCATGCTTGCATGGAGGATCTCATTCCTCCAGGAGCAATAAGCAAAATTGCCTCTCCATCTCCAGCTTCCTCGTAATAAATAGAAGCGCCGTCTTTTTCGAAGACGCTCAAGGTTGAGCCTTAATCCTTGTCGCAGCCATCTTGTTCCTTAGTAGTGCGTTCCAAATTTCTGATTTAAAAATAACAAAAACAAATTTTGTTTGAATCAGAATACCTTTTGTTAAGAATATAAATCTTCAAAGCAGGCTATTTAAAACTGAAATTCCGGCATGGTTACCTTGAGCCCATCTAAATCTTCGGAGATCTCTACCTGACAGGATAATCTGGAATTTGCTTGTCTTTCAGGATTTAGATCTAGCATCGATTCCTCCATCTCTCCAGGCGAACCGACTTTCTCTAACCAATTTTCGCTCACCATCACATGACAAGTAGCGCACGAACATTCTCCCCCACAGTCAGCATCGATACCCGGAACCAAATGATCAATAGCCGCCTGCATAAGAGATACCCCGGGTTGCGAGTCGACCAAATGCTCGGTTCCGTCATGTTCAACGTAGGTAATTTGAACCATCGTTTTACCTTAAAACTTCTTCTATAGTGGCGCACAAATTATACAAAACTATGGCGGATCGCAATCTATTGCTTCAAAAACTCAGAGCTTTATTTCATACCTACAACAACGCATTGATGGCCATCGCCAGCTCGTAATCTTTCACCGTAACTTTATTGCCAGCATCATGCGTACACAAACGAATACGCACTGAGCCGTAGGAATTGGACCAATCTGGGTGATGTTGTTGAGTTTCGGCAACTAGAGCCACCCTTGAAATGAAACCAAAAGCCTGGGAAAAATCGTCAAACTCAAATTTTCTAATCAATCCTTCAGCTGTCTCTTGCCAACCAGGTACATCCAAATTTTAATCCCATAAAGCTTAGTAAAGAAATTGGTGGAGCCAGGGAGGATCGAACTCCCGACCTCGTGAATGCCATTCACGCGCTCTCCCAGCTGAGCTATGGCCCCAATTCGCAAAAATTCTACCATTGGCAATTGGTTCAATCCAAGTCGCCAGTAGAAAGATTTAATTAGGCACTTAAAAAGGCAGCCATTTCCTTTTCAAGTTTTTTTCTTTTTTTACCAGACATACCTATGTCTTCCATAGCTCTTCTGAACCTACTAACTGTCACGCTTTTTCCCATTAAAGCCATCGAGTCAAAAGCAGGCAGAGAGCTTCTCTTACCGCTAATCACTACAAATATAGGTTTCATGAACTTCTTGAAATCAAGATCAAGGTATTTTGCACAGCGAGTAAACAACTTAAAAATAGAATCTTTCTGCCAATCTTCAAGATGCTCCAGTGAAGAAGCTGCGATAAACAATATTTGGCTAGTTAACTCTTCTGTCAAATCAGAAAATTCATAGTCTGAGGACTCTACGCTTGCGATGTCTCCCAGGAGATAATCTGCTTTGCCAATCACTTCATCGAACCTTTCGATACGGTCCTGGATCAATGGCACGATCTGGCTTATTTTTTCAGGATCAGCTATTTGACGAATTAACTCTTCAACGAAGTCGTGATGGGGTAGGCCTCTAATATACTGTCCGTTAAGCCAACTGAGTTTTTTGATATCAAATATCGGGCCTCCGGTGGAAATACGATTTTCATCAAACTCTGAAACCATATCTTCTAAGTCAAATAGATCGCGTTCATCTGGCATGCTCCAGCCCATTAAACATAGATAATTGACTAAGGCTTTAGGGAGAAAGCCGGAATCCCGATAAAAACCAATGCTTGTAGGGTTCTTCCTCTTTGATAGCTTGCTCTGGTCTGGATTACGCAAGAGCGGCAAATGAATAAGCTCAGGCATTGGCCAGCCAAAATAATCATAAAGTAACTTATGTTTTGGCACCGAGTTTATCCACTCCTCGCCTCTGATCACATGAGAAATCTTCATTAGATAGTCGTCTACGACCACAGCCATATGGTAGGTCGGCATACCGTCCGCTTTAATCAACACTTGCATATCGACTTGCTGGTAGGGAATCTTGATCTCTCCCCTGAGAAGATCAGTAAAGGTCGACTCTCCCTCTTCAGGAACCACTAATCTAATTACGCTGCTCTCACCTTTTTGTTTTTTTTCTTCTACCTCAGATTCGGTGAGGCCCAGACAGAGGCCATCGTAGCGTGTCGTTTCCTTGCGCTCTCTCTGATCCGCCCTAACTTGGTTCAGTCGTTCAGCGGAACAAAAACAATGAAAAGCCTTATCATTCGCCACCAATTGATTAGCGTATTGTTGATAAACGTTTTTCCTTTCGCTTTGCCGATAGGGCCCAAAGTCTCCCCCACAATCCGGACCTTCGTCCCAATCTAAACCTAACCACTTAAGGCTATCTAGAATCGCCAACTCTGATCCGGTCGTACTCCTAACCTGATCTGTATCTTCTATGCGAAGAATAAAGGAGCCACCGTGCTTTTTAGCAAAAACCCAGTTAAACAAAGCCACGTATGCCGTTCCAAGATGGGGATCACCAGTAGGAGAAGGGGCTACTCGAGTTCTTACTTTCAATCAATGCTACTCTATTAGAATCCCATCTTATAAACGTCATTAGGGATCAGTGGATAGGTAATACCTGCAATTTTTTGTACGACCCTTACAACCTGACACGAATATCCGAATTCGTTGTCGTACCAAACATACAACACCAAGCGATTATCCTTCACGATGGTTGCTTCACCATCGATAATGCAAGCGTGGCGATTGCCCACGAAGTCTGAGGAAACGACTTCTGGCGAATAGGTAAAGTCCATTTGTCTTTGCATATCGCCGTGGATGCAACTTTCTCTCAGATAATTATTAACCTCTTCCACCCTCGTTTCGCGCCCGACTGTTAAATTCAAGATGGCCAAAGAAACATTTGGAGTAGGCACTCTAATCGCATTACCAGTTAACTTACCATCTAATTCTGGTAACAACTTTGTCACAGCTGAAGAGGCACCGGTCTCTGTAATAACCATATTTAAAGGAGCGCTGCGACCCCTACGATTACTCTTGTGATAGTTATCAATCAAATTTTGATCAGGTGTATATGCATGCACAGTTTCCATATGTCCCGATACTATGGAGAATTCATCGTTGATTGCTTTCAAAGGAGGTACAATCGCGTTCGTAGTGCAGCTAGCCGCAGCGATAATCTCGTCTTCAGCATCAATCACATTTGAATTAACGCCCGACACAACATTCTTCACGCCACCCTTTCCAGGGGCAGTTAAAACAACTTTAGCCACACCTTTACTCTCTAGATGCTTAGCTAGTCCATCTTTGTCCCTCCAGACTCCAGTGTTGTCGATCAAGATCGCCCGATTAATATCATAGGCCTCGTAATCAAGCTCATCAGGCGAATTCGCATACAAAAATCGGATGACATTGCCATTCGCGATGATACAAGAGTTTTCTTCATCCACTCGGATTGTTCCTTGAAAACTTCCGTGCACCGAGTCACGTCTCAATAAACTTGCACGCTTAGCTAAATCGTCAGCCCCTCCTTTACGAACGACAACCGCTCTCAATCTGAGTTGCTGGCCACTACCAGTTTTTTCTATTAGAAGCCTTGTTAATAGGCGGCCAATACGCCCGAAACCATAAAGCACGACATCTTGCGGTTCACTAAGCGGAGCGGCATCGCTGTCGATCACGTCCTGACATTCTTTTCTGACAAAACTAGCAACATCAACTTGCTGACTTTCCGACTCTTCCATGAATTTTGTGGCAAGCTTGCCCACGTCTATATGGCTAGGACCTAAATTCAACTGCGCCATCTCTTCCAGAATAGGGTGAGTTTCAAATTCGGATAACTCATTTTGTGCCACTTGTCTGACATATCGATGGGTTTTCATGATCTGCATGACGCTTTGGTTATAAAGAGCACGACCATAGCAATAGGTCACGACGTTTTTTCTGTACAAATTCCCTATCAGAGGGATCATAGCCTCTGCTAAGGCTTCTCTTTCCTTCCAGTCAGGGAAATAGTCAGCTAGGTTATCTAAAGCCACATTCAATCCTTAAACAAATAGCACGAATACCTACCTGTTTCTCCCCGCGTTCTCCAAAGTATAGAAAGACGGACAAGTAGGTCTTAATCTAAGCGAGAGATTATAGAAAATCTTGAGAAGGTACAGCCAGCAATAATTTCAAAAATATTAATAAATCAACGCAGGCTCTGGTTAACCTGGTCTAAAGCTTCATACCCTGGGCACAAATCGGACTCAACAAGTTCATTTAAAGGCCGACTCACAGTATCCAATACGTCGTGACAATCAGACGATTCAGGATCCACATACAGCAGACCAGTCACAACCTCACCATGCTCCTGCTGTCTTTGAACATAATTCAAAGCGCCCACTCGATCGTAAGGATCATAATCAGCATCGACCTTGTGTAAGTTCAACATCGATCCATCGGGCATTCGAACTTGCGTGGATGAGCCTTCATCATAATTAATCGTTATCTCAGAACTGGGCGCTATTAGGTCAGCATCAACCACATTGAGGTTGTGCTCCCTGATAAATTCATAACTTTTTGTGGACCCTTCGTGATTGTTAAAAGCTACACACGGAGAAATTACATCTATAAAGGCTATTCCTTTATGCTTGAGCCCAGCCTTAATCAACGGAACAAGCTGCCCTTTGTCGCCAGAAAAACTACGACCAACAAAACTTGCTCCCAATTGAAGAGCCATACTGACAAGATCTATCGGTTCATAAAGATTAGGCGCGCCTTTTTTGCTGGTTGAGCCTTTGTCATTTGTAGCAGAAAACTGGCCCTTGGTTAGACCATAGGTACCATTATTATCAACCAAATAGAGCATGTTAATTCGTCGCCTAACAATGTGAGCGAATTGACCTAAGCCAATTGAAGCGCTGTCCCCGTCTCCAGACACCCCGACACAAAAAAGCTCTTTATTCGCAAGATTTGCGCCTGTCATAACGCTAGGCATACGACCATGAACTGAATTAAAGCCATGCGACTTATTTAAAAAATAACTTGGAGTCTTCGATGAACACCCAATCCCAGAGACTTTCGCAAATCTATGAGGTGGAAGAGACAGCTCAGAACAGGCTTGCACGATCGCCGCGCTAACAGAGTCGTGACCACAACCTGCGCAAAGAGTAGAAACCGAGCCTTCATAGTCTCTCCTAGTCAAGCCTATTTCATTTAAAGGTAACTTAGGGTGGTGAGTTTTAGGTTTCAGTACAAAAGTCAATTTGAGACCTCCGATAGTCGAGGGAGTTTGTTGGCTTCGTAATATTCCGATATTTGATCCTGGATAACATTCGCGGACATTGATAAACCCGCGTAATACAAAATAGGAACCAGTTTCGCTGGCTCGAAGTTTTCCTCATTGATCAACAGGGTTCTCATCTGCGCGTCTCGATTTTGCTCTACTATAAAGATCACATCATGCGAATTCACAAAGGAGACAACCTCAGCATTAAATGGGAAAGATCTAATCCTACACGTATCAAAACTAATACCCTCTTGACGAAGCGTGTCACGAGCCTCTGGCAAAGGATAAGCTGTTGTCCCGTAGTAAATCACACCAACACTTTGGTCTTTAGTAACTATTTCAGGCCCAGGAAGGATTGCCTTAGCAGTCTCCCACTTGCTGAGCAAACGTTCCATATTTTTCTGGTAGGCGTCCGGAGATTCCGTGTAAGCGGCGAACTCATCGCGTGATGTTCCCCTCGTAAAAAAAGCCCCTTTGTCCGGATGAGTCCCGGGCAGGGTTCGATATCCGATACCATCTCCATCAACGTCTAAATACCTTCCAAAGACATCAATCTCTTCTAAAGCCTTCGCGCTAAGCACCTTGCCGCGGTCGTAGGTCCTGCTATCTTCCCATTCAAGAGGATCACAAAGAAAATCATTCATGCCCAGCTCAAGATCACTTAGAACCAATATCGGTGTTTGCAATCGGTCAGCCAGATCTAGTGAGACGGTACCAAACTCAAAGCATTCTTTTGGATCCGACGGAAATAGAAGTGGGTGCTTCGTGTCTCCGTGCGAAGCGTACGCACTCGAAATCAGATCACATTGTTGCGTTCTTGTAGGCATTCCAGTCGACGGCCCAGCTCTTTGTATATCCCAAACGACCGCAGGAATTTCAGCAAAATAGGCTAATCCCAAAAACTCTGACATTAGCGATATTCCAGGACCACTGGTAGCGGTAAATGCCCTCGCGCCGTTCCAAGCAGCACCAATAACTATCCCTATTGAGGAAAGCTCGTCTTCCGCTTGAATAATGGCGAACTTTTTTTGTCCTGTTTCTTCATCTATTCGAAACTGGTTGGCATAGCGTTCAAATGCTTCTGCAACTGAAGTCGAAGGAGTGATCGGATACCAACCGCATACTGTAGCCCCTCCGTAAATTGCACCAAGGCCGGCTGCAGCATTACCTTCTAACATAATGCGTTTACCCACTTGGTCACTTGGCCTAACCTGCAAGGGTAAAGGCCCTTCCAGATACTCAAGAGCATAATTACGTCCAATCTCAAGCGCTCGGATATTCGGCTGAATCAACGCGTCTTTACCTTTGTACTGTGTAGCCACCATCCCTGTTATCACATCGAATTCAATATTCAGTAATCCAGCAAGAGCTCCTAAATAGGTAATGTTCTTAAACAAGCTACGCTGTTTTGGATCACTAAACTCAGGAAGCATTAAAGAAGCGATAGGGATACCAATCTCAATAATGTCTTCTCGTCTCAAGGAACGTTCAAGTGGTTTAGTATTATCGTAAAAGAGGTACCCTCCTGGTTTAACGCTTTCCACGTCCTCGACAAAAGTCTCGGCATTCATCGCCACCATGATGTCTACCCCTTCTCGTCTCCCCAAATAGCCTCTCTCGCTAACCCTGACTTCATACCAGGTAGGCATCCCCTGAATATTCGATGGGAAAATATTGCGCCCTGAAACGGGAATACCCATTCGATAGAGCGCCTTTGTGAACATACCATTTGCACTCGCCGAGCCCGAGCCATTCACATTAGCGAAACGGATTACGAAGTCATTGTAAATCACCTTCATTCCGCAAAACTTCCGAGTTGCGGCACGTGGACTATGGAACGTTGCATATCCCATGCATTTGTGGGGCATCTTTCCGCGCAGAGACCGCAATGCAAACACACATCTTCGTCCTTAACCATCACTCTCTGAGTGGGGAGCTCAGCGGAAACATACAGATCCTGCTCTTTATTCTCGGCAGGAGCACTCAATGCTAATCTGAGTCCGTCTTCCTCATCGTTACCAACAAAAGAAATACAATCCATTGGGCAAATATCAACGCAGGCATCGCACTCGATACATAGACTTTCCGAAAACACCGTCTGAACATCACAATTTAAGCACCGCTGCGCCTCCTGTTCAGCCAACTTCTTATCGAAACCCAGCTCGACTTCTGTTTTTATATTACTCAGAGCAACTTTGTGCTCGACCAAAGGGACCAGATTGCGCACAGAAGGGTCATGTTCGGCATCATATGCCCACTCATGGACACCCATTTTTGTGGATATGAGATTCATCCCCTCAGGTGGACGGTCCTTCTTGAGATCTTTACCCTGACAATACAAGTGAATGCTAATCGCAGCCTGATGCGCATGAGCGGAGGCCCAAATGATATTCTCCGGCCCAAACGCACTATCACCTCCAAAAAAGACTTTCTCGTTGGTCGATTGAAAGGTTACTTCATCCAAAATCGGGCAATCCCATTTATCAAACTCTAATCCAATATCTCTCTCAATCCATGGGCAATGATTATCCTGGCCGATCGCCATCAAAATATGGTCAGCTTCTATAAACACGTCCTCTTCACCAGAAGGCTCATACGTTAGTCTGCCATCTTCACCCTTTACCGGAGTCACGCACTCGAAAAGCACGCCTTTTAATTTTCCGTTCTCGTGCACAAATTCTTTAGGTGGTCGGTTGTTGATAATTGGAATACCTTCCCTCATTGCATCTTCTTTTTCCCATTCGGATGCTTTCATAACTTCAAAAGCTGACCTAACGACCACAGACACCGATTCAGCTCCCAACCTAAGAGACGTCCTGCAGCAGTCCATCGCCGTATTGCCGCCTCCCATTACAATCACTTTGCCTTCAATGCTCGTCGTGTGACCAAAGGCGACACTGGATAACCAATCAATACCTATATGAATGTGATCATCCACCTCCGCCCGGCCAATTAGACCTAAGTCCCTACCCTTTGGAGCTCCTGTACCAACGAAATAAGCATCAAACTTCTGGTCCAGCATACTTCTCATGCTAGTTATATCTTGACCAAAATGCGTTACCACCCCCATATCCAGTATACGATCCACTTCTTCGTCTAATACTTCTTCAGGCAAGCGAAAAGCCGGTATCTGACTTCTCATCATGCCTCCGCCTTTTTCATCGCGGTCGAAAAGATGAACCTCATACCCGAAAGGCAGAAGATCTCTGGCTACGGCTAATGAAGCGGGGCCCGCACCGATCAGCGCTACCCTTTTACCATTCTTATTGCCCGGCACTTTGGGCAAATATGGCGTCACGTCACCTTTATGATCCGCGGCCACTCTTTTTAGTCGACATATCGCAACAGGGGTTTCTTCGGTCCTCACTCGTCGGCATGCGGGTTCGCAGGGCCGATCACAGGTCCTACCCAAAACCCCTGGGAATACATTGGAATCCCAGTTAAGCATATAAGCCTCGGTATACTTTTCCTGAGCAATTAGCCTTATGTATTCAGGGACAGGAGTGTGCGCAGGACAAGCCCACTGACAATCCACGACTTTATGAAAGTAGTTAGGATCTACAACATTCGTTGGTTTCATTTAACTCTTTATCTAGAGGGGCGCTAGACATCGAACGAAATCACTTCTACTCGCCGAACCGACTCACACCCTCAATCAAATTAAAAATAGTTCGATCAGTATTTTACCGATTTGTTTTTCTTAGTACCAGTTTTTCAAAACAATAGAATAAACCCCGACATATCATCGCTCGGAACCCAAAAAGGAATAAAACTAATTAAAAACTATTTTTTTAAAATGTTTTCTTTCCTGTGGACACCGTTGCTTATAAACTTCCCCCTCCCGAACGACGGTCAACCAGCAGGCTATGGCGGCAACGATTAGTAAGGCAATAATCGAAGAGCTATGACATCAGATCAACCAACTCCGCTAGCTTTTCTAAATACAAAAGTTTCATATTGGGATGGCCTGCACGCTAATGCAGAGGCCTTTGAGATCTCCGAACTGTATGCCAACCACCCCAATGACCTTTTAGTCGTCATCACAAAGGATTCAATAAGTGAAGAGCGCATCTTCAACGCTCTTTCCTTCGTAACTCCGGTTGAAACCCAAAACTCAGTCATGAGATTGTCCCCATGGGAGACTCTTCCCTATGATCTCTTCTCACCGCATCAAGACATAATTTCTGAACGCTTATCAACCATGAACTATCTCCTGTCCGAACGCCCTGGGGTCGTAATTATGTCTGTCGCAACTGCGATGCAAAAAGTTCCACCAATAAATTATATCCACGGGTCCTCCTTCACTTTCGCCACAGGCGATCAACTGCACCTGAATCAGCAGAAACTAGTGCTCGAAGGAGCAGGTTACCAACAAACAGATATCGTTACTGAAAGAGGCCAATACGCCTCTCGAGGGTCTATCCTAGACCTATTTCCGATGGGCAGCGAATTTCCTATCAGACTGGATCTTTTCGATGACGAAATTGAAACCATAAGGTCCTTTGATCCGGGAACACAGCTTACAATCGAAAACTTAGTTCAATTCTCGATTCTCCCTGCTAAAGAATTTCCTTTCGACGAAGACGCTATAAAAAAGTTTCGGGAAAACTGGCACGACAATTTTCAGGGCGATGTAAGGCGTTGCTCCGTGTATCAAGATGTAAGCAATTACATGACACCAAACGGTATCGAATTCTTCCTGCCTTTCTTTTTCGACGAAACTGCCACTATATTTGATTACCTTGAGAGATCGTCAAGGCTAATCATCCAGCACGGTGCTGACGAGGAAGCATCAAATTTTCGAAGTGAAGTTGACTTAAGGTGGGAATCTCTGCGTCATGACATAGAACGACCAATACTTCGCCCTGATCAGCTCTATCTAGATACTCAAGAACTAGAATCTAACATTGAGAACTTTTCTGTAATAAAAATTAATGAAATAAATTCTAACGACACCTCATCACAGAAAAGTCATCCGATCCCAAGCTTAAGAAGTGAAACAAAACCAGAGCTCAACGAAACCGAAGTCATTAACTTCGTTTCAAAAGTCAGCCAGCCGATCTTATTTTCATGCTCCTCAGAAGGTCGGCGAGAAATGCTTGATTCAAAGCTTCTTAAGCTAGGTATCAAAACGTCAATCGTTTCAGAATTCGCGGATTATCTCGCCTCGAACGACCATTGCATTACCGTTTCTCAAATAACTGAGGGAATTTGGAACGAAAAAGTCTTAGTACTTACTGAGAACGAGCTCTACGGGACGAAACCTAACGTAAGTAAAAGTTTTGCGAATAAGATCATCGACCCAGAGCAAATCATTCAAAACCTTAACGAGCTGAGCATCGGCGCCCCCGTGGTGCACCTGGAACACGGGATTGGACGTTACATGGGTCTGGAGCTACTGGACATCGAGGGAGTAGAAAACGAATATTTGACGTTAGCCTACGCGGGGAGCGCCAAACTTTATGTGCCTGTGGCCTCCCTACATCTAATATCTCGATATTCGGGCGCGGACGAGGAGCACGCTCCACTACATCGCCTAGGATCAAGCCAGTGGACCAAGGCCAAAAGAAAGGCTGCAGAAAAAATAGTTGATGTTGCAGCAGAATTGTTACAAGCCTACGCGACGAGAGAAGCCAAAAGATCTGCAAGCTTGTCTGTAGATGCCGAGGATCTTGATCGTTTTAACGACGAATTTAGTTTCGAGCTAACACAAGATCAAGAATCGGCAATTGAAGCTGTGCTAAATGATCTGCAATCCGAGAGGGCAATGGATAGATTAGTTTGCGGCGACGTGGGTTTTGGAAAAACAGAAGTCGCAATGCGGGCAGCTCTAGTCGCTGTTAAATCAGGCAAACAAGTGGTGATCTTGGTTCCGACCACTCTACTTGCACAACAGCATTATGACACTCTGAAAGACCGATTTGCCCAGTGGCCCTTCATTATCGAGCTTGTGAGTAGACTTCGCCCCAAGTCTGAAATCGATGCCGTCGCTCTTGGGTGCTCATCAGGGAAAGTTGATATTGTAGTGGGGACCCACAAATTATTTGGAGAAGGTTTTAAATTCAAAGAACTAGGACTAGTAGTTATTGACGAAGAGCACCGTTTTGGAGTTCGTCAGAAAGAACTGATGAGAGCCTTTAGATCACAAGCCGATGTTTTAACTTTGACGGCCACTCCAATACCGAGAACTCTAAATATGTCGCTAGGAGGCATCAGAGATCTATCTATCATTTCCACCCCACCGGCTAAACGGCTATCGATCAAGACCTTCGTTCAGGAAAAAAGGTCGGACCTGATCAAAGAAGCAATTAACAGAGAACTCATGAGGGGAGGGCAAGTATTTTTTGTTCATAACGAGGTTAAAACCATTGAGCTCATTGCTCAAAGACTATCCGAACAAATAACCGAAGCACGAATCGGAATTGGGCATGGGCAGATGCCGAAGAGGCAACTTGAGCAAGTGATGGGGGATTTTTACCAACGTAAAATCAACGTGCTTGTTTGCACGACAATTATAGAAAACGGGATCGACATACCAAATGCCAACACCATCATTATCGATCGAGCTGATAAATTTGGGCTAGCCCAACTACATCAGTTGAGAGGAAGAGTCGGCAGAAGCAACAGACAAGCCTACGCTTATCTGCTCACTCCTGAACCTGAGGCTATAACACCAGATGCCACAAAAAGACTCGAAGCAATAGAGGCCGCAGGAGAATTAGGAATAGGATTCACTCTTGCTACTCAGGACATGGAAATCAGGGGCGCAGGGCAGTTACTCGGAGAGGAACAGTCTGGCCAGATGGAGTCGATTGGTTTTTCTCTATACATGCAAATGCTCAACAAAGCCGTCGAAGATATAAACCAAGGAAAGATTCCTGACCTCGATAACCCGCTGAATGAGGTTGCCAAAGAGATCAACTTACATTGTTCAGCGATCATTCCGGAAACGTATCTCCCTGACGTCCATCATCGACTGATTTTTTACAAAAGACTGGCAAACACCAAAACCAAGAATGAAATCGACGCTCTTCAAGTCGAAATGATAGACCGCTTCGGACTGCTACCTGACGCTTTGAAAAGATTGTTTGAAATTTCCGCACTCAAGCTGCTTTGCGAATCACATGGCTTACAGACAGTTGAAATAGGTCAAGAAAGAGGCAAGCTTGTCTTCGCTGACACCACAACTATCGAGCCACTCAGCATAGTAAAGTTGGTACAAGAAGACAGTAATACATACCAATTCGAAGGAACTTCTACTCTCATCACGACTCATCAGTTGGACTCTTTTGAAGATCGCGTTCAATTCCTCGATGGGCTCATTAACAAATTAACCAATTCTCACACAGAAGCCACGAGCGCTTAGCATGCTGTTCACGCGCGTCATTGGATTCTGCTTCTGTTTTGTTTTCGCTAAGTCGGGAATTTGTAACGATCAAATAGCAAAAGACTTTCTTATTGAGCGCTGGTACGAGACGGAGTTTATAGTCTTCGAGTACCTACCCACCTTTTCATTCAACGAATCAGAGCAACTCGTATTGAAAGAGACTCGCCAGTGGCCTTCTCTTTTAATGGAAAACAGTGATACAAAGTCTAACGACGTATTTACAGACTCACCTGCTCTGGCCAAACTCAAAAATTCGAATAGTTTTGCAAACGAGCTATTCGAAGAAATAACACGAATCGATAATAGGTGTTGGGGATATCCAGCTCTACCAAGAAAAGATCCTCTACGTAAAGAACTCTTGGAGCTCGGAATTACACTTGCGAGAATCGATAACTTTCAGAGTTCTTCAGACAAAGAGATCGACCCCCCAATAACCACAATGGATACTGATGAGCCAGTTGAGCCAACGAAAATCAACCCATTGCAGCAGAATCAAAC
>JBJKYX010000032.1:0-31656 GCA_045560825.1 Candidatus Azotimanducaceae bacterium
CATTTAACGCTGCGGTCATTGATATATCAATGAATTGCCCTCTGCCTGTTGTACCCCTATAGAGCAGGGCGGTTAGAGCTGACATAGTCGCAAAATGGCAGGCTGTATGATAACTCTGATTCCCCCATCCCCTAACGGGTGGTAGATCGTGATCGTCGTAACCGCAACTCCATGGCGGGCCTCCCGCAGCCATGATCGTGAGGTCTGTCGCTGGAGCGTTGCTAAGCGGGTTGTCTCTTCCATAGGGTGTTATGGCTATGTGTATCAGTTGTTCATTTTGTTTGGATAATTGGGGGTAGTCGAGATTGAGGCTGGAGAGTCGCTTCGTTGGTTCCCCCTCGATTAAAATATCCGCCGTATTAATGAGCTCTTGAACCTTTTCAGAGTTTTCTTCTAGATTCAAGACAATCGAACGCTTGCTCGTATTGTAGTGCCAAAAGTAAAGACTTCGATCTTCACCAGGTTGGTCATCCAGAAAAGGTGGGTAGCTTCTGCTGACCTCGCCCGCTTCAGGTTCGACCAATATAACGTCGGCGCCCATATCTCCCATCAACTTGCCAGCCCAAGAAATACGCTCGTGAGCTAATTCGATAATACGAATGCCTTTTAAAACACTCATATGACTTGCTCTCTTTTAAGCGCTTCGAGGTCGTCTATCGAAAGTCCAAGAATCTCGGTAAAGACCTTTTTGTTATCTTCCCCAAGACAGGGGGCTCCAGAGTTCATTTGCCAGTCCGATTCAGAGAAGTGAACCGGATTACCGTCTACCCTGACTTCTCCGATTTCGGTGTGGGTGATCGTTGGCCAAAGATCAAAACTCTCCGTGCTGCTGTCTGTTTCGATTCTGTCTTGAGGCTTTTGTACTGCACTTACTGGTACTTCGACTGAACGGATTAAGGATTGTAATTCGAATTTATTCTGACTCAGTGTCCAGGAGGATAAGTCTTGGTCTAAAGCGTCTTGATTATCAAATCTTTTATTGGGCGACTTGTATTTATTTGTCCAAGTTTGCTGAATTACATCAGCTAACGCATTCCAGTCCGCGTCATCTCGACAGCTTATTGCAATCCACTCATCATCGCCTTTGGTTGGGTAAATACCGTGGGGCGACATTTTGATGTGCTGGCTTCTGTTTGAATTAATTGCTTCTGCGATGCGAGTAGGGTTGTTGTTTACGGTCCAATCCAAAAGCGATGGTCCATTTAAAGCTACGGCTACTTCTGTGCAGGCCATATCAACCCATTGTCCTTCGCCTGAGTTCTGTCTATGTAAGAGGGCCGCCAGAATAGCCATTGCCATGTAATAGCCTCCCGTATGATCCATATAGGAATAGCCCCAACCGGCAGGCGGTTGATTAGGTAACCCCGATGTGAAGGTGAGCCCTGATACAGCCTGTACGATGGGCCCCCAGGTTTTGAAGTGCGAATAAGGACCCTTGTGGCCAAAACCGCAATTAGAAACATAAACTATGTCGCTTTTTATTTGTTTAAGCGACTCGTATCCAAAACCCAGTCTATCTAGCACTCCTGCCGCAAAATTTTCGGTTACGGCATCTGAAACTTTGATGAGTTTAGTGAGAAGTTGTTTACCTTTTTCGGTTTTTAGATTGAGCGTGATGCCTAGTTTATCGGTATTGTGATTATTAAAGGCACCCCCCAAATTGATCCCACGGCGCTCATCTTTAAATGGTTCGTTGCCTCGTAATATATCCCATCGGCCTTGGCGGATAGGGTCTTCGATACGAATAACCTCGGCGCCAAAAGAAGCCAACCATTTTGTTGCACCTGCCCCTGCAAGCTGACCGGTAAAATCGCAAATTCGAATCCCTTTGAGTGCCTCAGAATTCATTCTCTCCACGTTCCTTGAAACCCCTTATTAACGAGATTAATGAAAAGAAAAGCGGAAGTCGATTGATACCTCTGTGGAGGTCGTAATTTGGGAATCATGACCTTCCTAAGAAGATCATGATTGTTTTATAGATCGCGGATAGCTAGTCGGGTAACCCTAGGACTCTTTTAGAAATGATATTCAGCTGTACCTCATTGGTTCCACCATAGATAGTTACCGCTCTGTCTCTAAGCCAGCCTCGTGTGGATTCCAGTTCGTTTTCCGTGAATTCCGAGCCCTCCCAGGCGAGACCTGCCGTGCCACGTAACCTGGATTTAAGTTGTGATCCGTCACGCGAGAGAGTGGATCCAACGTACTTAAAGATTGATGTCGCGGCGCCTGGAGCTCCGGTATTTTTACTTTCTTCGACTACTCTCAGAGTGGTCAAGGAAAGTGCTTTCTCTTGTATTGTCTGGGTAAGAACCTCATCTCTTATCGAAGTATCAGAGATTTTCCCAGAACTGTCCTCGCCAGCATAAGTTTTGGCGATTTCCGCGTAGGCGTTCAATTTAGGCTTTGTTTTTTTATCTGTTTTTTTCTTCGCGGGGCCTCGACTGGCGGTCGCATTTCTTTCGTACTGAAGCAAGCGCTTGCCTACCGTCCAACCCTTGTTTAATTCCCCGATGAGGTCTTCCCTTTTTGCGACGGCATTGTCGAAAAACGTCTCGCAAAAAGGCGATGAACCGGAAATCAGTTTGATGGGCTTGACGGTGACGCCCGGCTGGTCCATCGACAAAAGAACGAAACTAATACCGTTATGCTTCGACGCTTCGGGATCCGTGCGGACGAGGGCAAACATCCAGTTTGCGTGCTGAGCACCGGACGTCCATATTTTTTGACCGTTAATGATGAAGTTATCCCCGTCTACCGAGGCTTTCGTTTGTAGTCCGGCAAGATCTGAACCTGCTCCCGGTTCGCTGTAGCCTTGACACCATTGAGCTTCGC
This sequence comes from Candidatus Azotimanducaceae bacterium, assembly GCA_045560825.1. Lineage (GTDB taxonomy): Bacteria > Pseudomonadota > Gammaproteobacteria > Pseudomonadales > Azotimanducaceae > UBA4421. The sequence continues at coordinate 2,833 of JBJKYX010000032.1, forward strand.
CGGTGACAATTTTCGGAATATGCCGGGCTTTTTGTTCCTCGGTTCCCATTTCCAGAATGGTAGGTCCAATCATTGCGAGGCCCATGCCAGTAGAGGCAGGCAGCGCTTTAATGCGAGCCATCTCTTCCCAGAAGACTCGAGACTCCGATGGATCCAGTCCGCCACCGCCGTATTCGCTCGGCCAAGTAGGCGCGGTCCAGCCTCTTGTCGCCGCACGTTCTTGCCAAAGTAGTGCATCTTCCGTCTGGTAAATCTCGTAAGCATCTTCGAAATGTACTGATCCCTGTCGCATGCTGTCAGGACAGTTTGTTTCAAGCCAATCTCTTACTTCTTCTCTAAATTGCTCTGTACTCATTAATGTTTCCGAGTGATTAATGCTAATAAATGGGTATTTTACATTAATTAATCAAGGTGTCTTCCTGGGTGCTACACTGTGAGAGGGAGTGTGGAGAGATCAATGTTGGAAAGCCAAAAGCCAGGATTTTGGACTTATCTAAAGAGCAAACAAATCGATTTTTTCCCGGAAGGGAAGCTTCGTTGGTGGCTGCTGGGTCTCATTATCCTTGGCTGGGCCGTTGAACAGTATGAAGCGTTAAAAAATGGGCCGGTTTTAGTCTACATTCTCGCTGATTTTGATAAGTCCCTGGTAGAGTGGGGTTATGTTGCAGCGATAGCTGGTCTATTTTACAGCGTTGGAGCTGTATTACTCAGTCGTGCGGCTGATCGTTTTGGCCGTCGCCCATTGATGATTTGGCCTGTGTTCGCTTATGCGGTTATCTCGATTCTTGGTGCGATCTCGCCTAATTTTTGGACGCTGGCATTTCTGGTCACGGCGGGTAGCTTTTTGATGGCGGGAATGAATCCCGCAGTTCACGCAGCTTCTCGTGATCTAACCCCCAGTATGGGTAGGGCCATGGTTTATGCATGGGTGTCCTTAGCCTTTACGATAGGAGCGCTAATGTCCACCGCGATTGCGGCCCAAACCTTGCCAATTTGGCCTGGTTGGCGCTCCCAGTATTGGATTGCTGCGGTGCTAGCAGGGGTAACGGCGCTCGTTATATTTCTGTTCTATCGCGACTTGAGTCCACGAGTGCGGGAGTTATTAGAGTCAGCGAATTCTGAATCTAGTGGGGATTTGGATTCTTCCGTGGATGCTAGAAAAGCTAAGTTGATCGAAACCTATGATGACGGTAAAAAAGTGTATAGGAGCCCAAGACTTTGGTTGTTGTCAATTGTTATTGTTTTCTGGGCTCTCACCTATGTCACGGTATCTGCGTATGTTCCAACGTTTTTAACGCAACATCACGGGTTAGATCCAGCGAATGCTGCAAAAGTAACGTCCTATTTTTGGATTGTGTTTACCGTGAGTGTGTTTTTGTCTGGTTGGTTGTCAGATTTTCTTCGAGTACGCAAATCGATTACCGCATTTGGCGGATTCGCTACAGGGCTCTGTTTTATTTACGGGTCCTCTTTACCATCGGATGTGCCGGAGACGCTGTTGATGCTGCTTTGGTCGACCACAGGTTTTTTCGCGGGATTTATATATCCTGCTTGGTGTGCTATTTATTCTGAAACAGCTGAGGCAATAAGTCCCCATGGTGTTGGCCGAGCGTTTGGCATAACAGCCACTCTCTCTCCCATTTCAGGCTTGTTTTTAAATCTTGGCTTGCCACAAGTGGTAGAACACTGGGGATGGGCGACATGGATGTTTATAGCCGGTTGCTGTTGTCTGTGCGTGACTTTCTTAGTTGGTTTTGGCGAGGGTCCTTGGCTGCCGCCGAGAAAAAATAAAGGCTCCTGATCTTTAAGCGAATTGGTTAGTTCTTTGCATGAATGCGAAAACCGAATTTTCTAGGCGACCGATTTTGTCCGACAAGGCGATGGTTTCCGGCATGAAACTAGGTGGATCGCTGGCAAGATTTCTAATCCTAAGACTGCAATCAAGTTGCTTGCACAGGTGATGTCCAATAATTCTTCGGCCGTCTGACCCCACAACGTCGCAACTAAATAGCGCCGTTCCGTACCCCCGATAGACATGATGACACCATGAGCACATATGCGTTTTTGGTTTCCGGCTGGAACTTAACGATCTAGTCATCCGCAGGGTGTGGTACCTGCTCTCGTAGGGCATTACCACGAACCCGAGATTTCCGGCGCTATTAATCCAGCCAAAATAATCCAGTACTGCCCAATCAACGTGGTCGAGCTTGGGGATCGATAGTTCTCGTGGGGTTTCATCTGGAAAAAGATGAATTAACTCGGTTCTGGATACGGATTCCATGAGATTATTTTAACCCGACACGAAGATTTTAGACATTCAGATAACCGAAGGAATTAAGTTGGTTTATAATGACGTAAATTTGTTATTTATTTTTGGGGAAAGGTTATGAGCGAATTACCAACTGTCGGCCGTCAATTGATGTCTTTAGTCAAGCCAAGTGGTGAGCTGGAACTTTCTTTGCAGGATGTTGAGGTTCAGGCGCCTGGCGAAAAGGAAGTGCTGGTGAAGGTTGAGGCTTCGCCTATAAATCCTTCAGATCTGGGCATGCTGTTGGCAATGGCTGACGTAAGCAAGGCTACACAGTCTGGTTCAGATGGTAGTCCTATTGTTAACGCGCCGATAGGTGAGGCTGTGATGGCTGCGATGGCTGCCCGAGTCGGCCATCCAATGCCTGTGGGCAATGAAGGCGCTGGAGTAGTGATAGCCACCGGTTCCTCAGAAGAAGCCAAAGCGTTGATGGGTAAGACCGTCGCAGTTTTAGGTGGAGCGATGTATAGCGAGTATCGGACGTTAAAAACACATCAGTGTCTTGTAATGAATGAAGGGGTTTCTTCCAAGGAGGCAGCCTCTTGTTTTGTTAATCCTTTGACTGCTTTGGGTATGGTTGAAACGATGCGAGAAGAGGGGTTTTCAGGTTTGATGCACACTGCTGCTGCTTCCAATTTGGGACAGATGCTTCAAAAAATATGTATCGCCGACGATGTACCGCTAGTTAATGTGGTTAGAAAGCCAGAGCAGGAGCAGTTGCTCAGGGATTTAGGCGCGACTCATGTCTGTGATTCCAGTAAAGACTCCTTTTCGAAGGACCTTAAAGAAGCGATTCTGGAGGCCAAAGCCTATGTTGCATTCGATGCGACAGGCGGAGGCGAACTGGCTAACGATCTTTTGACTGCTATGGAAGCAGCTGCTAGTGCGCAAGGTGGTGAATTTAGCCGTTATGGCTCCGACCAGCATAAGCAGGTTTATATCTACGGAGGTCTCGAGAGAGCTCATACAGTGTTAAAAAGAAGCTATGGAATGCAATGGGGAGTGGGTGGTTGTTATTGACCCCGTTTCTTCAGAAAATAGGTCGCGAAAAGGCATCTGAACTTCGCCAGAGGGTAGCCGATGAAGTCACTACGACTTTTAAGAGTAGCTACACACAAGAAGTGTCACTAGCCGGAGCATTAAGCTTGGATGCTTTAGGAGTGTACTCCCAGCAGGCAACAGGGCAGAAGTACCTGATTAATCCAAGTTTATAAGATAGCTCAAGGCCCGATGACAGGGCTGGCCGAGCGCCTCAAGAAGGAAGTTGTTGTATGAGACTGATAACCTTTAGAGAAGGTGGAATCGCGCGTGTTGGTTTGCTTAAGGAAGATGAATCAATTGTGGATCTCTCGAAAGTATCTGCGGGCCTGCCCAGGGATATGTTGTCGCTTATAGAGTTGGGCTCTGCTGCAATCGCGGAGATATCTGAAGCAGAGAGCGTGGATTCTCATTTTGGTCTTTCCGAAGTGGTTTTGGAGCCGGTAATTCTTCGGCCACCAAAGATTATTGGTATTGGATTGAACTATAAGGCGCACGCTGAAGAATCAAATATGGACCTTCCTGAGGTTCCTCTAGTTTTTACGAAGCAGTCTACTTCTGTATCGGGCCCATATTCGCCGATTTACTGGTCGGAAGAGGGAAAGGTGATGGATTATGAGGGAGAGCTGGGCATCGTTATTGGCCGAAAGTGCAGACGTGTTCCTAAGGAAAGGGCAAAAGATGTCATTTTTGGCTATACGATAGGCAATGACGTCAGCGTTCGCGATTGGCAAGTGCGCGGTACTCCCCCCTCATTTACCATGGGAAAGTCTTGGGACAGCCATTGTCCGCTCGGTCCGGGTATAGTTGTGGATCCTTCACTTGATCCGCATGAACTGCATTTGCAGACATGGGTCAACGACGAATTACGACAAGATACGATGACCAATGACTTGATATTCGACTGCTATGAGCTAATTGAATTTTTGTCCACGGCGTTTACCTTGGAGCCGGGAGATGTAATTTTGACGGGTACTCCTAGCGGAGTGGGCATGGCGCAGAAACCGCCAGCTCTCTTAAAACCCGGTGATCGTATTAGAGTAGCGATTGGAGGCTTAGGTCATATCGAGAATACAGTGACGGAAGAGCCTCAAGAAAAAGCAAAGTTTATTAAGTAAAACTACTTTCTTTCGGTCGTTTCACTAATCACCGCAGGATCATCGAGATCTCTAATTTAACTCGATAACAAAGTATTAAGCGCAGGGTTTTTTGACCTTTCAAATTGAATGTTAGAAATGCCTTTTTGGGTGATTGGGTGAGTGTGTCGCTTAATAGCTGATTTGTAACTTGGACGGGTTTTCAAGTTCTGCCAATAAGCCAAAACACGAGGTCTTTCAGCGTTTATGAATTTATGTGTTAACGTTGCTTCCTCCAACCGCTCAAAAATTGCCAACAGCCCCACATCAGCCAAAGAGAATTGGTCGCCATAAAGCCAAGTGCCCTCATTCATCGCTAGCTCCGATTCGAGGTCATCCATATGCTCTTGCATTATCAGTGAAGCCGCCTTTATTAATTTGATGAAAGGAGTAGTTTTCGAGAGATTTGAGAGACCGGTAAGCTTTAGTCTCAGAAAAAATAACGGACGCTGTTTTAGACGATGGAACAGAAGCCCTTCAAGTAGCCGATATGCAGGAATCTGGTTCATCATTGCTGCAAAAATGGGCAGCGTTAGTGCCGCGCTAGCACCGGCCATGCTTGATTTCATTTTGCTGATTGGATCATCGCCTGTCATAGAGGTTCTCTCGATCCAATGGTCTGCCCTTGCTCGTGTTTCCGGGTCCTTAAAATCAACTAATTCATTGGGTTTGTTGTTTGATGCTGCATAGCGAATTTGTTCGTGAGATTCATAAATTGGATGGCCGTTATGAACAAGAACCGGGAGAAGACCTGAGGGGTTAACCTTAAGATACGCTCTTGAGATGTTCTGGTAACTTCCCGTTTCGATTAAATCAATATGATGACTTTTGTAATTTATGCCGAGCTCATCCAGGCACACCCTGACCTTTTTTGAACAAAGAGAAAAATCGTTGTGATAAAGCTCCCATTCCTGTTCATAGGGCAAGTTGATATCTCGGTGAAGTCCGGCCTGGATTTCTGAGGTTTTTCTGTGGGATCTTTCCCACACGTACCAGACAAAAGAGGCCAGAGTTAAGACTGCCAGGCTTATAATCACGGCTTGAGCTGATCGTTACTGCGTCTTTCTTAACTCTTGCAGTTCGCGGTGTTCTGCTTGAGCTTTAGCCCATATTTGCCTTACCTCTGGTGCAGGCCCAAAGGCGCTGGGTGGCAACAACAGGGATTTTTGATCTTCAGTCAGTCCTGAATAGTTATCGGAATTGTAATAGCAAGGACTCCAGGCTACCGCGTGAGGACAGTACTTGTAAAAAATAGTTCTGCGCTCTCCTGGACCCTCCCACGGAATAGTCCCATGTGCGCAAGCCTCAGTGAAAACGATGGCGTCTCCCGCTGATGCAGCGACACGATCTACGCACCAAGGAACCTCGTCCTGAGTTTTACTGTATTTCCACTCTTTTGGCAGCTCGAAGTTGACTTTGTGACTTCCGGGCACACAACCGAAGCCCCCTGAGCCCTCGGGAACCGTATCTAGTTCAAAAGCTACCGCAACGAGTCCATTGAAAAAGCGACCGTTGCTGTATCGGTAATAACATTGACCTCCATCTGTTGGTCCAACAAGGTCTGTCGGGCCACCTGCACCCTGTCCGCCGCCATGAAGATAAAGACCTTTCTTATTTTGTTCGCTATCAATTTTCAGGTAGTCATGATCTAGCCGGTAGTTATTCCCTAGCAAGGTCTCCAAGTAAGGCTTGATTTTAGGTAGGTCGATGAGGTCTAAGTAACAACCTCCCCAGTCGAGCATGGTCGGAGTGGTCCAGGCGGTATCCTCTGGGTTCGTGAATTTTGTTCTATCAGAGCCAAAAAAATAATCGCTATCGGATCGATGGACTTCGAGATGCTGGGAAAGGTCTTCGATCTGAGAACTAGTAAGTGCATTCTTGACGACAATGTAACCTTGAAGATCGAAGAGGTATTTTTCTTGCTCGTTCAATGTGCCCCCTGAATCATTGGTGATTTTTTTCTGTCAAAAAAAGAGACTATCATGATTGCGATTACAGGGTTAAGTGGGTTGGCCCTTGCGCTCAGAATAAGAATTAAACGGGCGTTCAGTTACTGCCTTAGGATTTGGAATTTGAAACCGTTTAGTGTGGCTGGAATAGGAGAAGTGCTTTGGGATGTGTTTCCCGAGAAAGAGATTTTTGGTGGTGCCCCTGCTAACTTTTCGATTCACTGTGCGGGATTGGGCGCAAATTCCTTTGTCCTAGGGTCGGTTGGTTGTGATTCAAGGGGAATAGGGGCCCTGGATTTTCTTCGGCGAAGAGGAGTGAATACCGGACTTCTCCAGAAACATTCAGAAGTCTCTACGGGAACTGTTGAGGTCAATTTAGATTCGCATGGCCAGCCATCTTATGTGATTGAGAAACATTCGGCTTGGGATGAACTATCAACTGTCGAATACCTGGATGTGTTTCCTCATGGTATTGATGCGGTTTGCTTCGGTACTTTGGCACAACGTAATAAAACAACCCGTTTGGCGATTCGATCTTTGCTTAGTCAGATGCCGAAGGAGAGCTTGTCAGTTTTCGATATCAATTTAAGACAAAGTTATTTTTCTAGAGAGCTCATTGAAAGGTCTCTAGAGCTCGCTGATGTTTTGAAATTAAATAGCGAAGAACTGAAGGTTGTTTCATCCTTGCTTGGACTCTCTGGATCGACTGAAACTTCATTGAGAGCCATCATGAACGATTTCGAGCTGCAGCTGATAGCCCTGACTCGAGGCAAGGATGGTGCTTTTCTCATGTCAAAAAAAGGGGCCAGTGATCAGAGTGGATTGGATGTCGATGTGATTGACACGGTGGGAGCGGGTGATGCTTATACTTCCGCTCTGGTTTTGGGTTATCTTAATCGATGGAGTATGGAGAGAATCAACCTTACAGCCATCGAAATATCGGCTTGGGTTTGCACTCGCGAGGGCGCCGTCCCCGAAATCCCGAAAGAGTTAGCCGACCTCTTTAACTAGTTTAAAGAAGATAAACATGGAGTTGTCCTAGTTCGTCTTCAACGACTAATGTCCTGCTGTCTCGGGAAATGTCGCAACATCTTGGTGGGCTCGAGAGTGTCGATACGAAAGCATATTCACCGGTTTGAATATCCCAGACTCGGAGCGTGTGGTCTTTTGACAGTGAAACGAGATACTGGCCATTTGGCGCGATGGCAACGTGCTGGATAAGATTTGTATGTCCTTCGAGTGTTTGAAGCAATTCGGCGCGTTTAATACTCCAAATTTTTAGTGTCATGTCCTCGGAAGAAGAAACGATCAGACTTTGTGAGGGGTCACTGGTGAGGGTAAACACTTGTCCTTGATGACCGGAAAGCTTATTCAATTCTTCCGCAGATTCTATATCCCAGAATTTGACTGACTCATCGGATGATGCAGACACTACCACTCGATCATTGTTCAATAACAAGATCTGATGGACGGGGCCTTTATGCCCTTTATAGACCTTTTTTAACTGGCCAGTTGTGACGTCCCACAGTCGAATCTTGTGATCCCAACAACCCGAGAGAATTGATTGGCCGTCATTAGTGAGAGCGATACTCTTCGAATCATCCTCGTTGCCCCAAAGGGTTTTTATTTGCGAATAATTGACTAGATCCCATATTCGGATGGTAGTGTCGGCCGAGCATGAGACGGCTTGCCGATGATCCTTTGTCACTTTAACTGAATAAACTTCGTCATTGTGCCCCGCCAATTTAGCTATCTGGTCGCCAGAGTTAAGGTCCCAGATCCGAAGAGAATGGTCGAATGAAGCGCTAATCGCATGGTTGTTGTTGCCCCAAAGTGCAAAGTCCCAGACACCGCTCTGATGTCCCTTAAATTGTTTTTTTGCGATACGATTTTCAATATCAGTAAGTCGGAGCGTGCCATCCGCTGATGCTGAAATGACCATATTTGTTGTTGGAAGTATCTGTACCTTCTCGATGCGGTCTTGATGAGCAGTAATTGCCGCAAATTCTTGTTGAGTCAAAGGGCTCTCTCAAAGTTATTGAAAAGTGCTAGTCCCAATTGCTGAATGATTAATTTCAAGAGTTCGGAAGTAGATAAGTCCTGTCTAATTCACCCTGCCTGGGTTTGGAGAGGAACTGTTTATCTTCGATTAAAGCGTTTTTATCTGATGAGTTTTTGTAATAAATAACAGCTTGAAGCAGGGTCATCAATAACTTCAGTCTGTTATGAGTCAGAACCCGAAAATTTTCTGGACGAAACTTTTGTCGAATTTCTCGGTGCGCTGCTAGAGTGTCTTGTATTGAGAAGATGGACTCTGCCAATCCCATCAAGTCTTTGCGTGATCTGAGTCTGGTTCGAGAAGTTATGATTGGACTAACGTATTCACCGATTAGGGCGTTTTTAGATTTTAGAGCAATTAAGCTGAGTGGTCTTTTGGAGCCGTCTATTTTGACGGGTAGCGACCCTACATGGACAAACAAATCCAAGTCCGTCTGTGTTTTAAACATAAGCCCTTCGGGTACTAGTTTAAATACGGTTTTTCCATATTTCGTTTCTACTCTTTCGACGAGGTCTTCGGGTGACCGGCTTTGGTTTTTATACGATAGCTTGACGCCCTGTCCGAGTATTAGCGAAATAAATTCAAACTCAGAATCTTCAAGTATCTGAGGCAAAATCTTTGACGAGATAGTTTTGTCATCAAAATAAAAGAGCCCCTTGTTATCTAAAGTCTTCGCGACCTCTTCAAGTGTGTTTTTTATTTCCTGTCCATCATTGATGTATCCTGGAGTTTGGTTTGACCAAACTCTTGAATACACCGGAGTACACTTTTTTAGATTATCTTTCTCGGATGCATTACTTCGTAGTACTTCACAAACTCTGAATCCTTCCTTCGTTCCGTTAACTGGTGTGGGGAAGTACTCCATTTTGTGCGCATATTTTTTATGTATTTCATACGTGTGCACGATGAACTGAGTGTCATGGCTTAGAGCTTGGGAGGAAAGTTTTAGTAAGCGTTTAGAAAGCGTGTCCGCTAGATTCGGGTTGTTGAGTTTTCTTGACAGTCGTTTGTGGGTGGCGTGAAGCGCTATTTTTTCTTCGAGTGACTTAGAAATCTCGGTCAGATTGATAGATGCAGACTGATGAATGCCACTCAACATATTTTCCACAAATTTTTGATCAACCTTCCCTAAAGGTTCACCCAGTTGGCCGCCGGTTAATAAAGAGGAAAAATCGATTATGGTTTTCGGGGTTGTGTAAAAAGGCATTTATTGCAAATCTGCAAATCTCGCGAGAGCATTCACGTTATGTAATTCACCCAAAATTATAGCCGGCCAGTCTATTACGAGTGGCTTTTATCTGAATTAGAAATCTCAATGAAACAATAGACATAACTAAAGGTTCGGGAACGATATAACCGATTTGACTTTGAAGTTGATAATTTTTCAAGTTTTGGTTGGTGGAAATCACCCAAAAAATACAGCGTTATTTTTTGGGTGAAGACTCAAATGGCGGCGGTTGACGAGTAAATTGTCCCTTCCTAAACTGACCTTTTTTAGAGTCCTACCTGTCTAGGGTAGGGGAGGAAGATCGCAATGAGTTCTATAGAAAGAAACCTTATTAAAACTGAACTGATTCAGCGTCGTGAGGAAGGGTGCGATGTTGGGAGTCTAGAAGATAGGGTCGCGAAAGCTTTAGCAGATGGGGCGCCAGATTCAGAGTTCATCGCGTTATATGATGAGTTATCTGCGTTACCCATTATGGAATCGTTCCCCTACCATGAGCCTTCTTCTCTACAAGAAATCCAAAAAGCTCGACCAGAGACTTCAAACGAGTTGATACTCGAGGAAGGTAGTGAAGCAATTTACGATCGTATTAGGGGTGCATGGCTGGGTCGGGCCGCCGGATGCGCTCTTGGAAAGCCAGTAGAGGGCTGGCCTAAAGAACGCATAGACAAGTATTTGAATAAGGCTAATGCACTGCCTTTGGATGACTACATACCGTATGACGAAAAAGTAACACCTAAAACTCTAAAACTCTCGACTCGAGGCAACATCGAATTTATGGACCGAGATGATGATCTGGACTACCCAATTCTTGGCCTTCTGGCGCTAGAGAGTCGCGGTGCGAAGATGACCTCTAAAACGATTGCGGGTGTTTGGCTTCACTCTATGCCCTTTGGTCTTACCTATACAGCTGAAAATGTGGCTTACAGAAATTTCATTCTAAATGTCTGGCCTCCAGAATCTGGCACTTATCGCAATCCGTTTCGTGAATGGATCGGTGCCCAGATTCGAGCGGATATTTTTGGTTACGTTTCCCCGGCGAATCCCGAGCAAGCAGCGGAGTTAGCCTATTTAGATGCCTGTATTTCCCATGATAAGAATGGCGTTTATGGTGAAATGTTTGTAGCGGCCATGATTGCATCAGCCTTTGTCTTAAAAGATGCCAAAGATATCATTTTAGCTGGTTTAGCACAGATACCAGACAAGTCGCGATTGGCTGAAGCGATCCGAAACACGCTCTCTTGGTGCGAACAGAATGAGAATTGGGAAACTACTTGGCAAAAGGTTTACGAGGCATATGGGCATTATCATACGGTTCACACAATTAATAACGCGGCCCTCGTAGTAATGGGATTGTATTATGGCGATCGGAGTTTTGAGGAAGGGATCGTGACAGCCGTAAGGTCAGGTTGGGATACTGATTGTAACGGCGCGACAGTGGGCTCTATTTTGGGCATAAAGATAGGCGCCCAAAATTTACCCAACAAGTGGATTGACGTTCTAAACGATCGCTTGATTTCAGCGGTCAGAGGGGAAAATGACAACCAAATATCGGATCTGGCCAGGCGAACTTTAGCTGTTGCGGAACAAATAGAAAATTATGAAGAAGAAAAAACCCCGGAACCTCCTAGTATTTGGAGAGAGGGTGGAGTTTGGGAATTGGAGTCAGGTTGGGGCTTTCAGCGTGTAGATTTCGAGAAGGGACTCATGGAGTTTATCTCGGACGGGTTTAACGGATCCTATCCGATTATTTCTACTTCCTTTCAGAACCCACGCTTGAAATTCACTGTTAGTATTGACAAGGGTGGTTGGGAAACAGAAATAGAATTTGAAGGTCGTTTAAATGGAGATTCCTTGGAAGGCGCATATAATCCGATGGATACTCCTGTCACTGGAAATCGTGTTACGAGCGATTGAACCTAACAAGAGCAAATTCGATATTGAGTAATCAGTCGGGAATCGCGCTTTTTTAACTTCTAAATTATCAATATGTCGATTCTGAAATTTGATAATTACACTTTAGATCTACCCAATCTAAAGCACTCCTATGATGAAGATGGGTTTTTGGTGCTCAGGGGTTTTGCTTCTGCCACTGAAACCGAACTGTTAGAGCGTTACGCAATTACCGCCAGAAAAGTCCGTCTTGATGAGCTTGAAAAACAGCATAACAAAAAACCAGAATTCGCAGCGCTGGCTGTCAAAGGTTTGCAGCAAAATTGCAAGTGGCTAGCAAAGCAGATGCACGAAGGGCCTCATCTTGGACTTTTGGAATTCTTGTTAGGAGATAGTGTTTGGCCTGTAAGCGCAGCCTTAGTTGATAGACCATCAGGATCAAAAGAAGGTATTTATCCTCATATTGATGCAGCAGGCAGACCCTGGCATCCTCGGGCAGGTATTACGTTATGGATCGCATTGGACTCAATGGATGAACTCAATGGGTGTGTAAGCTACGTTAAAGGGAGCCACCGCGAAAAACAGGCGAGGGGTCTTGATATTCAGGGGTATGAGGAAAATTCTGAGAGAGTGACCACGATCACAGTGAACCGAGGAGATGCGATTATCCATAATGCGCTGACGGTGCATTGGTCGGGGAGTAACCTTACGGAGCGGCCTAGAAAAGCGATTACGTTTTTTTATTATGGCGAGATGGCTGCAGGCAAATTCAAAGTCAATTGACCTATCCATTTTTGATTAAGAGCTTTGTAAATCGACGAATTTTCGGTAGGCGCCGTTTACATCTCTCATAAGGTCGATGTGGGTGCCACTGTCCTTTATTTCGCCTTGCTCTAGAAAAATGATGCGGTCTGCTTCTCTAATCGTGGAGAGCCTATGTGCGATAACAATTACCAGTCGATTTCGAGCTGTTTGTCGAAGCGCGTCAACTAGAGCGTTCTCAGTTTTGGGATCAAGCGCAGCGGTGGGTTCATCTAAAATGAGGACAGGTGTATTTCTAACGATTCCTCTGGCTATGGATAGACGTTGTTTCTGGCCCACGGACAGGGTGTCTCCGGCTTTGCCAATGATGGTATCTATGCCGTCCGGTAGCTCTTGAATAAATTCCATCGCGCCTGCTGTCTGACAGGCCGCTATCATTTCTTCATTCGAAGCTCTTGGGTTTGCCAATAGTAGGTTGTCTCGAATACTTTCAGATAACAACATATGTTCTTGAAAGACGTAGGTCACTCGTTCTCTGATGTCCTCAACGCGTGTGTCTTTTAAGTTTTGACCGTCGAAATAAATCGCTCCTTTTGTTGGTCTTAGGTATCCAGGTAAAAGATAAGCAAGAGTCGTCTTACCTGCGCCAGTGGGGCCTACTATTGCGATTAGCTGGCCGAGGGGTAGCTCAACGTTAATATTCGTCAAGGCGCTTCTGCCGTCAGGATAGTCATAGCTTACGTTATCCAATGATATGGCTTGTGCTAACGATTCGAGTGGTTGACTGGAGTCGTCTCTTTCGGAGGTGTAGTCAATAAAAAAGAAGACTCTTCTCACCGCTGAGACATTCTTTTGAAGTTGTATCCAATAAAGACCTATGTCTCTCGCACTGTAGCTCAGGGCTAGAAAGAACCCCCATAGTGCTGCGTAATCACCCGGCGAGAGTTCACTAAGGATGATTCGGTCAGTTATGAAAACGAATGCTGTCCCAACGGCCAGAGTGATGCTTGAGTAAGCGATGACCGTTACTGCTGAATCAATGAGAACTGTATGTCGATGGCGCCTGAAAGACTCCGCGCTCTTTGCTCTAAACTGCTCGGTTTCCCTGGCCATTCCTCCGAGCGACTGGATTGCCGCGATATTATCGATGCTGGATTCTACGGCGTTGGTAGTAGACGCGCCTGCAGCGCGACTGGTTTGGTTCGCTCTTCGTGCTATCCCAGATAGAGGCATAGTGAGAATGAGCGTTATAGGTATTAAACCAATGGCTATCCAGATGATCTCCGGTGCGACGGCGCCATAACTGTACTGCATGATGTAGATGGAGAGGGCGCTGCTCGTCAGCAGCAAAATAGGCGCTAACGTGAGTTTGAAACAGATCTCCGGCAACATGGGCGCGTCGTACATGATCCGGTATACCGAATCGCCGATTCGTTGTTCATCTAGGGTGGTCATGTTGAGTCGCGTTAATCTTCCCATTAGACGTGTACGCAATCTGTTGGCTAAACGCTGGGTCAGCCGAATGGTGAGCAATACTTCGATTAAACCCCACAGGCCATTGGCCTGGCTTTGACCTGCAGAAAGGGCTTGCTCCGATTGAGTCGCTGGGTCGTAGCCTGGCGGCAAGACAGCTATTTGACCAACCGCTCTTAAACCAAAAAAGACCAGCATGAGAAAGTAAAATGTGGATACCGAGATCATGATACCGCTGGGAGAGAAGTCTTGGACCAAGTTGATGAATGGGATCATAAAGGGAGGAAACTCGACGAGTCCCTCTTCGAGCGACTCTTGCAAGACGACCTGGTCGACAACGATCTTGAGCATCCAAGGAAGAAAGAGCGGCGGTATGATTGCGACTCCGGCGAAAAAACATTTCCAGGCGAAGAGTTTTTTTACACCGGTAAGAAGCTTAAGAGATCGAGCAAGAAGGCCCAAGGTCTCGCTCAGGTTCAGGTCGGTTTCAAGGTCTACGCGATCGTCAAATTGGTTTGATTTTGTCATGGCGTCTTAAATTGCTCTCCCTGCTCTGCCTCAACAAACTGGTGGTATGGACCTTTTTCACTAATCAACTCGTCGTGAGAGCCTATCTCCTTAACCTGCCCCTCTTCTAAAAACGCGATTTGGTCCGCGTTCTTGATTGTTGATAGTCGGTGAGTGATGATGAAAATGACTCGATTTTCGCCCCAATCAGATAAATTTTTGATCACGCGTTGTTCTGTCTCTGCATCTAGTGATGCTGTCGGCTCATCTAGTATCAATATTGGCGAGTCTCTCAGAATTGCTCGAGCAATCGACAAACGTTGCCTTTGGCCAGTCGAAATTTTACCTCCGCGTTCTCCAAGTTCTGTTTCATAGCCCATTGGAAGTTCTCGAACGAATTCGTCCACACACGCAACTCCTGCTGCTTCTTCGATGTCGGCCTCGGTAACGCCTTCCAGTCCATAGGCAATATTATCGCGCACACTCTTGGCAAAGAGGACATTTTGCTGCAGAGCGATTGCGACGTGATTTCTAAGAGAGCTGATAGAGAAATTTTTTAAGTTGATATCGTTTAATGTGATTGCGCCCTCAACAGGGTCATATAATCTGAGCAGTAAAGACATGGCTGTGGATTTCCCTGCTCCGCTGCCCCCTACGATTGCCGTTATAGTGCCTTTAGTCGCTGTGAAGTTAATTCCCTTTAGAATTTTCTCGTCAGGTTGATAACCGAACCATACGTTGGTGAAGACGACCTGTTTAATTTCTGCTGGGAAATCTGTGGGAGTCTCTATTTCTTGGATTTCGGGTTTTAGGTCGAGAAGATAAAACGATCTTTTCAAGCCGATGAGCACGTCTTGAGCAATAGACCAGATTTCCGCAAGCTGGCGCGTTTGGTCGGTGGCGGCTTCTCCCTGACTTACTGCCGCTTTAAATGCGCCTAGATTCCAGGCGGCAAAGCCGACAAACGCAACTACTCCACTTAAATAGGTTGTCCTTTCTGTCATCGCCCAGGTGGCCATGAAATACTCTCCGACAAGGAACGCACCAACGGAGATCAGCACGACACTCATGACAAGCAACGACATGTTTTTGCGCATCTCAAAAGCAGCATCCAGGGCCACTTGGGAGTTGGTCTCGAAGCGTTCCATCATTCGGGCTTCGGCGCCACTTGCTTTGATGACTCTAATTGCTGCCAGCGTTTCTTGTATTTGAGAAGTCAGCTCACTGTTGCTTGTTCGAGCGCGTTCAGCAGCTTGTCGTACTCTGGGTATAAAATATTTGAACAGTAAGGTGATGGGGACTGCCGCTGCGATAATTAACAGACCCAGCCAAGGAGAAAAGAAAGTTAAAATCGTAAAGGCCATGAGGATCGTAGCGACAATGCGGAGTGGAGAACTGATGATGAATTCGAGGATCCGAGTGATTGTGGCACTATCCTGATAAACCCTATAGACAGCGTCCCCGGTTCGAGTTTCGCTGTGATATTTTAGCGAAAGATACTCTGCTTTCCCGAGCATCTCGACGCGTAGGCGTTGGTTGATCTGCTGAAAAATCCAGACATTGTAATACCAACCTCCGGCCACTCCTGCGGTAAGTATCAGCATGAAAATTGCGCCGCCGATGATAACGCCTAGCCGCACTCGTTTTCGCTGATTTTCAGTAAGTAATTCGTTATCTTCAAAACTTGTCTCGAGATAATCTTCGCTCACTAATAGCAAAGTTGCCTGCATAGGTTGGAGCGGCTTCCCGAGCAATATTTTGTTTTCAACGAGGTCGTTAGCCAGGAAGGAGGCGCTCACAACCATCACTCCCAGAATTATGGTCATTAATACATAGGCGATTAGATGCTTAAGCATGGGGCGATAGAAGGGCCAGCACCGCCAGACCAGACGAATTATCTCCCTGATAGCGTACTCGCTTCTAACTTGCTCTGTTGGATCGTTACTCACGCTCGAATGCTTTAGTTATAGCCCTGTTCAGCGAACTGCGTCCAAGGATCATTTTTTCCGATTCCATATCCCGACAAAAGACCTGTTTTCAGCCAGTCCTTGAATTTAGGAAAGGAATTTAAGGGATCGATTGCATTAAGAGCGCTTAGCCATTTATCCGGCTGGTAGGAGACCTGACGCGCGGAGTATCGACCGTCTTCGATTACGCCATAGCAGGCTTGTAGTTTGCCGGTTCTAGGTTGTCCGACGCTACCTGGATTAATGTAGGTTTGCTCTCCGATTGTTTTGCTAAACTGGACGTGTGTATGACCAAAAAACACCAGTGGACAACCGCTAGACTGGTCTAGTTTCAGAAAGGTTTCTTGGGTCGCGCTGGGCAGTGCGTTACCCTCTTTTTTATCCAAATCACCGTGGTGTAAAAAAACCGATTGCCCATCAACATCGTATTTTCCTGGCTGTTTGAATTGAGCGAGTTTTTCTGGCGTGTTGCGATCGAGATGCTCGATTATCCATTCGTTTAGCGCAATCCATTCTTCGGGCCAGTGTGCAAAATGTTCGGGGTGAAGAACCTCTTCGTCATGGTTGCCCATGATCGAGATTGTTGGGTCCAATTCATCGATCAAATCCATAGTCTCGTTTGCCTGAGGTCCAGACAGCAAGGCGTCTCCAAGAAATATAGAATGGTCTACAGGGGTTTCTTTGGAGATAATGGCCTTTAGCGCTTCAGCGTTGCCATGAATGTCACTGATTATCAGAATCTTCATGGGGTAAGCTTATTTTTTATCAGTCAGCTAAGAAAGTGGAATGTTTCTGATTATCACCCATTTTATGGCGCTTCTTTTTCATCAGCCCAGATTGATTTCATTTCATGGAGCTTGATGTTTTTAATTAGCTGCTGTCCCTCGTAACAGTTGAACACGATGGGGTCTGAGTATGCGTCAGGCAAATAACAAAAAGACGCGGATACTTTGCCATCTCCTATAAATAACTCTAGTGATGTTTTATCGACCAGCAGTCTTAGTGAATTCGATTCTTCATCAGGCAACGGCATAGGGTTTCTTTCTGGCACGACTTTGTTTGCGCGAGCGCCCTCAAATTTTATCTCGTTTGTACGCCAGTTCACCGTGAGCGCTTGCCCCCGAATTATAATATAGAGTGTATTCGCATCAGATCTAATTAAGTCAAAAGAAAGATCAAAAAAGGTTGCGTCTGATTGAATTTTGAAGGAATTACCCTTTGCGGCTACGCCTTCGCCAATCGCTGTCGTTTTTCTATGAAGGCTGGTTAACTCATTTACGGGTAAACGAGATAGACGCAACTGTTGTGAACTACCGGTCAGCGTTAGTTCGACAGGTATCGACATTTGTTGGTTAAAGGGCATCTCTGGGTAGAGGCCGCCAGTCATCCAGGAGATCTGTATTCGTCGGTTGTTGGGTGCGTCGCTCCAGGTTTGCGAAGCATAGCCGTTTTGTCCATGTTCGAATCGCTGAAGGGGAGACTGTGGCTTAAATTCGTAACCATTAAATTCGCCGATAAGATAATTACCGCTTGCTCCAGTAAACACCCACTTCTCATCTCCGCTTGGACTTTTGAGCGGGAAAAAGTCTGGGCATTCTCCATCCCCCTCTAAAGTCAGGTCCTGCAGATGAGTCCAGCTTTTGGCGTCTTGAGATGAGAGCAAGCAGTAGCGGTCTCCCGATAAATACAATGCCATGATCCATCGCTCGGTCCCTTCATGCCATAGGACTTTAGGGTCTCGGTTACCCGGCTCTATTTCGTTAATGATTGGATTTTGTTCATATTTTATCCATGTTCTACCATTGTCTAAACTGTAGGCAAGACACTGCGTATAGGGTTTTTGAGGATTAACGAACTGTCCTGCGGCTGTATAGAAAGCCAACAGGGCATCTTCTCCGAAACCTGCTGTATCGTGTTTGTCCACTACTGCTGAGCCAGAGAACATAGTTCCAAGCGAGTCGGGATAGAGGGCATGGTCAACCTGATCCCAGTGCACCAAGTCGCGACTTTCAGCGTGTCCCCATGTCATGTTTCCCCAGGTGGTTGCTTCTGTATTGTGCTGAAAAAAGAGATGCCAAATGCCATCGCGATAGACTAGGCCGTTCGGGTCATTAAGCCAGTTTTTCCGAGCGGTAAAGTGGTACTGGGGTCGATGGAGTTCTTGGTATTCCACGTTTGTTTCGCATACTGGTTATTGTTTTCAAGATACCAAATCTGCTTAGGAAATGCCTTAGGACCTTAATGCATTGAGAGGTTTTGGTGATAAATAATCAATTAATGGGTGATTTTCTCGAATCCCAAACTTGCATCCGCGCGCTTAACGACCACAATTTGCGTTCTGTTGTAGTAAATATTGTCAGAGGTTTGATTTCGATGCTGGTTAGTAAAATAGATACGGTTGAAGACGCTCTCGAGCAGATTGGAGGGAAAGGGCGCTCTTTATCAAAAATGGTTAGGTCGGGATTTACGGTGCCGGGTGGTTTTATCGTGACTGCCGACGCTTATCGAAAGTTTATTCGGGAGAACGGCCTTCAAAATGAAATTTTGAAGAATGCGAAACCGACGTTAAAAGATGGTTATCCGGTGTTTGATGATTGCTCCAACCTGATCAGGGAACAAATAATCCAAGTCCCTTTGGGCGAAGGATTGATAAAAGAGATTGAGGATGCTTATAACCAACTAGTGGGCGACGGCACACCGGTTGCCGTGCGCTCGTCGGCCAATGCCGAAGACTTGCCGGACCTCTCCTTTGCAGGTCAACAGGAGACTTTTCTGAATGTGCGGGGCAGCAAGTCATTAGTCGAGGCGGTTCAAAAATGCTGGGCATCTCTTTGGACGGCGCAGGCTCTGAGTTATCGACACCAAAATGGCATCAATCAGAACAGCGTAGCAATGGCTGTGGTGGTTCAAAAGATGGTTCCTTCGGAAGTTTCCGGAATTCTTTTTACTGCCAACCCCGCAACAGGTGACCGATCTGAGATGATCATAAATTCTAGTTTTGGCCTGGGTGAGGCCGTCGTCAGCGGACAGGTCACGCCCGATACCTATATC
Source organism: Candidatus Azotimanducaceae bacterium (assembly GCA_045560825.1). Taxonomy (GTDB): domain Bacteria; phylum Pseudomonadota; class Gammaproteobacteria; order Pseudomonadales; family Azotimanducaceae; genus UBA4421. Next base: position 22,201 of record JBJKYX010000032.1, read on the forward strand.
GTCAATCGTCAAGATCTGAAATTGAAAGACACAGTCTTGGGCCCAAAAGAACAACAGGTCGTCTACGACGGCGATCAGGGAATCAGGATTGATGAGGTCTCCTCGGAGGATCGTGATCTTTCTTCTTTGTCTGATCAGATGATTGCCGAGCTTTCTCAGGTAGCTCTAGAGGTCGAGTCGATGTACGAGGGACTACCCCAGGATATTGAGTGGGCGTTTTGTGATGGAGTTCTGCACTTACTGCAGTCTCGACCAATAACAAACCTGCCGGTGCAGCCCATTGAACTGGATTGGACGCCGAATCCTCCCGCACGCCTGGTCAGCAGAAGGCAAATTGTAGAGAACATGCCTGACCCTATATGTCCCTTATTTGAAGAACTCTATTTGACTAGAGGATTGGAATCTCCCAGAAACGGTGAGAGCTTGATGGTGGGCGGAGGCCCTATGTTCGTCACTGTGAACGGATACGCCTATCAGCGATTTGATTGGCCTGCAATTATCAAAGAGGCAGACCGTCGTAAGCGGCTCAATGAATCTGACCAAGCTGTGTCGGAGGATGAAATCGAGGCTGCCGAATATAAGGCGTTTATGAGTGCACACGATAAAAACAAAAAAGGAGCCATTGATGCGGCGGAGGTAGATATCGAGTTGTTCAGAAAGGATCTGGAAGACTCTGAATTGCGAGCCTTTGAAAAGTGGTTTAGTGAGCAAAATGATGAAAGTTTGGCGGGCTCAATTGTGATGCCGAAAAGTGATAACAGCACTTATATCGCTTTTAATCACACTGCGCAGAATGATGCGATGCTCGACTCGTGGTACCAAGGCGCGAAACCGAGGCTTGAGGGCGTTGCTGAAAAATGGCGAGGCTTGGATATCAAGACTGCCGAAGATGAAAAATTACTGGAGGGCATCGTTGAGATGGGGATGGAGGAGGGTCGTTACTGGAGTAGTGATTCCAGTCACACCTTTGGGGTTGCGAAGTCCACTGATGATCAGCTGCAATGCTTTTTGAGAGAGACTCTCCCTGATCATAATTTTATCAGCGGGCAGTTTTTATCTGGTATTGAATCCAAGGCGATGCAAGCCAATGCGGATTTATTCGAGATCGCCAAATTAATTCGTGAGAGCGAAGAACTAAGTTACTTGGTATTGGCGATCCCTTCGAACTTTCTGATGGCTGAACTTAGAAACAGTAAAGAAGCTGGAGCCGTTGTCGATGCAATAGATGAGTATCTACTTGCCTATGGACATCAAGGCTACAGTATGGACTTTATCGAGCCTACTCAGATCGAAGATCCCTCCGCGCTCTTCGCTACGCTAAAAGCGATGGTAAGAGATAAAGACTATCATCCAGATCAACAAGCCGAAAAAACCGCGGCGATTCGAAGTCAGAAGCTTGGAGAAATCACCGAATTGTTGTCAGGTCTGGAGTACTGGCAGTTTCGTTACCGATTGTGGTTGGCTCGTAAATATAATTATATCCGCGAAGAAGTCGCCTTTCGATTTGGATATACCTGGTCCATATTAAGACCGATGGCTTTTGAGCTGGGAGAACGGTTAGCAGCGGTGGGCACGCTGAGCAAAAAAGATGATGTGTTCTTCCTGGTCAGTGAAGAGTTAGAGAAAGCGATAGAAGCTAGAAGGAACGAAAAGCCCCAGCCAGATCTGGGCGTGCTAGCTGAAGAGCGTAGAGCCCTGAGAGAGGCGTGTAAACTTCATCACCCGCCTGGAACGCTTCCACCTGAAGCCAGCGAAATAGGTGGTATTGCCTTTAAAGAAACCCAGATCAAAAATGATGAGGACGATAACTTAATGAAAGGTTTCGCTGTGAGTTCAGGCAAGATAACCGCCAAGGCAAGCGTTATCGAGGGACCGTCTGAATTCGATAAGATGGAGCCTGGCAGTATTCTGGTTAGTCCTCTAACAACGCCCGCCTGGACGCAGTTATTCGCTCATGCTGTTGGCCTAGTTACTGATGTCGGGAGTATATTGGCTCACGGATCAATTGTGGCAAGAGAGTATGGCATCCCAGCAGTGCTAGGGGTGGGTAATGGCACAAAACGAATCAAACACGGTCAGACGATCACCATCGATGGTGATAAAGGAACGGTGGAAATTCTAGATTAGAAGAAGCGTGATAAAGTACGGGACTGTCCATGAGACAGTCCCGTATCAAAAACTCTAGTGAGAATAGGGTCTACATTCCATCGTAGCGGATTTGGAAGTGTACTGTTCTCGGAGCCATGATAAAGCCATTGATCATGTTGGATGATCGAGGCATATACATTCCGTCGTAGTTAGTAGCGTTATCAATTCCTAGGCTGAGTGTTAGCGCTTCTTTAGTTGCGCCAAAGGTAACCCCCAGATTTTGATAGGCTTCTCTAGCTGGAATATATGCAGTTGAGTCAAATACTGCGTCAAAGCCATCCGGACGATCTCGATGAACATAGGCGATGGAACCAAATCCTTCCCAGCCATTGGCTAGATCCTGGCTAAAGTCCATACTGACCGAATGAGTCATCGGCGAGTAATTGAATAGGTCACCTCCAACATAGATGGCCGCAGGCCAATTATCTACTTCTCCAGGGCCGGGTATCGACTTAACTTCCGCGTCGACATGAGAACCGGCATAGGTAAAGCTGACGTTATCGGTAGGTGCCCAAACAGCGTTAATCTCTAGAGCGCCTATGGTCGCGTCGGTTCCCCCGATTGAAAGAGTCGTCGGAGGAGCGGAGTTGGCGATTTGAGATCTCAGAGGTACTTCTGACCAGCGGGCATGTGCATAAACGACTTCAAGCTGCATTGTCCCATCGAGTAAAGTCCACTTAGCGCCGACCTCGGTATTATTCAATTTAGATTCGTCGCCGCCAGCCAAGTTAGACAGGCCCAGGCCAGCTAGGACCGCTTCATCGGCTGCGCTCACAAGTATCGGTGCTCTGGCTGCCGAGGACTGAGTCAAATAGTACATCGAGTTTTCATTAGGTCTCCAGGTTACACCCAACCTAAAACTAGCATTCTCAAAGTCACTGGATTCTGTACCCACGGGCTCAGGGTAGGAGTACGGCCCAAATAGTGGGTCTCCAGGGATTCGATAGATACTAATAGAACTGCTGTCTCGCTCTTGATCCTGAGCTCGGAGCCCAAACTGCATGCTCCATTCTTCGTTGAAGGCGTAATCAATCTCTGCGTAGATAGCCATCGTCTCCATTTCAATTGGATCGCCGATATATTGATCCGTAATTGGTAACCCCCAGCCACTTAAATCAAGCTGTAAAAATCCTCCAGCTTCACTTTCTGCGTCGACAAAGAACGCGCCGACGATCCACTGTAGTTCGGAGTCATTAGTGGATACCAATCGGAATTCCTGTGTGAGCGTCTCGGCTGTTTGATTAAATAGCACTGCCATGGGGAAGCCGTAATCAAGAAATTCAGAGTTTGTTTCTTTCTTTGGTGTGTCCACATAGCCGGTGGAACTAGTTAGCTCTGCAAACCCGAGATCAAACTTTGCAAGTAAGGTTGACCACTCGATTTCATATTCGTTGGTCGGTATGCCACTCGGGTATTTAGCAAGTGCCATATCGGTAATTAGTGGAGAGATAATCATTTCGCCGCTGGTGGTATCTGCTATCTGACTGCCAGGTAGCACCTGATAATCAGTGAACCAGCGCGAGTGGGTCAAGGTGATGTCTGCTTTATCGCTGGGTTTCCATCTGGCCTTGATTCGCATGGAGTCTCTAGAAAATTCTAGAGGGTTAGCTCTTTTACCAGGGATCTTGCCGTATCCAGCATCCTCTTCGCGAAGGTAAGCAAGCCTGATTCCAAATACGTCTTCAGCGATGGGAATATTTAACACTCCACCAGCTGTATGACCTGCGCCATCCGAACCCTTTACGCTGGCATAGCCATATCGAGCGTTGTAGCCAAATTTCTCTAGATCGACCGGGTTGGTCCTGAGAATTACGCTCCCGGCTGTAGAATCTTGTCCATAAGAGGTGCCTTGGGGACCACGAATTACCTCAATGCGTTGCAAATCAAAAGTGCTAATAGGCGGAGGAACTGGTGTGCTGATATCGACGTAGGGTATATCGTCGATATAGTAGCCGACAGGCGGTAAGCCATCCGCAGCATTGGATTGTGTGATACCGCTGCCTCGGAACTGAATCCCCTCCTGGGCAGGTTGTTTATTGCTGTGCACAACAGCACCCGGGACTAAATTATAAATGTCTCGAACGTCATTATAGATTGGCATTTCGAGTGTTTCTTCTGTGATAGCCTGAATGGATTGAGGTATGTCCATCACTGCAACGTCACGACGAGTCGCGCTGACAATGATTTCTTCAATGGCAGCCTCATCCTCATCGTCGGCGGAAAATACCGCAACGGGGGCTGGTAATACCATTCCAAGCATAAGTATTCTTAATAGAAATTTGTTCACGTCTTTCTCTCCTAGATGTGTTCAATCGATGCCGAATTTGAGTAGCATATAAACTCGACAGTTAACCTATATTAATCAGATTTATACTCATTTGAATCTTTCTTATATGGTTATGCCCTTTTTCTATTGACTTTTTTGGTAGGATTTCACCCATTTTTTTTGCAGTTTCACCCATTTTTTCTGCAGTGATCCAGTGAATTTAAGCAGGGTGTGGAGCGTCTTGCGTAATACAGCGACAGCAGATTCAAAGAAATCGAGCTATGACTGCTAATCTTGTTAGACTAAGTTTTAACGAATGCCAAACTGGGGGAAGACGTGCGCATAACTGATGTGAAAGTAACCGTGTGGGAGTGGAAAGATATTCCACCTACCCGATACACTCTCAGGGTCTCTACGAGTGCCAAGACGGCAAAGATGGCGCTCGTTAGGATAATTACCGACCAAGGAATAGAGGGACATGCTTTTCTAGGGTCTGCGCTAAGCGGGCTGGGTAATGACCCCAACCTGATCATTGAGCGATTTAAACCCATGTTGGTAGGCCAAGACCCTCTGGCGAGAGAGCGGATATGGCAAACGATCTCAGGATGGGCCATGGGCGGTATCATGCGGGTGATTGGCGCAATCGACGTCGCGCTTTGGGATCTCGCCGCGAAAGCTGCGGATGTGCCAGTTCATCGCTTAATGGGATCCTTTCGAGATTCCGTTCCAGCCTATGCAAGTTCTGCCGTGTTTGAGAATCCAGAAGAGTACGCAGAAGAAGCGGTCTCTTTCAAAGAAAAGGGCTGGACTGCGTATAAGATTCATCCGCCGGCGATTCCCGAATTAGATATAAAAATTTGCCAAGCGGTGAGACTCGCCGTAGGAGATGATTATCGGATCATGCTTGACTCAACATGGTCCTATGATTACCCCAGTGCGCTAAGAGTAGGTAACGCTGTGGAAGAGTTGGGTTTTTATTGGTATGAGGATCCGCTCGCTTATGACGACCTTTACGGGTATGTAAAGCTGAAACAAGTTCTGGCAATTCCCTTGATGGCTACAGAGATGCCTAGTGTAGGACCTAAATCCTATGCTCCCTGGTTAATGGAAAAAGCGACAGATTATCTGCGTGGTGATGTCGCTATCAAAGGCGGACTGACTTCTTGTTTGAAAACGGCGCACACGGCGGAAACTTTTCAGATGAATTACGAAGTCCATCATGGAGGAAATTCGCTTAATAATGTGGCCAACCTGCATTTGATCATGGCGATCCCTAATTGCGAATACTTTGAAGTACTGCTGCCGGATGGAGCTCAGAAACACGGCCTTATTAAGGACATTGAGGTGGATGCGGATGGCCTGGTTCATGCGCATCAAAGCCCGGGTCTCGGAGTGGAAATCGATTTTGATTTAATTGAGAAAAATAAGGTTGCTGAGCTATGACCAAGTTTTTTGGGGGAATTTTTGTGGTCGTGTGCACCTAGAGTCGCGCTACGTAACTGACAAGTAAACCTAGCGCATGATATAAAAAAGGTAATAGCAAAAAGGTTATCAGTAATGGAATTTAGTGCTCAGTTAGGTCAATACGGAACGAATTGGTCTGATATCAAAGAGACCGTGCTCGCCCTCGAGGCCGGAAGGTGGAACAGCGTTTTCTTTTCGGATCATTTTATGCCGCCGGGGAATCCGGCTAATGGTCATGGGATAGCACTAGAAGGGTGGACCGTTCTAACTGCAATTGCCTCACATACGAGGCGACTACGTTTAGGCATTCTGGCTACAGGAAATACCTATCGTAATCCAGCGCTGCTAGCGAAGATGTGTTCTACGCTGGATCATATTACTGACGGTCGTATGATTTTAGGCTTGGGTGCTGCCTGGTACGACCGAGAGCACGAGGCCTATGGCTGGGAGTTCCCCTCACTTAAAGAAAGAAGTGACCGACTCGAGGAAGCGGTTGATTTGATTCGCCTCTTGTTTACAAAACCGGAAGATGAATACGTTGATTTTGATGGTCAGTATTACCAGCTTAATGAGGCACCTTTAAATCCTGGTTCAACGCAGAACCCTCATATTCCGATTCTTGTTGGCGGAAACGGAGAAAAACGAACATTAAGAACTTGTGCTAAATCGGGCGATATCTTCAATTTGGACTTTTGGCATCCAGGAGGCGTTGATGTTTTTAAGCACAAGAGCGAAGTCGTTGAAAAGCACTGTGAGAGTTTTAATCGCGATCCATCCGAGGTGAAAAAGACTGTATGCCTGCCTTTCAGGTTGTTTGATTCTGATGCTGAATGGCAAGCAAAAAAAGAAGCTTCAATGCCCTGGTATTGCTGGGGTACTGCGAATGCGATACAAGATTTGCTTGGCGCTTATATAGATGCGGGTGCCCAAGAGATCATGCTTTGCGCAATACCTAATAAACCCGCGGCATGGCAACGGGTTGAGGAAGAGGTCTTATCCGCATTCGATTAGAATTTGATGCAATCCATGTTTTCCTTTACCGGTGTTAATTCAGGAGAAATTGACGGTTTGTGGACTCGCAGCAGTTCAATGTAATCTACTCCCAACCCTCTGAGACTATCGTTCAGTTGTGCCTCGATCGCGTCTGGGCTAAGGCAAATACAAGTGAGCTTGCTATTTTTTGTGCCATTCGGAGACCCTCGTTCACTTTTCCGCCACACGCCGAACTTGGTGGCAATCTCGACCTGTTGTCGTCTTCCTGAAATAGCTTGGCCGACGATTTTCTCGGCTGCTCCCGATCCATTGAATGGCGCTGTACCGATTAGTCTTACTCCTTGATCAAGAGCAGCATGAATGTCCGATCTCCTCTTTAGTACCTGCCTTGTTGTAATAATCCGTGGTGTCCATCGCGGCGGCGCCTATTCCAATTACGGAGGTCGAGATGCCTGAAGAACCTAAAGGTTTGCTCAACATGAGAATCTTTTCATGAGTTGATCACCTCGAATGTATTTATAGAATGGTCTCGATGAATATAGATAACGAAGATCCAGGCGCGGTTAGGCAAGTTCGGTCAGAGCTCTTATTGGAAATAGCTCGCCGCTGATATGACTGGATGATCTTGATGCGAGAAAGGTGGCGAGTTCGGCTACATGTTCGGGGTCCGGGGGATATTCTAAAGGCGGCACTGGAGTCCCATCTTCTCGTTTCTTGTTTGGTAGCCATTGTGAAACCCCTTCGGTTGCGGTCAGACCGGGTGCTATGCAGTTGACGTTGATATTGTGGGGGCCCCAACACACGGCTAGAGACTTCGTTAAATTTATTACTCCTGCTTTAGCCGCGCCATAGTGGACGAAGGCGGGTGATAGTCGCATTCCGGCAACAGAAGAGATATTGATAATAGAACCATGCTTTTGCGCGATCATGTGCTGACTGACGGCTTGAGAGCACAGAAAGACACTGGTCAAGTTGAGCGCAATGGCGTTGTTCCATTCTTCAGGCTTGAGCTTTTCGGGAGGCTTGACATACATCGCGCCGCCGGCGTTATTTACTAAAATATCGACCTGTCCGAAGTTCTTGATAGCGCTTGCCACCATGTTGTCTACCTGTCCAGGCTCTGTAACATCGGCTTGAGCTGCAATTGCTTTGTGATTTTGTGACTCTAGCTCGGCCGCAAGTGAATCTAGTCTTTCCTTATTTCTGCCCGATAAAATCAGCCTAGCCCCTTGTTCTCCATAGGCTCTGGCGATTCGGCTTCCGATTCCTCCGGCTGCTCCAGTGATGATGGCGGTTTTGCCTTCCAGTTGTTTTTCCATTAGAGGCCTCTATTGGTCGATGTTTTGTCTGCTATTTTTAATCACACTGGCAGTATATCCTCCGGCTCCTGCTGATAAGAAAGCCGCTGTCTTGCTCAAACTAAGATTAATGTTGTGCTTTAATAGAGGATCAACATGTCAGAACCCTCTTCGATTCCTTCGGTTTCTCTTGAGGAAAAGCAGAGAGCGCTCTCAGCCATGTTTTTGGCATTTTCTGATGACCTATTTTTTCGGTGGTTTATCCCTGAACCGGCCAAGTATGTTCAAGGTGGCATTGCTCTGATGGATACCTTTGGCAGAAAGGCCTTTGAAAATGTTACTGCCTTTGCGCCGTCCAATTACGAAGGCGCATCGTTTTGGTTGCCACCTGGGATTCGCACTGACCAGGAGCTTGCTGGCCAAGTGAACATGGATTGAGTGCCAAATTCTATAAAGGAAGAACTTTTTGCCGTGTTTGGTGAGATGGCAAGCGATTATCCCGAGGGCTACCGCTGGTATCCGCCGCTTATTGGAGTTGACCCTGCGCACCAGTGCTAGGGCATAGGCTCTATGATGTTGAAAGCATGCTCTTAGTATTATTGATGAGAAAGGCTTACCGGCCTTTTTGGAATCTTCTAACCCTGTAAATATCTCGCGTTACGGGCGCCCTGGCTTTGAGGTGGTTGTTATTGAGGGAAGAAATGATCAGTAGGGTCTTGGGTCCTAGAGTAGTCAGATAAACCCTTAATATTCCCTTTCGAAAGCATTAAGCCTGCTTAAACATGATCCCTCAGATTGGGCGGTTACGTGAAATAACGCCCTCCTCAGTGAGAACGAGATGAGTAAGGGTTCGCTCGTCATGGTTCATCCTCCATGACAGCATTTTTTGGGCGTATTCGAGGACTAAGTTCTGGTATTTAGGATTTTTCGCTTGGTTGATGAATTCGCCTGGGTCCGATTTAAGGTCGAAGAATAGCGGCGGTAAGTTAACGAAATGCACGTACTTATAATTCTCGTCCCGCAAAACGTTGAGCGTGCATTGATCTTGAGTGAGACCAAGCGATTGTTCTAGTCTTTGTCCCGAAACAACACTGCGAAAGTCAAACTCCCAATGGGCTGCCTTTCTCCAGTTTTCGGGAATTAGCCCGGTTCGAATGGTCTTAAGCAATGAAAGTCCGTCGCATTGCCTAGGTATATCGAGGTCGAGCCAGTCTAATAGTGTCGGCATGATGTCGATATTCTCGCTAAACGCATCGATTTGTTTATCTCTGTTTTTGTCTGCTCTTC
>JBJKYX010000033.1:0-84396 GCA_045560825.1 Candidatus Azotimanducaceae bacterium
CTGTTGCTCGAACTCAAAGTCCTCGTTAACACCCACGTCAACCAACTCGAAATAATCGCGGGCGTCTTCAACTAATCTTCTAAAGGAAAACACTCAAAGGCTCGTGTTCTGAGGGATAAGGTCATTCTTTGTGGTGGTCTCTCGCATTTAGTCTGACAACTCTAACAAAATATCTATACCAAGCTCATTGGCCACCGAGTCGAGCCGATCATGCAAGTCAGCCAGATCAACATCCGATGGTACAAGAACCTGAGCATCCGCAAAAAACATTTTGTCTCCGGACATCGGAGCCGCCCTGACACTGGTTTCTAAATCAACCACATTGATGCTCTGCTGCGACATCTCAGTCGTAACCTCTTGCAAAATACCCGGCCTATCCAGTCCTACAATATTGAGGGTGTAGTTAAGGGTATCTGCATCCGTTCTCTGAACACCAGATTCTTCCAAATAAACCGACAGTTCTCGTACCTGTGAGATCTCAGCCTTAAAGCGTTCAGTAAGAGCGGCTGGCAGTTCTACCAAGGCAATACCCGCGAACCTGCCGCCCATTCTTGACATCTTACTCTCAAGCCAATTTCCCTCGTGTGCGCTAACGAGAGCGCTAAGTTCCTGAACGATCCCAGGCCGATCCACGCCCACAAATGTCAAAAGAAGATTAATGGCCAATATACACCTCGCCGAGTTAGCCAACCCGCTTCAAGTTAACCAGACAAACAAAGCCCAGTTACAAACCGGGCCACCAATCGCGATTATCTGCACTCACTACTGACCTGACAACCTACTGATCAGACGGTTGACCGAGCAGGTTTTAAAGCTTGGAGTGCGCTCCATCACAGAAGGGCTGTTTGTCAGTTTGTTTGCATCCACAAAGATACATTTGTCGGCTCTTCTCTGCCTCAAATTTCATCGGCACAAATGACGTTCCTTTGTGAGAGCCATCACAAAACGGTTGGTTATCACTTTGACCGCAAGAGCACCAAAAATAGGTTTTACCCTCTTCAACCTCTACCATATAAGGCGCTTTTTGCGCCACGACAGCTTGATCTTCCATCTGTTTCCCCATTTTTCTTCACGTCGAACACGTTACACCAAGCAATTTTTCGCGCCAAGCGACTTATTGCGCCGTCTTTTTTAGAAATTAAAGGTTAGAAACGATCCTGTGGCATCAGGTGAATAAAAGCTGCTCAATCAGCTTGAGTTCGAAACTGCGGTCCGGTGGCTTCTCCGACTATATTTGGAGCATCTGGAAGCTGGTCTTGAGGCGGCCACAAAACGGGCATGCCATCACCACGAATTTGTTCGCCCACCTCGATATGCTCCCGGTCTAAAGGGAAAGTCGGCCATGACTTAATGCGCCTAGCCCCGGAGTAAATATAGACAACCGTAAACACTCGACGAACTTCCTGGCTCTTGTTACTTGCAGCCTGATGAACCGTCAACCCATGGTGCCATACGACCGATCCAGCTCGTACCTCGACATACTCCGGTTTTCTACCCCCTAAGGCAGAATCGTTAAGAATCTCGTAGGGATCGGTCGAATGAGTAATATCCACCACTTTCAGTCGACCCGCCTTATGAGAACCAGGCACATAGGCCATCGCGCCATTTTCTATGGTGACGTCTTGAAACGGTATCCACGCGCTGACCAGTGGCTCGTCACCTATAGGCCAGAATGTTTGATCCTGATGTGGGGTTGTTTCTCTACCTCCTGGCTCTTTGTAAAGAGCCTGGTCCTGCCACATACGAACACTTTCCACCCGCATCAGCTGCGCTGCTATGCCAGCCAAGCCAGAGTGGCAACTCAAAGGGCGGATCTCTTCGCTCGTTTCCCATAAACGCATGCACTGAATAAAAGACTGTTCGTAGAGACTTTTTTCGGCCACCGACCTTTCATCTTTTTGAGTCCGAGCGCCAACCTCCTCATCTACGGCAGGCCCGTAGCGCTCAATTTCTTCTTGAGAAAGCACGCCAGGCATTACTAAGTATCCCGACAACTCGTAGCTAGCGATCATTTCTTCCGACAAGCGAATAGGAAAATCAGTATTCAATGCAGTAACGACCAATCGGGTTCACTCTCCGGGTGACTTAGCGTGCCATGCGCATTTTTTATCACCCGACGCTGTTCGTCTAGCCAATGCTTCCAATCTTCACAAGGAACCAGCTCATCGTTTCGCAAGGATTGAGCATGAGCAAGCAACTCTTGCAGGGACGTTTGTACCGATAAATTCTTACCTGAAAGGTTGTTCATCTGAAGAGGGTCCTCCTGCAAGTCATACAACTGCTCCCTCCCGTCAAGCCAACGCGCATAGGTGTGGGTGCTAGTTCGGATTCCTCGCCACTCCGCACCATTTTCAAACCAGTCAAACCACTTCGAAAAATTCATGATAAAGGCGGCATCCTGTTCAATACTCTCGTTATTGCGAAGTGTCTCAGAACGATCTTGTCCTTCTATACTTCGTGGAACCCTCAATCCAGCCAGACCACAGAGCGTCGGGAACCAATCCACCATGTTCATGATTTGCTGCGTTCGGGTTCCCGGGGTTATCGTTCCAGGATAACGGATGATCCCAGGCACATGTATTGACGCATCGAATGGGTTTTTCTTTGACCACGGATTTACGCCCTGGGATCCAGCCTGAGTTCCGTGGTCGGAAGTAAATAATACGATCGTATTTTCAGTGAGACTTTTGTCGTCCAGATACTTCAGTACTCGTCCCACCATTTCGTCAACTGCCAGAATCATTGCGAGATAATGCCGATACATCTCTCGAGATACCTCTAATTTTTGCTCGGGAACGTTAACCGGCAATTCAATCTGGTCTGGTATATCTTCATAGAAACGCCGAGGCGCAAACTCAAAAGGAGTAAAATGAGGTTGGTGAGGAGATAAAACTAAACAGAAAGGCTCATCCGCAACGGAATCCATAAATTCAAAGCCATACTTAAGCAACCCTTCGGTCTCATAACCTTCCCATCGCTCATAATTCCAGTCGTCTTTGTGGACGAAACCATCGAAATAGACCATGTGTTGATTATAGGCTCTCCAATAATCGAAGCCTAAGCGATCTCTTCCCTCTGGCACCCAGTCCGGGTGCTGGGGCATCCTATCAATCGCTGGCCATAACCCCGTGTGAAGATGCCATTTACCCACCCAACCGGTCTTGTAACCCCAATGAGCAAAAGTATCTCCCAGGGATATTTCCGAATGACGTGTTCGAGTTGTATTGATCAAATGACCGGTTGTTTGGGGATAGCGTCCTGTGACCAACATGGCTCGTGCCGGAGTGCAAACTGGACAATTAGAGATGGCGTTATCTATCGATAACCCCTCTCTGGCCAGTCGATCAATGTTAGGCGTTTCAATCTGAGTCTCACCAAACAGTGGCAACGACTGAGCGCGAAGCTGATCTGGATAAATCAAGATCACATTAGGTTTTGTCATGACAAACCAACCGCATCAAACTAGATACACTCCAGTACATGTCCATCAACGCCTGCAGTAAATCCTCTGTTTCTTTGTCCAAAATTCAATAAGCAAAACGCGTCAAACATGATTCTTTGTCAAGGATATTTAGAAAAGGCAAACTCAAAACCCTCGCTTCTCTCCAGAACGATATCCGCAAAGCTGGGCATCTCCTCGAGCACATAGCGCGTTAACCTCTCATAATACATGACGAATCGATAGACCTGCTCCTTGGTCATTATTTTCTTTAACATTTCGGGGTCCGACAACGTCTTCTCAAGCGTTTGCTCTTGCAGCCAACGACTTTCAAACACATGCTCCATACTGGGTACTTTAATCAACAACAATAAATCGAAGCGATCAAAAAGCTCTTGATAGTCGCTGCTGAGCTCGGAATTACTCCACCTGGACCATACACCGTCTGGATCTTCCTCTTCCTCGAGAGTATTCATCGGGCCTTTCCAATTCTCCACTGGCAAAGGTCGAGCTCCGCCACACCAAGCATCAAAAAATATAAAGTCGGGCCTTCCTTTATAGCGCTTCCATGATTCTCGCGGAAAATGCTGATCCAATGGCTTAGAGAATGATGGGATAGCTGTTAAGGTGTCCTCCTTAGCTTGAGACAAAAACTCCAGGGTTTCTAAGCCCAGGCCTACGTCATGAGTCCCTGGAACACCTCTAACCGCACACATCGGATGAACCGAAGCCGCTATCCGTTCTCGTTCCTCTCTGGTTTTGTAAATATCGTCAATAGAAAATCCCACCGTTTTGCGATCATAGCCGACTTGAAGCGCTAGCTGGACGAACTCCGAGAGGGTCGTTTTTCCCGAACCTTGCCCTCCTGTAAAGCAAATAAACAGGGGTCGGTCATCTTTTTCCAATGAGTTCAGATAGACGGTCAGCGGCGCTACTGTTTGTGCGAAAAACGCATCGGAGATTCCTTCTATCTTGAGACTGTCAGCTAACTCCTTAAGTTTGAACTCAGTGTTATGAAGCAGCTCTAGACAATCCGTATTAACTGTTGAAGGGAAAACTGGCATGCTAAAACCCTATCAATTACTCAAAACGTATGGTCTACAGATTTCGCGTTGTCTTCAAGCGGGAGAATCAGACCACGTTACACGAATTCGTTTATGGTGAAACTGACCGATCTTCCTGAATACGAGCGAGACCACCTCTTATCAAAGAATGGCCGACCGTTGGGTCCTGCAGCCTGGACTGATTTAAAAAAACCGGTCTCGGATCTTAGAGTCGCATTGATCACCACGGCTGGTATTCATACCCGAGACGCAGATACATTTAACTTTACTGATGCGTCCTATAGACCAATTTCGAAAGATCAAAAGGCTTCGGATATTGTCATGTCCCATAGCTCAGTGAATTTCGATAAAAGCGGCTTTGTCGAAGACATCAACGTAGTCTTTCCTTTGGACCGAATCCGTGAATTGGCTAAAAACAAAAAACTAGGATCCGTTGCCGACATTCATTACAGCTTCATGGGGGCCGGCCTTGAACCAGAAGCATTTGAGAAAACCGCATTGCAAGTGGCAGGACTATTAAAGCAGGATCAGGTCGACGCGGTTCTCTTAACACCAGTCTGACCCAACTGTACCCGCTCGGTCGGAGCGCTAAGCTACTATCTTGAACGAGAGGGCATTCTCACGGTCGGGATTAGCCTAGTCAGAGAAAACTCAGTCAGCCTGCAGGTACCAAGAGCGCTTTGGGTGAGCTTTCCTCTAGGACGCCCTTTAGGAAAACCAGCAGACGCCGTGTTTCAGACCGATGTCATTGAGGCGATGCTAAATTTACTGAACAAACCCAAAGGCCCAGTCCTGGAGGACTATCCCATTGACCTTCCGGCTTCAGAAGTTCATACGGAGGCGACCTGTCCGATAAATTTCACCAAGCGGACCAAAGAACACACAAGTTGGTCAGAGCGCTTAAACGAAGAATTATCGTTGTTGCTCCCGTGGCATGAACTCTCTAAGCAGCGGCGGGAAGGCCGAACCCTGACGAACTCGACTATCAATTCGAAAAGAGAATCGATCGAAAGACTCGCTAATTTACTAACAGCAGAATCAATACCCCCGACCGAATTTACCTGGTTTAAAGAAGCCATCGAGGAACTCAAATTTTTCTATCTGGAAGCGATGACCGCACGACCCGGCCAGCCTAATCAACATGCACTAGAGGTGATTTTCTGGACAGACACGGTCTTGGGAGAAGCTCTGATCGAATGTCATAGAATACTTGAAGAGGCTGGACTCGGCGAGATGGGTCGCATCATTGCACCCCGGCATGCACTAGAACTAACCAGTAAAAAATAATCTTCAAAAGAAAAGACATAGAGATTCCGAAATACTACAAGCCAAAGCAACATATGTAAAAAGCGAGCCGCTCAGAGATTCAGTTTACAACCGATTTCGCTGCCTATTTTCTTAAAGCCTAGCTGTAAGTTGATCTGGAACATAGGATTATTCTCCTCATTGTCCGTAAATACTCTTTTGTAGCCTTTACTCTTTAGATCTTCCAACGCGAACACCTTCAACGCCGTGCATATCCCTTTACGACGATATTCGGGAAGAACGCCGGTCAAATCTGTAGACAATGTATCCGTAGGTTTGTCAGATCTATCATAGCTCGAAAGCGCGACCCACCGGCGCTCATCCAGAACAATATAAATATCGTCGGACTCAAACCAAGGTGCGAACAACGAAGATTTCCAATATTCAAAATCCATGTTCGGTTCGACCAGGTCCGTTGGCACATCCTCTTCAACGCTGTGCCAAAGCGAGAACAGCTTACGCTGCCAATCAGCCTCACTCTTTTGAAGTTGAGTTAAAGTTTCTACACGAAAGCCGCTCTTATTGAATCGCTGAGTCTGATTGGAAAATCGCTCACCTTTAAAGTCATCTAGATCGATAATCGAGACAAAGTCCGTTAGCGACACTTCAAAACCATTAACAGTATAGAGCTCTTTCATGAAGTCACTTTCCTTAAACTCGGCCCTGAGCGTTTTTACACCCTCAGTTTGGCGAGCCCTAGCAATTTGTTGCTTCAAGTAAGACTGCGCGCTTTCGAAGTATCGACCCTCGTTGGGGATCGCCAAGTTTGAGTCAAGTAAGCTCTCATCAAAGGCCCACTCATCGTGGCCCATATAACCATAACCAACAATATTCCCGTCGATCTCTATGAATTCACAGACCGCATTGCATTTTTCAGGGATCAAATTTGCATGATACTTAATCATGCTCGGCGAGCCCCAGTCTTTCACGTGATAATCGAGCGTATTCTCCAACTCGTAAAGCAGGCCAAACTCTTGGTCAGTACTATTGAAGGGCAAGGTTCTAAATTTGAGATCGCTCATAATGGACTAATGTACCCCCATGAATTCTGAAACACACTTAAGCCAACTCAGATCAGAAATGTGAAGCGCTTAGTTTAACGTCAGCGAAAGCCCAAGCCTTTCGCCAAGCCTCAAGGATCTCTGCCGCTTCTCTTTCTTTATCTTGGGCAATGAGCGCTTGTCGAAGACCAAATAGCGACCATCCGTTGTTTTGATTCCAGCGTAAATCTCTCCGATAAACTGCCTCGGCTCGTTCGGCTTGTCCTGCGCGCAGCAATGCAGCACCCAAGTAATGGCGCATGGGCTGAGCCCAGTCAGGAGGTTCTGTGTAATTATTTTGATCTTCTATTGCCACACCTGCCAGAAAGGCAGCGATCGCCCCAGGAAGGTCACCACTCGCCATCAGTAACTCGCCTTCGAGTCCATGAGACGCCAGTTTCAGCACGGCCGAGGCAGGAGTGGCTCCCACTCGATATTCATCTGCGTTGGGCGCATCTGCGATTGCCCTGAGCCTATCAAGTGCTTTTTCAGCCGCCAGGACATTCCCTTTCGCCAAATGCGCACTTCCCGAAACATACGCCCAAATACCATCTAAGTAGGGCGTTCCTTGGTGAGCAGGTTCTAAAGCTAAAAGCTCGTCCCATTTACCAAATATCTTTAACACCAGCCACGGCGCAGATACTCGCTTTTGTCCACTTCTAACCTGATTTGCATCGCTCCCCACTCGATCAGCCATATCCCACGCCGTTTGAATAGCAGTTTGAGAGTTCCCCTGAACTGTGGCCGCATAACGAATAAAATCCATTGCGTGTCCAGCATGTATTTGATGTGACAACGGATACGTACCAATGTCGGGTAGAGGATAATCACCCCATAACTTTGCGAACTCTAAATCAACCGCTTGAGAACGAATATTACTCTCGATGGCCTTCGCATATTGTCCTACACGCACATAAATATGAGCCGGCATATGAACCACGTGACCCGCAATCGGAACAGTCGCTTCCAGCGCATCCGCAGAAACCAGAGCCCTCTCAGGCTCCAACGAGGCCTCGATGAGGTGAATGTGCAAATGCAGAACTCCAGGGTGCGATTGCTCTTCGTGAATAATGTATTCAAGGGCCTCAGCTACCGGCATCGTTTCTGATTTAGGGTTGCCCTCGCTATCCCAGTAGTCCCAACGCCCTATCGACATATAACTTGCCGCATAGAGAGCGGCTATATCAGGATCCTTTGGAAACTCTTTATTGAGTTGTCGCATAGCGCCTAGATATGCCTGATCCCGGATATCTGGATCCGGAATACTTGCCTGGTCATAGAGTGCGTACATCGCCTTAATCAATTTCGCCTCAAGAGGGCTTGCAAGGTCAATGCGTTCCATGGCCTTTTTGATGGCTTTCAACCCCTCACCTAGCGGATCGTCTGGCATCCTAACGTAACGCGAGTTCGGATTTGGCCCCATAGCATGAGCCATCCCCCAATAAGGCATCGGATGATCTGGTTCCAACCTAGCCGCTTCTTGGTAAGAGGCAATCGACTCAGGAAAATAAAATCCCCACGCAAATCTCAACCCTTGATCAAAAAAGGCCTGAGCTTGCGCATTCTTTGTTGAAATTTCACGGCTATAGGTTCCACTACCAGGCACTAAGACCGCCAGAGCCTTATCAGGAAATGGATTGGCCGCAACTTGTATTGTGGAAGTCCAACCAATAAGTAGGGAAGAAACCAGGAAAGCTCGCAATAACATCAAATATCTCTCGTGTAGCAGTCGCCACAGACTATCATAGATCTCATTAGCTAATCTCAGCTTTAGCTCCACTAATACCTTTATCTGCTCTTCATATTTATTGATCGTCTGCCGTAAATAAATTTCTCGTAAAATAGGTGAAAAATTGGAGACCAGTAATGAGCGAGAAACTGTTATTTCAGGGAGGTTGTCACTGCGAGTTGATCAAGTTCGAATTCAGATCTCCCAACGAAGTGGAGGTATGGACTTGCAACTGTTCGATTTGTTCTGTCACCGATTTCCATCACCTATTTGTGAGGCACTCTGATTTCACTTTAGTCAGTGGAAAGGAGTTTTTAACCTCATACCAATTCGGCACTCAGACAGCCGAACATTTATTTTGCAGAAGGTGCGGCGTCAAGAGCTTTTATCAACCGCGCTCTCACCCAGACGCTTACAGTATTGATATCAGGTGCGTGAAAACGCCCCCTACGATAGGCCGAGTGGTCGAGTTTGATGGGAAAAACCATCAGGGAGCCGTAGACTAAAAAGCCAGCAGCAACTCTTTCAAATCACTGCTGGCCCTATCGATGCCAGAAAGAAATTGAGGTCCTTAGAGCACCTCGAATAAACCTGCTGCCCCCATACCTCCGCCGATGCACATGGTGCAAACAACGTACTTCACGCCACGACGTTTACCTTCGATCAACGCGTGAGCTACCATTCTCGATCCTGACATACCATACGGATGGCCTATTGAAATAGCACCGCCGTTAACGTTTAGATTTTCATCCGGTATTCCGAGAGTGTCCCGAGAATAAAGCACCTGAACAGCAAACGCCTCATTCAGTTCCCAAAGCCCTATGTCATCCATCGAAAGACCATTCTTCTCGAGCAATTTCGGAACAGCAAACACCGGTCCGATACCCATTTCGTCAGGGTTCGTACCAGCAACGGCAATACCGCGATAGGCGCCCAGAGGCTCTAGACCACGCTGTTCAGCCAACTTCGATTCCATGACCACACAGGCCGAGGCCCCATCTGAAAGCTGCGACGCATTTCCTGCCGTCACGTGCTTGCCCTCTTTGATTACCTGGCCATTAGCAAAAACTGGCTGCAGACCTGCCAGGCTCTCCGCAGTGGTTCCAGGGCGATTACCCTCATCCTTATCTAGAGTTGTTTCAATCTCGTTGACTTCGCCTGTCTCCTTATTCTGGAGCTTCATGACAGACGGAAGAGGAACTATCTCATCATCAAACGCGCCTGCCTGTTGAGCCGCCGCAGTACGAGCCTGAGACTGAGCCGAATACTCGTCTTGGGCTTCGCGACTAACACCATAGCGCTCTCCCACGATTTCAGCCGTCTCGATCATCGCCATGTATAGTTCAGGCTTATTGGCCAACAAATCAGGATCCGGGATCGCAAACATATCCCCTGTCTGATTCATAGAAATTGATTCAACACCACCGCCAACAGCCACGTTCATACCATCGGAGATGATCTGCTTCGCAGCCATACCGATCGCCATCATCCCAGAGGAACACTGGCGATCTATCGACTGACCAGCCACTGAATCTGGCAAGCCCGCCTTCAGTAGGCTCTGGCGAGCCACGTTCTGAAACCCTGAACCCATCTGGATTGCCGCACCCATAATTACGTCCTCAACTTCAGCAGAGTCTACACCCGCACGCTCGACCGCATGCTTGATCGCGTGGCCGCCCATCGTTGGAGACGTGGTGTCATTAAACGCCCCTCGGTAAGCCTTGCCTATAGGAGTTCTTGCTGTTGATACAATTAAAGCTTCTCGCATTGTCTCTTCCTTATTTTTCTAGATTGCGTTTTTCGACTATCAATTAATATGATTCCATTGTACGGGTGATAGCCGTCTTTATGTACTCAATTTCAAACCTGACTGCAAACTTCAGCCTTAGAGGCTTAAGAAATATTGAAAGGTTTTGCATTTTTCCTAGTCTTCTCTCATCGGTTAACATGATCCAACCAGAAAGATACAAGTAAAGGCCTGCACTTTATGGTGTTAACAAGAAAAGAGATTGTCCACAAATCTAAGGAAGCGAAACAGGAAGTCAAAAAAATACCCGTACCTAGCTTGAAGGGAAAACTTGAACACCTAAAAGACTTTGCTTCTGAGCTTATTCGACCTCGTCCTATCGACATCTGGCTCCCAGAAAATTATGAAGCCGAATCTGCTGATCACTTTCCAGTGATTTACATGCACGACGGACAAATGATATTTCACCACGAAGAGTCTTCTTTGGCAGGAATGGACTTATTCTGGGATGTCGATAAAACAATCACAAAACTCACGAATGAGAACAAAATCAGGCCTGCGATCGTGGTCGCTGTGTGGATGTCGGACTGGGCCAAAGGAGCCCGCGGGGCCGAATTCATGCCACAGAAGGTAGTGCCGAGCGAGGTTTGGAAAGACATGCTCAAAGACTCCGATAGTTTCGCAACAGAAGTAGGTGGGGAATCTATATCTTCTGACAACTATCTCAGATTTTTTGTCGAGGAACTCAAACCCTTTGTCGACAACAATTATCGGACGCTCAAGGGAAAAGAAGAGACTTTTATTGCGGGATCCAGCATGGGCGGCTTGATTTCAGCCTACGCAATAGCTGAGTATCCCGAAATTTTTGGAGGAGCCGCCTGCTTGTCTACGGATTGGTCAATAGCGGACGGCCTTGCTGTAGACTGGTTCAACAAGAATTGGCCCTCAGCGGGTGAGAATCGCGTCTATTTCGATTATGGAACAGAAACCTTTGATGCGCTCTATGAGCCTTACCAGTTAGAGATGGACAAAGTGATGCGTAAGCATGGCTACCTGCAGGGCGAGGACTGGATTACTCGCCGTTTCGAGGGAGATGATCATCACCCTAAAGCTTGGAGAGAACGCTTTCATATTCCATTAGAATTTCTACTAGGAACCAACAACCAATAAAAAATCGTTAAAGTAAAGCAGTCTTGCCAACGAGGCCTAGCTTTTTTTTTGCGCCAAAAGAACGGAGGACATTCCACAGTCAGGGTCGTTAGGCACAAAGTCTAAAACTCGCATATGCAGGTTCGTTAGTATTTTTTTGTAAGTCTCAAACGAAAAACTAGCATGATAAATCTCTTCCGCTCCAACTCGACCTACCACTTCGCCATAATGATCGCCCACTGTTACTAAAAGAATACCCTCTGGCTGAAGATGTTCTGAAAACTTGTGAAGAGTTGACTCTTGGTCATCATAGTTCAAATGAAAAAAACTGTGCCAGGCGATAATTCCGTCGAACCTAGTGCTTAGAGAAAGTGTCCGCATGTCCATCCCATGCCAATAATGATCCGGAAATCGCCTCCGAATAATTTCAAGCATAGTCCTGGAAAAATCTAGCCCCTCTAATTCGAACCCCTTGCTAATCAAATACCGAGCGATGGGTTCACCAGCTCCACAACCGACATCAAGAACTTTCGCACTTTTTGGTAATAGGTCAGAAAATCGGTCTAGCCAGCTTTTTTCTTCAAGCCTCTTTGAACGCTCACTGTCAAATAGTCTGGCATTTCGCTCATAAATACCTCGCGTATTTTTCTCTAGTGTATTCAATAGCCTTTTATCGATCACATCATCCTCTGTAGAAACTGCCCAGGAAATCACCTAAAAGATAACCTCACCGCCAATAAATGAGAAGATCCAGCAATGTAACCTTTACTTCACATTTTCTCGATGTTAAGTTCACGTTATATATTCAAACGAGTTGATCATCATGGATCTAATCATCCCAATCATGGGCATACTGGCCGGCATCATTATCCCAATTGCTGTATTTGTCTGGCTTTATTTCGAAGAGAAAGGCAAAAGAGAAACCGCACTCGAAATAGCCAAGCACCTGCAAGATCCCACCAAGGTCGAAGAGCTGATGAGCATTTTTGAAGAAAGAAAAAAAGAGCCGGTAGATTACAGACGAGGAGGAGTCATTACGCTTTTTGTTGGAATAGGCATATACCTCCTAGGTGTAAGCAAGATGGGGTCCTTCTTCGAAGGCATCGGGCTTTTGGTCAGCTCAATCGGCATAGGGTGTGTTATTGCAGGATATTTTTATCCCAACACCAGCGAGGAGCTCACCAATGCTGTGGAAGAATTCGAGAGAAAGTAACTAACGATGAAAGCGAATTTATCAAACCACTGGACAGAACTTTCACATGCAATCGGCGTTGGCACAGGGTTTTTAATCTTTTATCTAACCCATACTTTGGGCTACGCATGGGAATTGAGTTTCTCGATAGCTTTTACATTGGGCTTTTTCACCAGCACCTTGTCGAGCTATAACTTGAGTCGGAGATTCGGTCGGGAAGAAGCCGGGAATCTGTCCCAAGCGATCAAAGATCTTGAAAAACTCGGGAGAAGTTAAGACTTGGGAAAGAACCATGACAAACTTTCGAATGAACTTGAAGAGTTCAGAAAAGCCGCGGGGTTAACCCAACAACAATTGTCAGAAAGCGCGGGGGTCTCAAGAAAAAGTATCAACGCAATCGAAAATGGCGTTTATATACCCTCTACCGTTCTCTCACTAAAAATCGCGAAAACTCTTAATTGCTCGGTAGAAGATCTGTTTCAGTTACCCTAGGACTCGCAGGATATTGTCTAGCTGAAAAATGCGAAGCCAAAGAGGTATCTTTACTCTCTTTTAGAAAGCCGAAACAAAAAAGTTTCCGAATAATTCTCGTTACGAGGACGATTCCCGTACTTGTCTTCCCACGCAACCGCGAACTTTTTAAAAAAATCAGCATTCAGAATTCGTTGTGCTTTCAACTTGTAGATACTATTCCCGGATTTAAGGACGACTCGAGGATCCGACTCTATATTTTTAACCCAAGCTGCATAATTATCGCCTGCGTATACGTAAGGCTGATTTTCTATATTAACAATCCACAAATTGACCGAATAAGGTTGTGTAGGGTTCGTCTCTAACTGAATAATCTGGCGCTCAATTATTGTTTCCCAATAGTCAGGGTATTCCTCGTTTTGTCCGCTTAGTTTTCCGCTGCTGAACGGTAGGTAATGGCATCCAACAAATAGTAACGACCAAGGAAGAAAATATAGGGTTCTCATAAAATCACGAATTAGTGTTAAGGTAAGATTAATGGACGCTTAGATTTTTTTAAAGGTAGGCGAGAAAGATTGAAAACAGATCTAACGAAATTTTAAGAATATGTTCGTCTTGTTACCGATTCACATCTTATCCGGGGCGCTCGCTCTTGTTAGTGCTGCTGTCGCACTCTGCTCTGTAAAAGGCAAAAGAACACATATCCTCTCCGGAATAATCTACTTTTGGAGTATGGTAACTATCTTCCTGACCGCAATCCCTATGTCGATCGCCAGCAGTAATATTTTTTTATTCCTTATAGCAATTTTTTCTTTTTATCTCGCATTTGCGGGGATGCGGTTTGCCAGAAACAGAAATGGCGTTCCAACCAGGCCAGACTGGCTCGCCGTCTTTTCAATGATGTTATCCGGAATAGGCATGTGGATTTTGGCAGCATTCTATTTAGCCAACGAGAATTCTCAGTCCATAGTACTCATTGTCTTTGGTTTTTTAGCGATTTCTATTGGCTATGCAGACTACAAAAGTCATAAAGATGAATCAGCGACTGGAAAACCAAGAATTGCCAAACACTTAACCAACATGCTTGGGGGAACCATAGCCGTTGTGACCGCCGTTTTAGTGGTCAACCCCCCTTTCGATCCGGAATGGGTTTGGTGGGTCTTACCAACGACTGCCATTACTCCGATAATCTTCTGGTGGAATAAAAAAACACTTCGCTGAAACCCAAGTCTCGGATAAAAGCAATTTCGGAAGCGTTGTGAGCTTACTCAGAAGAAGTTTCTTCTTTAACCTCTGTCTCGACTGGTGCTTCTTCTGCTGCAGCGGTGACTTTTGATTTATTACCGAATCGTTTTCTGAATCTATCGATCCTACCACCCGTATCTACAAGCTTTTGCTTGCCTGTATAAAAAGGATGTGAAGCAGAGGACACATCAAGAGGGCAATAAGGATAGGTGTTTCCATCTGTCCATTCTTTAGTTTGATCTGTTTGCAGAGTGGAACGAACTAAGAAGTATGCATCCACACTCGTGTCATGAAACAAAACTTCTCTGTATTCTGGATGTATATCTTTTCTCACTTGACAATCTTGAATTTAAAAAACAGGCGCGAACTATACCAGATAGACAAAAGGAAGTAAGAGCAATGTGATGCCTATCGAATTACCTTCCCTACCTCACTTTCGTTCCCATTTAATAGTAAACACAACTCCAACCTGAATAAAAACGGAGTTCCCCCCGGACTTCCCACCAGTTTCCTAATTGATACCTTTCTGTTTTTTGATTAAGGCTCTTCTTGTAAGACTCTTAAAAAGTAATCGTTACTTTTAAGACTTCTCCTTGAATATTGGCACCATAGAGCTCCAGACACCGTCTTTCTTTACACGATGGTAGATCGCGCCAGCAATATGCAAACCCATCAGATTTACACTTGTCCAAAAAATTATCTCATGTAGCAGAAGCACAGCTTCCAGCACCAAACCTTCCTCTAATCCCGAATTGTACAATCCTCCAATTATCAATCCTGTGACAGCGATCAACGACAGACTTATATACATGCCCAGATGCACAGTTCGCGCTACGAGGGTCAAGTTTTTAGGCATATCAAGTGGAGGCCTGGCGGCTCTTATAGAACGCATATATATGAATCGAAACAACAACAGAGACAGGAATATCAAAGTGAAAAAAAACTCCTGGACAAGCAGAGAAGAGCTCTCAAGCTCCTCGACTTCATCTACCTGATTTATGACACCATAGGCAAAAACTACGATAAACGCCCAGTGCAGAAATTTCGCCATAAAACTATAAGGTCTAACCATTTAATCGCCCGTCTTTACTCCCACTCAACAATAACATCTCTATAAATTATTGTTTTTATTGACTTTTTTATGGTGTGTGTATGAAGTGTGTATGACAACGCCTTCTTAACCGGAGAAAAAAGTTCAGCAACTACCTTCACTCCCACTCAATGGTAGACGGTGGTTTAGACGAAATGTCATATACGACTCTGGACACCTGAGATATCTCGTTCATTATTCTGTTTGAAACTTTATCCACGAACTCGTAAGGAAGTCTCGCCGATCTCGCGGTCATAAAATCAATTGTCTCGACAGCTCGAAGCGCGATCACATGCTCATAGCGCCTGGCATCTCCAACGACACCCACTGATTTAACTGGCAAATAAACAGCAAATGCTTGAGATACTGAGTCATATAAATTTTCTTTTCTCAGCTCCTCGATAAATATGGCATCGGCTTCTCGCAATACATCAGCATACTCAGACTTTACTTCTCCCAGGATCCGAACGCCTAAACCAGGACCGGGAAAAGGGTGTCTATATATTAGAGACCTGGGTAAACCTAAATAAATTCCTAGGTTCCGCACCTCATCTTTAAATAGTTCTCTGAGAGGCTCGACTAGTTGTAGAGACATTCTCTCGGGCAACCCTCCCACGTTATGATGAGATTTAATGACGTGCGCTTTCCCGTACTTTGAAGCGGCGGATTCAATGACATCGGGATAGATGGTGCCCTGCGCGAGCCATTTCACATTCCTCAACTTATCGGCTTCTCGTTCAAACACATCGATAAATGTATTTCCGATGATCTTGCGCTTGTCTTCAGGGTCTACCACGCCGACAAGCTTAGTCAAAAACTCGGATCGAGCGTCAATCGTCTTAATTTTGATGGGTAAGACGTTTCCTGTTCCTGCCTCCAATCCAAAGGCTTTTTCAACTTCTTCAGTCTCATCTTTCCTAAGAAGCCCATTATCAACAAAAATACAGGTTAGCTGGTCTCCAATAGCCCGAGAAAGGATCGCCGCGACCACCGACGAATCAACTCCACCCGACAAACCTAAAACCACCTCATCATCGCCAACCTGTTCTTTAGTCCTCCGAATAGCCTCTTCCGCGATGTTTTCAATAGTCCAATCGCCGTCGCACTGGCAAATATCCTTTGCAAACCGATCAATCAAATGATCTCCGTTTGGGGTATGCGTAACCTCTGGGTGAAATTGAACCGCGTAAATTCGTTTTGACGGATTCTCCATTGCCGCGACCGGGGCGCTCTCCGTGCTAGCGGTAACGCTAAACCCCTCTGGCAAATCGGTGACCTTGTCTCCGTGACTCATCCAAACCTGCGCCTTTCCAAGCCTGTCCGGGTCCAGAGTCCTCAGTAAATCGCTACCACCTTGCAAATCAATCTCAGCATGGCCGAACTCCCTATGTGCAGAGTTCTTAACACGACCTCCTAGTTGCTCAGCAAGAGCCTGCATTCCGTAACAAATACCAAGCATTGGAATTTCTAACTTGAGTAATCGTTCGGGAATTCTTGGTGTATTGCCTGCGGTAACCGTTTCAGGTCCACCAGACAGAATAACGCCCCTGGGTTGTCGTTCTTCGAAATAAGATTCATCGACATCAAAGGGCTGTATTTCGCAGTACACTCCGCATTCTCTTACTCTTCTCGCGATGAGCTGAGTGTATTGGGAGCCAAAATCCAGGATCAGCAACCACTGATCTTGAAGGTGATCGATAGCGCGTTCAGTCAAGGCTAGCTGACTGGATAATTGGGGGCTTCTTTTGTGATCGCCACATCATGAACATGAGATTCGGCCATGCTAGCCGCG
Source organism: Candidatus Azotimanducaceae bacterium (assembly GCA_045560825.1). Classification (GTDB taxonomy): domain Bacteria; phylum Pseudomonadota; class Gammaproteobacteria; order Pseudomonadales; family Azotimanducaceae; genus UBA4421. Next base: position 17,264 of record JBJKYX010000033.1, read on the forward strand.
CTAACCTTTATAAACTCTGGATGTTTCCTAAGGTAGTCAATGTCTCCGCTGCCTGTGTACCCCATCGCCGCTCGAAGACCGCCCATCAGTTGGTGAATGATCGGCCCTGTTGGCCCCCTGAAAGGAACTCTACCTTCAATGCCTTCAGGAACGAGCTTTCTTCCGTCGCCCTCGACTTCTTGAAAATATCTATCACTTGACCCATGACTTTGAGCCATAGCTCCAATCGAACCCATGCCCCGATAAGATTTGTATGTCCTTCCCTGATACAACTCTATCTCTCCCGGAGCCTCTTCGGTTCCCGCAAGCAAGCTTCCCAGCATCACGGAACTCGCCCCAGCACAAATGGCTTTTGCTATATCGCCAGAATAGCGAATCCCGCCATCTGCGATCACCGGAATATCATCTTCTTCTGCCGCTCTAGACGCCTCAGAGACCGCCGTTATTTGCGGAACGCCAATCCCCGACACGATCCTCGTCGTACAGATTGACCCAGGGCCAATACCGACCTTTACGGCGTCGACGCCCGCGTCTATCAGCGCTCTGGCACCATCGTAGGTAGCCACGTTTCCGCCGATCACATCGAGATTAGGATAGGTTTGTTTAATCCAGGCAATCCGATCGACCACGCCTCTTGAATGACCATGAGCCGTATCAACGACTATGACATCTACATCCGCTTCTACTAATGCGGCCACACGATCGTCTGTCTCTTCAGAAGTCCCGACACTAGCACCGACCCGCAAGCGCCCTTGCTCGTCTTTGCATGCTGAAGGGTAAGTCTCTGCTTTGGTTATATCCTTAACCGTGACCATGCCGGTTAGCTCAAATTCATCATTCACCAATAGGACTTTTTCAATTCGGTGTTCGTGCAGGATTCGCTTAATCTCTTCGTTACTTGCGCCCTCTTTGGCCGTCAACAGCCTATCCTGCGGGGTCATAACATCTTTCACTTTAAGATCAATTCGATCCAAAAAACGGATATCCCGAGTAGTAATGATTCCAACAAGCTTTTCCCCGTCGACAACGGGCACACCTGATATCCTATTTTCTGTAGTGGTAGCTATCAGGGTCTCTATCGTCGCCTGAGGGTGTATCGTCACTGGATCTCGGATAATTCCTGACTCAAATTTCTTTACCAACCGAACTTCACGGGCCTGATCCTCTACCGATAAATTCTTATGAACGATGCCGAGGCCGCCTTCCTGCGCCATCGACACTGCAAGCCTCGCCTCGGTAACCGTATCCATCGCAGAAGAAACAACCGGAATATTCAGGTTAATACGCTTGGTTAATTTGCTCTTTAAGCAAACATCAGAGGGCAAAATTTCAGAATAGGCGGGCAGTAAGAGGACGTCGTCGAATGTTAATGCGTCAGTTGAGATACGTAGCATTTACAGGCCTCACAAAATCAAGATTCTACTGACTCACACTTAAGAAGTAAATCTATAGCAAAATCAAGGGGGAGTAATCAACCGATCAACACCTTTCTTCTCTTATCCCAGTACAATGCTACAATTATTTTGTGAAAGAAGTCGAAGAAAGAACCCCAGACCCCAAAGTATTCAGTGTCAGCGAATTAAACCTCCAAGCAAGAGTCACCATAGAAAAGCAATTCAATGTAGTCTGGGTTGAAGGAGAACTCTCGAATTTTGCTCGCCCCAGATCAGGCCATTGGTATTTCACCCTCAAAGATAACAGCGCTCAAGTCCGATGTGCCATGTTTGCGAATCGTAATCGACTCGCCCAAATTCAGCCTGTGGATGGACAACAAGTTCTAATTAGAGGTCGAGTCAGCCTGTATGAAGGGAGAGGCGACTTCCAGATAATCGTCGACCAAATTGAACATGCTGGGGAGGGTCTTCTTAGGCAAGCGTTCGATCAATTAAAAAGAAAACTATCATCAGAGGGTTTGTTTTCGGAGGAATCAAAAAAAACGCTGCCCTTATACCCAAGACATGTCGCGATCGTGTCATCTCCTACGGGCGCTGCAGTTAAAGACATATTGGCTGTAATGAGTCGGCGCTACCCGGCAATAAAGGTCACTTTAGTGCCAACCTCAGTACAGGGAGACAATGCGGGGGCAGAGATCGTCGAGGCACTCGATGCAGCCGAAGAGCTTGGACCAGATCTGATCATTCTAACTCGGGGCGGTGGGTCACTCGAAGACCTCTGGAGTTTCAACCTAGAGTCGGTCGCGCGAAGAATTTTTACCTGCCATATCCCCCTTGTTTCTGCGATAGGCCACGAAATCGATTTCACTATAGCCGATTTCGTCTCAGACATAAGAGCTCCGACTCCTTCGACCGCTGCAGAAATCGCTGTTCCCGAACTGGATGAGATACACGATCAAATCAAAGATTTTGAGAAGACTCTGGTCAATAGCTGGCTAAATACAAAGCAAATGCTGAAGCTGACATTACAAAACGCAAGGTTGAGACTTATGAGCCCGAGGGCTCTAATCGAGCAAGCTCATCAGCGAATCGACGATGCTTCGAATCGGACCCTAACATCTATCACACGCCTTATCGATCTACAAAAGGAGCGATTGGCAAGCAACAGGGCTCAGCTCCGCATACTGGGACCAAATCAAAAATTATCAGGAGCGAAATCCGAGTTGATGACCAGAAAAGCTCAGTTAATTCGGTCAATACAAGACAAGTTACTCAAAGACGATAAGAGGCTTAAAAGCCTTGCTCGGGTATTGGATAGTGTTAGTCCCCTACCAACTTTATCAAGAGGCTATGCCATTATTCGGGACCAGGATTCAGCTTCGGTGTTAACAAAGAAAAGCCAACTCGAGATCGGACAGCGAGTGGTCACCCGTGTAACCGACGCGATCTTTGTCAGCAAAATCGAGAAAATCCAAGATACTGATGAAGAAGGTATTGGCATCAAATGAGGTGGATTTCATTCATCTTTCTTTTAATCAGCACTAGTTCACTAAGTACGCCGGTACCAGGAGGGGTTCTAGTGTGGGACATTCCCGACGGGGCAACAGGCGTACGATACCAAAACAAACCCGTCTTAATTATAGGGAACAAGGCACTAATCGGTATCCCCGTCTTTGAAAATCCGGGCCAGCATAGCCTGACCTTTATGCTCGACGGAGAACGAAAAAGTCATAATTTTGAGGTCACTGAAAAAAAGTATACCGAACAACACATTACGATAAAGAACAAAGCCTTGGTCAGTCCGCCCCAGGCAGAAATCGATCGTATTCGAGAGGAATCCAAGAGACAGAGAGCGCTGTATGATAGCTACTCAGAAGTAATTCGATTCAAAGAAGGCTTCGATATGCCTTTAGAAGGAACTATCACTAGCCTGTTCGGTCATCGCAGATTCTTTAATGGACAGCCACGCAGTCCTCACAGCGGTTTAGATATTGCTGCTAAGCAGGGCACCCCAATTCTCGCGCCCACGTCAGGAGAGATCGTCCTAGCTGAAGAACTCTATTTTAATGGGAAGACCGTGTTTATTGATCATGGACAAGGCCTAGTGACCATGTATTGTCATATGTCTGAGATTCTGGTGGTTAATGGGACGACGGTGCGACAAGGCGACCAGATCGGACTTGTTGGTTCAACAGGAAGAGCAACAGGGCCACATCTGCATTGGTCAGTAAGCCTTAACGGCTCCCGAGTAGACCCTTACATTTTAATGGAAAGCTTAAATACTATTATCGGCGTTGACGGCGTTTCTTATGGCGAATGATACGGGTTCTTCTGTTTTTTTGCTTTCTGGTTAATTCGTTTCTCCGACCTGCGAAGGGGTTTTCTGAATCGCGAAAATCGATAAAAACAGGGTTTCCTATTAGATCTAAACGCTCCCTGAAACCATTCTCAAGATAGCGTTTATAAGAGCCTGGCAATTCTTTCAACTGATTTCCATGGATCGCGATCCTCGGCGGATACCCTCCTGCTCTTGTCGCAACTTTCAACCTTATATTTCGACCACGAATTGACGGAGCAGGATGCGCTTGAACCAAGGTCTCAAGCACGCGGCTCAAATAGGAAGTGGTAACCTCAAATTCTCCCGCGTCCTTGACCGCATCAACTTCGGAAAAGAGATGACCAACCCCGGAACCATGCAACGCAGAAATTCTCTTCACAACCACCCAAGGGATAAAAGACAGTTTTCTTTCCAGGCTTTTATTGGTTTGTTCTTTTTGATCACGGTCTAATCCGTCCCATTTGTTGACAGCAACAATAAGGCCGCAACCAACTGACAATGCGTATTCCAGAATATGTAAGTCTTGATCAACTACACCTTCTTGTGCGTCCAAAACGAGAATAGCGACCTCCGCTCGTTCCATCGCGTTCAGCGCCTTCACCACAGAAAACTTTTCTGTTACCTCAGAAACCTTCCCTTTTCTGCGAACGCCAGCCGTATCTATTAAGACATAATCCACACCTTCTAAATTAAACGGAATATCGATCGAATCCTTCGTAGTACCTGGCATATCAAAAACAACTTGCCTGTCCTCGCCTATTAGTCGATTGACAAGTGTAGACTTGCCTACGTTCGGACGCCCAATTACCGCGACTCTGGTTCCTTTTCCCTGCAACTCCAATTCAGGTTCAATTGACGAACTTTCAAAAGAAGAGCTTAAAAGATCAACAAAATGGGATACCCCTATCCCGTGCGCCGAAGAGATAAACACCAAGTCGTCGAACCCAAACAAAGAGAACTCACTCACTAGCTGGTCCCTGGACACACCATCGACTTTATTAATTACAGGAAAAAAGTTGATGTTCTGGCTTCTCAAATAGTCGACAATTTCTTGATCGACCGTAGTAATTCCTTCTCGGCCATCAAAAAGCAGAACCACCAAATCCGCCTCTTTAATTGCTACGAGGGTTTGCTCAAACAAAACATCAGACAACTCGTGATCGCCAAAAACTCCGCCTGTATCGATTAAACGAATAGATTTACCAGCGCGAGACAGGATCCCATAGCGCCGATCTCGTGTGAGGCCCGGAACGTTGGCGACAAGTGCATCTCGAGTTTTTGTCAGCTTGTTAAATAAAGTCGATTTACCTACATTAGGCCTACCAACTAGGGCAACGGTGCCCGAAATTTGATCCATCGACTATCTCAAATTAACTTGAATCGCTTGCAAGCTACCTGAATTAGTTAAGATATACAAAATCCCCTCAGACACGATCATATTAGACCGAATACCGCTCCGATCTATTTTACGCCTACCCATTAACCGACCATCCCTTTGAGCTATGACGTGCAAATAGCCATCAAAATCGCCAATAGCCACGTAATTAGAAAACGCCTCAGGAGAAGACAGCTGACGACGCGCAAACGATTCTTGAATCCATATCGACTCCCCAGTATTTTGATCTACGGCGTGTACCGAATCGTCCTGATCTACAAGATATATCTGCCCATAGCCTTCCGCCAAATCTTGAAAAGAAGAACTCTTATATTCCCATCGAGGCCTACCGTCTCGAATAGACAGTCGCTTTAGCCTTCCCTGGTAAGAAGAAGCATATATAGATGCGCCTAAGGACAAAGGATCGGCGTCAACGTCAACAATCCTATCAAGCTCGGACCGCCCTTCGGGTAGCATGACTCGGTGCTCCCAAACTGGTTCACCACTATCTGCTCTCAATGCTATTACCTTGCCATTTGAAATACCCGCAATAACCAGCCCATTCTGCACTATTGGAGAGCTTGTTCCTCGCAGAGTCAAAATCGGCGTTTGATTGTCATACACCCAGATTAATTCACCTGTCTTTGCATCCAAAGCTGCGATTCGGTCATTAACCGATTGAACAAAAATTTTTCCATCGCTATAGGCGGGCGTTGAGAGAATCTCAGTATCCAGCTGCGATCGCCATACCAAAGAACCATCCGCGAGCGACAAAGCAACAACTTCGCCGCGGGTGGTGCCCAGCAGAGCCATACCTGCTCCAGATCCCAAGCCACCACTGACAAAGCTAGGGTCGTCCCGATCGATAAAATTCAAGAAGCTGAAAAAACCTCGATCCAATTGATCAAACTGCGTACGCCAATTCCATTTCCCGGTGAATCGATCCACGGATACAACCATACCGTACCCATCACCAGCCAAAATTTGATCCGCTACTATAACCGGCGATAATTTAAGGTATTTTTTTCCTAATCCCTCCCCTATAGACGTTCTCCAGAGTTTCTTCAGCGTTACTTCTGGCTCAAAATCCACTAATTCGGCAGGTTCTAGTTTTTCTTTTTTGTCTTTTTTATCCCGTTCCTCAACCCCGGGAAGCCAAGTAAACCAGCTGCAGCCGCATAGGAATAGCGGCAAAACAAACCACAAAAATTTGCTCTTTCGTTCTACGTTAGTCACTTTAATCTTCAGAACTTTTTGGCGCTAGTACACTTTCAGCTTCTTTCAACGCCTGACTAAGTTGCTTGTCAGGCAGTACGTATGTTCCTTTATAAGGAGAAGCATTGTCTAATTTAAGTTTCAATAGAGGCCTATCCACACCCTCTCCTAACTCATCAACCGCTTTTTCATAGGATTGATGCGCTAGCTCAACCTCTCTTCTGCTAGTATGAATATCACCCTTGAGTTCTAAGGCCCAAGAAAGAAAACCCTTCGTCTTAACTTTCTCTAGAGCCGCTAACGCCTCTTGGCTTTTTTCCAACTCGTATTGAACTTTCGCAAGTCTAATTAGTGAAATATCTCTTAACAACACGTCTTCAGACGCTTCCAGCGCTTCCTCAAGAAGCTTCTCAGCTTCAAAAATCTCGCCATTCGAAAAATTGTTTTCCGCCTGATCAAACAATACCAACACGTGCGCTGCGCTGCCGGAATGTTCTTGAGATATTGCAACAACGAAATCTTCTCTCTGATCCGGATCAGAATCTAGATATTGTCTAAGAACCTCACTGCTGCGCTCGGCAGTATCGTCCTGATATGACCCATAATAATTCCAACCGGCAATACCGAGCACCGCAACGAAAACACTAGCGAGCAAAAACGAGCCATTCTCACTCCACCAACTCTTTAGCCGCTCGACCTGTTCTTCATCGCTCAAATAATCAGACACAAGTACCCTCTTACATTGATTCGTTAAACTCGAACAGAAATTGTCTCATATCAAGATCGACATTTAACTGTTATCGCTCATTATCTTTTTGATAGCCCTTTCAATTGGCAGGCCTGTCTGCCCATCTTCGCTATCCCTCAAATTCTTAAGGGTGACTATATTTTGTTTAACTTCATCCTCTCCGATCAAAACCGCCCACTTAGCCCCTACCGCATCCGCTCGTTTTAACTGCTTCTTAAGATTCCCGCCACCCATATGAACGCGAACCTTTAAACCAGAGCCTGACTCCCGGATCCCATCAGCTGTATTTATTGCTTTTACTAAGAAGCTCTCCTCTAGAAAGCAGACATAAACGTCCACACTTACCGGAGACTCTTGAGTCTGCTCAAGCGCGTCTAGAGCTAGAACCATACGCTCTAAACCAATAGCAAAACCGATTGCAGGAGTCTGTCGACCTCCCAATCGCTCTACTAATCCGTCATACCTACCGCCAGCACAAATCGTGTCTTGAGCACCGACATTATTGGCTTTCCATTCGAAAACACAATCGGTGTAATAGTCTAATCCCCTTACTAAAAAGGGATTGATCACATAATCCTGCTCCTGCTCAGTTAATAATGTACACAAGCGACTAAAACGCTCTTTACTTTCGGAATCTAAAAACTCCTCCAACCTGGGGGCCTTCTCTAATATCAGCTTTGTTTTCTCATTCTTGGTGTCTAAAATCCTCAACGGATTGGTTTGTAATCTTCGTTGACTATCTTCATCAAGGTCGGCTTTATTAGGTCGTAAAAATTCTACAAGCGCAGAACGGTATTTTCGTCGGGACTCCAACGAGCCAAGATTATTTATCTCTAAGGTAAGCACTTTCGAGAGCTCCAAATCTTTCCAGATATCGCGAGCCAAAAGAATCTGTTCCAGGTCGATGTCGGGCCCCGAGAACCCGTAAGCTTCTACGCCTATTTGATTAAACTGACGATATCTACCTTTTTGCGGTTTTTCATACCTGAACATTGGGCCTGCATAAAAAACCTTCTGAGTTTGATTGTAAAGCAACCCATTTTCTTCAAGAGCCCTAACACAACCAGCAGTTCCCTCTGGCCTAAGACTTAAACTGACGCCGTCTCGATCCTCTAAACTATACATCTCCTTCTCAACTATATCTGTAGCTTCACCGACCCCTCTAGCAAAGAGTTCAGTATATTCGAGCAGGGGAATTTGGATTTCGTCATAGGCGTAAGATCGAATAGTTTGCAAGACGCGCTCTTGAATCTCGCTAATTTTAGAGGCTATACCGGGCATCGCTTCCCGCATTCCCCGGACAGACTGGACTCGACTATTCGACACTGTCTACCCTCCGACGGAGATTAAAGACCGCGATATTGTTTCTTGTATAAGGAGCCAATTCCACATTGCTTCCATTAAATCGGATAACGACGCCCGGCGCGTATCCCAATTTAATCCTGAAAGGCGCAGTCCCTCGATATGACCGGAAATCTCCTGAACGACCTAAATCCGCAGTCAATAAATTTTGTTGGGTATCACTGATTTCGAACCAACAATCATCGTTAAACTGAATCTCCAACTCATCATCACCGCCCTCTCCCAACAAATCGAACTCACGCCCGCCAGCCGACACGACTTCTAAAGACTCATCGCTTTCACGATCAACATCCTCTGTAACCAGGTCTTCAACGGGAAGCAACGCAGCTACTTCTTCTGCAAGTTCAGGCAAAGGGTCCCTCTCGGGATCCTGAGACTCAGGTCTAAAGGAATCGTCTTCGTCTCGATTAGATCTTGAATTAGAGACAACCAAGTCAATCTTCTCTTGGGCCGACACCGGATTGAAAGACTCTTCATCAATTTGATTATCATCGCTAAGCGAAATTTCAGATGGCGTTTGACTCTGATCAGTCCATGTTGTGTAAGCCACGAAAAGAACCACGGCGATAACAAATAACGCAAACCCCGTTAACAATAAGGAAGGATTAAGGAGCGATGCAGGTGACGAAAAGCCGTTAGCTTTATCTTGTTCATTTACTCGAGATTCTTTTTGGATTCCTTGGTAAAAAGAGACTAACTTTAAGGCCATCTCGTCAGCATCAATACCAACGAGCTTTGAATAGGACTTAACATATCCACGGACAAACACATACGGCGGCAGCGACTCAAAGTCTTCGCTCTCGAGGTTTTCTATTGTTTTCCAGGCAAGCTTTAATTCGTCCGCAACCTCTCTCTGAGACAAGCCCATCTGCTCCCTCGCATTTACGAAGGATTCTCCAAAACCACTTTCGATCGATTCCATGATCTCCTCTTCCTTCAAAAAACTAACCCAAGACGCTATGGTTCTGAACTAATGTAATTTCGGATTGTGATCTGTTGTCTCGATACCGACTACTTCTCTTAGTTCGGTCTTTGACATTACCCGCCAACTGCCCACAGGCGGCTGATATATCGTCTCCTCGAGTAGACCTGATCATAGCAGTGTACCCCTGTTCAATTAACACGGTTTGAAAATCTAATACCGTCTGCCGACTTGGGGGTTGATAACCGCTGTAATCAAAAGAATTAAAAGGTATGAGATTGATCTTACAAGGCAAGCCTCTCAGCAAATTGGCGAGTTCTCGTGCATGACCCACATCATCATTCACACTTCGAAGAAGAGTATATTCAAAAAGTAGCTTACGGTGAGGCCCTATAGAACCCAGATAACCTCTGCAAGCCTCAAGTAAACTAGTGATCGGATAGCGTCGGTTAATAGGGACAAGTTGATCTCTTATATGATCATTAGGCGCGTGCAGAGAGATGGCAAGAGAACAATCAGTGTACTGGGAGAGTTTTTCTATTGCTGGAACGACTCCCGAAGTGCTAATCGTAATCTTACGTTTTGAGAGACCAAAGGCCATATCATCCATCATGATATTGACAGCGGTTAAAACCGCATCGAAGTTGAGGAGAGGTTCCCCCATTCCCATAAAGACGACATTGGTTACCATTTCATCTCGATCACTTAAATAGTCATTCGCAAGAAGCAGCTGACCTATGATTTCCTCTGAGGACAAATTACCGTTGAACCCTTGCTTACCAGTGGCACAGAAACTGCAATCCAACGAACAACCCACTTGCGAAGAAACGCACAAAGTATTTCGCCCCTTTTCTGGAATCAGTACCGTCTCAACAAACTCGTCTTGGTTTACTTGCACTGCCCACTTAACGGTCCCGTCCGAAGATTTTTCCTGGGATACAACTTTTGGCATGACGAGCTGGGCATTCAAAGATAGCCATTTTCTGGTATTTAGAGGCAGATCAGTCATTGCTGAAAAGTCCGTTACACCATCATGGTAAATCCACTTCATCAGCTGTCGGCCTCTAAAGGTCTGCTGTCCTTGCGAAACAAACATCGCTTCGAGCTGATCACGGGTATGACCGTAGAGATTGACCAGCTCATTCATCTTTATTCCCCAGTCGAAAACTTCGTTATCTAGTCAACAACTCTTCTTCATCGAAGAAAAAGGCAATCTCACGCTTTGCAGAATCTGGAGAATCTGACCCATGTACAGCATTCGCATCGATACTTTCAGCAAAATCCGCTCTTATCGTTCCAGGTGCGGCCTCATTAGGGTCCGTGGCACCCATTAATCTTCGATTTACACTAATAGCATCTTCGCCCTCTAAAACTTGCACCATTACAGGACCCGACATCATGTAAGAACATAAGTCTGCATAAAACGGTTTTCCTTCGTGTTCAGCGTAGAAGCCTCCAGCTTGATCACTCGTCAATCTCAACATTCTTGCTGCTACTATAGCTAGACCAGCTTTTTCGAACCTCGAGTAGATATCGCCAATCAAATTTCGTTTTACTGCGTCTGGCTTAATAATTGAAAAAGTGCGTTCTAGTGCCATCCAGTTCTCCTGTTTCGTTAACAATGTGAAAAGCTCCGCCGAACTCATAAAACCAAGCTCTTCGGGCGGCGGCGTATTATACTTCGACTCAGGAGCTACGCAATGCCCCAACGACCTTTGCCACTTGGTTCCCTACAGCTTGAACATCCTTTTCTTTGGTATAACGACCGAAACTAAAACGGAGCGCAGAGTCAGCCAATTCATCGCTCAAGCCTATCCCTTTCAAAACATAAGAAGGCTCAACCAACTCGGAGTTACATGCTGAACCACTTGAAAGAGCAACATTATCAAGGGCCGACATCAGCGTTTCTCCGTTAACACAAGCAAAACTTACGTTAATAATCGAAGGGATAGATTTTTCAAAATCGCTATTGATTTGGATGTCAGGAATTTGATTTAAACTGGACAGTAAAATTTCCCGAAAACGAAGGTGGTCTTCGAAGTCCTTTTCTCCTTCTTGAAACATCAACTCTGCGGCCTCTCCAATACCCACTATTTGGTGAGTTGCGAGAGTGCCAGACCGCATTCCAAATTCGTGCCCGCCTCCATGAATCATAGGCTGCAGACCAATATTTGAATCTCTGTTGACGAACAGCACTCCTATGCCCTTTGGACCATAAATTTTGTGTGCAGAGATCGAGATCATATCGATCCCAAGCTTCCGCACATCAATAGGTATTTTTCCAAAACTTTGAGCAGCATCTACATGGAAAAAAACACCTTGATTACTACAAAGTTTTGCAATGTTTTCGATATTGTTGACTGAGCCCAGCTCGTTATTTACGTGCATCAAGGAAACAATGAACGTATCTTCTGTCAGGGCTCGCTCTACCTGTTCTGCACTACAACAACCTTTTGAGTCTGGTTGCAAATAGGTCACTCGGAACCCCTTTTCTTCCAAAAAGTGACAGGTATCAAGCACCGCCTTGTGCTCTATTTTACTAGTTATAATGTGATTTTTATCCGTCTTTTCGGCTAGGCCCTTTATCGCCAAATTATCGGATTCGGTCGCCCCAGAAGTCCAAACTACCTCTCTCGGATCAGCATTCAGGACTTTAGCTACCTGAACTCGGGCATTTTCGACTGCTTCCTCTGCCTGCCAGCCAAACTCATGCGTCCTCGACGCTGGATTACCAAAAACCCCCTCAAAATCCATATAACGGGACATTAGCTTCGCCACTCGGCCATCAATTGGGGTAGTGGCCGCATAATCCATATAGATTGGTTGGTTCACATCAAATCCTAGCCGACACTGCTGACGTGGATCAGTGATTCGCTAACACCACTTAAAAGGTCGTCGACATCAGATTGATTACTGTGAACTAATTTATCGAGAGTCATTTTTACCAAGAACCTATCGATCTCTCTGGAAAGTGATGCCCACAAGTTATGAGTCAAACACATGTCACCATTATTACAATCACCTGAACCAGAGCAAAGAGTGACATCAACACCTTCCCCTACGGCTTGGATGATTCTGGATACACTAACTTTTGAGGGATTATCCTTCAAAGAGTATCCGCCACCAGGACCACGCTGACTCAGCACTAATTGTGCCTGCCTCAACCGACCCAGCAATTGCTCCAGGTAAGATTCTGAAATGTTCTGACGTTTTGCGATATCCTTGACGCTCACCAAACCATTCTTTTGATGAATAGCAATGTCTAGTATCGCCGTAACCGCATAGCGACCTTTGCTTGTTAAGCGCATGAGACACCTAATCAAACCAATCTGGGTGCAATAGTATGCAATATGGGGTCTAATTGATCCACGAAATTTTTTTCAATTACCCGCTCGTTTATGCAAATGTTTTAATATGCCGCGCAACATCTGAACCTCTGTCTCGTCCAACTGAATGCGCATAAACATTCGCCGCAATCTAACTAGTGTCTTTCCAGGATTTTCACTATCGAGAAATTCACTTTCAAAAAGCACGTGTTCCAAATGCTCGAGCATCATCTCTACCTCTCCTGAGGAAGCGATCGCCCTATCCCACTCTGGCTCTTTTTTCAGTTTTCCACTCGCAGAGATAAACAATTCATACACCACTATTTGCAAGGCCATAGCCATATTCAGCACCGGATAGCCTTCGTCGGACGGAATTTGAAGGTGATAGTGACATAGTTGTAGCTCCTCATTGGTTAGACCGCTGTCCTCTCTACCAAATAAAATCGCTACTTTTAGATCTGTGGCTTGACGTAAGATTAGATCCGGCAATTCTTTAGCAAATATTGAAGGCCTCGGAATATTGCGCACTCTCGCGCTCGTCCCAACCACTAGCTGACAATCTGCGATCGCTTTATTCAAAGCTGAATAAATGTCAGACTCCTCTAGCAAATCAGTAGCCCCCGCGGCCCTCCAATCAGCCTGGGGATCAGGAAAACGCTTTGGGCTCACCAGACGAAGATCACTAAAACCCATATTCTTCATAGCTCGAGCACTGGCTCCGATATTACCCGGATGTTGTGGTTCAACTAATATTATTCTTACATTTTCGAACACTTGTTCCTCCGAAATCCCCATGTCTTCGTGTTAACATTAGGCAATTACTTCTTTCTTGAGACACAAAATGCAGCCCATGGCCAATATCGCACTTCGAGCAGCCAGAGCTGCCGCTGACTTTATCTTGTTGTCTTTCGATCGGCCAGATCAATTTAGAATTGAACAAAAATCCTCAAAAGACTTCGTCTCAAATATCGATAAACGTGCCGAGGACATCATTGTTGAGCAAATCCAGACCACCTACCCTGATCATAATATTCTAGCTGAAGAATCTGGAACTACTCAGGTCGATTCGTCTAATGAATATACTTGGATCATTGATCCTATAGACGGAACCTTAAACTTCATTCGAGGGATCCCTCACTTCGCTGTTTCCATTGGAATTCAAAAGGGCAAGCATCTAGAACACGGTGTGATAGTTGACCCCATGAATCGCGAAGAATACGTGGCTAGTAGAGGCTATGGGGCCACACTTAACGGAAAAAAAATCAGAGTTTCGAATAACGAGTTTCTCGAAGATGGTCTTGTTTCGGCGGGTATTGCTCCTGGCAGCGTGACCCAGAGGCTAGACTCCTATATCAAAAATCTTCAAGAGTTCACAAGATCTTGCCAGGCGATCCGATCTACTGGAAGTGCCGCTCTCGACCTGGCCTATGTGGCCTCAGCTAAATTCGATGGTTTTTGGCACCCTTCGCTTAAGCCTTGGGATATTGCTGCAGGTATCGTCATAGTTCGCGAAGCTGGCGGTTTCGTCGGCGACTTCAAAGGAGGGGAAAGCTTTTTTGAATCTGGCGATATCGTCGCTGCAAATCCAAAATACTTCAGAGCGATCGTGCAAAAATTGTTGGTCTAATAACCACAGTCCTTAATTAAGGTGCGTCTTTATAATCTTCGAGATTTTCTTCGTTTACCACAATTAGATCCTCCCGACTTATATTCAATAAAATTAGAACATTCGAAGCTACATAAATCGAAGAATAAGTGCCCACCAGCACACCAACGACCAATGCAAGAGCAAAACCTTGTATCGCTTCACCACCCGCAAGCAAGAGTGACAAAAGAACAAACAATGTTGTCAAAGACGTTACTAAAGTTCTACCCAAGGTTTGATTTAGCGACTGATTTATCACCTCTATTGCAGAACCCTTTCGCATTGATCGAAAATTCTCTCTAATGCGGTCGCTTACGACGATAGTGTCATTTAAGGAATAACCGATTACAGCTAAAAGAGCAGCTAAAACCGTTAGATCAAATGTCCAACCAAAAATAGAAAACAAACCAACCACAATGAGCACGTCATGAACCAAAGCACTAACGGCGCCTACAGAGAATTGCTTAGTAAAGCGAAACAAAATGTAAAGCATCACGACGATCAATGCAGCTAAAAGCGCCAGACCCCCGTCTTCCGCCAATTCATCACCGACCGCTGGTCCAACATAACTCGACTGTCGCAATTCTGTTCCAGGAAATTCACTTACCAGGTACCCGTAAATCTCGTCCCCTAATGCCGATTGATTTACTCCCTCGACTGGAGGAATCCGGACCAATAAATCACGATTCGAACCAAAATATTGAACTGTTCCATTGCTGAAACCACCTTTTTCAAGCTCGACTCGAACTAGCTCAGGATCAATTTCTTCACTGAAACCGACCTCCACCATCGCCCCACCCGTAAAATCAAGCCCTAGATTTAAGCCGTTCACCACCAGCGAGATCACACAGATCACAAGAAAAATGCCAGAGCCGATCATGGCGTATACCCGCTTGCCCATAAAGTCCAATTGGAATTTCATATCCGCAAACTCTCCAAGGACTTTCCACCATAAAATAGATTCACCTGGGCCCTGGTTACCACAATCGCCGTAAACATAGAACAAACAATGCCGACAGCAAGGGTCACAGCAAACCCACGCACGGGCCCGCTTCCTATCGAAAGCAATATTATTGCGACAAAGAAAGTTGTCACATTAGCATCAGTAATGGTCAACAAAGCTCGATCAAATCCTGACTGTATTGCCTGCTGAGGAGATTTTTCTTTCAACTCCTCCCTAATCCTAGAGAAAATCAAAACGTTCGCGTCCACTGCCATACCGACGGTTAAAACAATGCCGGCGATACCAGGTACAGTTAAAGTAGCCCCCAGAACGGACATAATCGCTACAATCAAGACCAAATTAGCGGTCAGAGCGACATTAGCGGCCAGTCCAAACAAACGGTAGTAAAAGAGCATAAATATCAAAACAATGAGGAACCCTATCGCAACAGAAAAAAATCCGCGTTCAACGTTCTCGTCACCCAACTGAGCTCCTACTGTTCTCTCTTCAACGATATACATAGGTGCCGCTAATGCCCCTGCACGCAATAGAAGGGCTAGATCTTGAGCTTCTCGGATTCCAAGCCCGGTAATCCTGAAGTTAAACCCCAAAGCGGCTTGTATGGTTGCAACACTAATAAGACGCCTTTCCTCGACAGTTGTTCTAATTTCAGTCAATTCTCCATCGACTATCCTTTTTTCAATTTGTGGTTTTTGTTCGATGAAGAGTATCGCCATGGAGCGACCGATATTTGGGCCAGTGGCTTCGTTCATTTTTCTGCCGCCGTCGTTATCTAACTGGATATTAACTTGAGGCTGGCTCGTTTGCGGATCGTAGCTCTGTTGAGCATCCTGCACATTATCGCCGGTCACAATGCTTCTACGTAAAATGTCAACATCGCGCCCCTCGTACGGGTAGGTTTCAATTTGCGACCGCCGAGAATTGGGCAAGCCAGCTAATCTGAAATCCAAATTTGCGAATTTATTGAGTATACGTTTGGCCTTTGCGCTGTCCTGCAGCCCTGGCAAATCCACAACTATCCGTGTTCTACCTAATTTCTGCACCTGGGGCTCAGATACACCTAATTCGTTTACACGATTTCGTAAACTGGTTAGGTTTTGCGAAATCGCCCTGTCTTCCAATTCAGCTACTCTGTCGGTCTTTAGGGTGTATCTAATGGCAGGGTTACCATCAACTTCGCGATCAAATACATCAAAATCCAGGAACTCATCCAAAGCATCGACAGCCGAATCCTTGTCAGATTCGTCCCGGAATTTGATGACAATCGAACCATCTTCAACCCATTCTCTCCCAGGTATGAAGCGAATCCGTTCTTTAATCAGCGTATCTCGCATTGCTTCCGCTGCGTCAGCTATTACTCCATCGAGATATTGATCCATATCAACTTGTAAAAGGAAATGGACTCCACCCGACAGATCGAGACCTAAGGACATAGGCTTCCCACCAATATCCCGCAACCAAGCTGGTGCTGTCGATGCTCGATTAAGCGACGCCAGATAATCCAATTGATTTTCAGACAAGTATCGATCAACTAATGCCTGCCCCCTGAGCTGATCCTGATCGTTATCAAAACGGACTAGCAACTCAAATTGCGAATCAACCAGTTCAATTGATTTCGGATAAACCCCATTTTTAACAAACTCTTCTCTTAGCTCAAACCTGAGGTCTGGCCCGAAAGGGACATCCTCCTGGCTTCTTATTTGGATAGCAGGATCAGGCTGGTAAAGGTTCGGCAGTGCATATATCGATCCTAAAGCCAGAACAAAAACAACAACAGCGTATTGCCACGCTCTGAATGTGTTGGGAGGGGTGTAGCTCGTCTTATCGGGAACACCTAATAAATTCGCCATGGTCGAATCTACCGTCTAAGAAGCGTTATTTAAGATTCGTCTAGCGATTTGATTGTTCCCTTTGGCAACGTAGCTCCTACTGCCGTTTTTTGCAGTCTCATTTCTACCTCTTTACTGACTTGAAGAATTACAAAGTCCTCTTCGACTTTGTTAACTTTTCCGACTATGCCGCCAGCGGTCACAATTTCGTCCCCTTTATTCAAAGCAGAAATTAAAGTTTGATGTTCCTTTCTTCTTTTGTTTTGAGGTCGAATCAACAAGAAGTAAAAAATTGCAACAAAACCGACAAGAAACAAGATATTAATCAGACCTGCATCGCCACCAGCAGCTCCACCATCGGCCGCGTGAGCTATAGAAATTATTTCAATCATATTTTTCCCAACCTCTTTTCAGGGTTTCCACGAGCGTGCGGAATGTACCGTGTTCAATCGCATCGCGCAATCTCGCCATCAAAGAATGATAATAATAGAGATTGTGTTTTGTCATCAAAATTGATCCAAGCATTTCACCACAACGATCCAAGTGGTGCAGATAGGCCCTGGAAAAATTCTGACAAGTATAACAATCACACTCTTCATCTAAACTCCGATCCGAAGATTTGTGCTTTGCGTTACGAATCTTCACAACGCCACCCGATGTAAAAGCATAACCATTTCGACCATTACGAGTGGGCAATACACAATCGAACATATCCACACCCAACTCGACACCCATCACGATATCCTGTGGAGAACCGACCCCCATTAGATACCTCGGAGCCTCTGCGATCATGTGAGGAAGTAATCGATCAAGCGTCTCTTTCATTTCTTCTTTGGATTCACCTACTGATAATCCTCCGATCGCATACCCGTCGAATCCAATTTCGCGCAACCGCTGCAAGCTTTCAAGTCTAAGGTTCGTGTGCATTCCTCCCTGGACGATTCCAAAAAGTTTTGAGTAATACTTAGCGTTTGAGGCCTGCGCTTCTTTAAATCGACTTTTAGAGCGCTCCGCCCAGCGCATCGATAATTCCATCGAGTCTCGAACCTCGAGCTCTGATTTGTCTGGAGCAGTACAATCATCCAAGACCATTATGATGTCTGAGCCAAAATTCATTTGCGCATCGATTGATCGCTCGGGAGTCAACTCGACTTTGTCACCATTCACTGGCGAACGAAATACGACACCCTCTTCTGTCAACTTGTTCATTTCACCAAGACTGAAAATCTGAAATCCACCGCTATCGGTCAATATTGGCTTGCTCCAATTCATAAAACGGTGCAATCCTCCAAGGCTTCTAATCGACTGGTCACTTGGTCTGAGCATTAAGTGAAAAGTGTTACCCAGTAAAATCTGCGTTCCTATCTCAGAAAGATCCAAAGGGGTCATACCTTTCACCGTCCCATAGGTGCCGCAGGGCATAAATACGGGCGTTTCAACCACACCGTGCTCTAGTTTCAGTCGACCCCTTCTAGCCGCGCCATCGTTTTGAATCAGTTCGAACATGAATTCTTTTCCAACCAAGACGCATCACCATAACTAAAAAATCGGTAACCCTCTTTCACTGCCTCTTTGTAAGCTTGCAACACCCTTTTTTGACCAACGAAAGCCGCCACCATCAACAACAATGAAGATCGTGGCAGATGAAAATTTGTCACCATACAGTCAACAATCTGAAATTCGAATCCAGGAGTGATGAAAAGACTGGTATCACCGTTTAATTTTTGCTCATCCAAAACACCATCTGTGGCGGCACTTTCTAACGCACGCACAACAGTCGTACCGACCGCTACCACACGACCTCCATCCGACTTAGTTGAATGAATTTGGTCCGCTGTCTCCTTAGGGATTTCATACCTTTCTCTGTGCATCTGGTGATCTTCAATATTCTCACTACGAATGGGTTGAAAAGTCCCAGCCCCAATATGAAGAGTTAACTCAGCTACCTTAACGCCCTTTTCCTTAATCTCCTCTAACAACTCTTCGGTAATGTGAAGCCCTGCGGTCGGCGCTGCCACGGCTCCAGGGTGTTTTCCATACACCGTTTGATAACGAGATTGGTCTATTGAGCTTTGACTCCTTCCTAAATACGGCGGTATCGGAATCTCCCCAAAAGTTTCGAGAAAGTCTCCAACACTCACAGGAAACTTGAGAACATAAAACTCTTTTTCCCTAGCACTACAGTGTACCTTGTGCCCACCTACTAAAAGGCTACGGCCCGTTTTAATCGGTTTACTTGCTCGAATCTGACAAAGCGCTTCCCTGCTTTGCTCAAAGTCCCCCAAAATCCTCTCCACCATGATTTCACATGAGCCACCGCTGTCTTTAAGGCCCTTCAGTCTTGCCTTCAAGACCTTGGTGTTGTTTAGAACGATCAAATCACCCTCACCAATCAATTTTGAAATATCGTCAAATTGATAGTGCTCTAGGCCTGCACTAGATACTCGAAGCAGCCGCTCTTTGCCTCTGGATTCACTTGGGTATTGCGCAATTAACTCGTCGGGTAGCACGAAGTCAAAGTCTGACAATTTTGTTTTTTCTTGCATTGGCTTTACCGACCAATATTAAGCGACTATTGTAACTCTGAATCAGGTTGGGCAAAATGCCCTGCCTCTTTGCCTGGGTGGCGAAACTGGTAGACGCGCCGGATTCAAAATCCGGTTCCTTAACGGGAGTGTCGGTTCGAGTCCGACCCCAGGTACCAAAAAAAGAGATTTACAACATTATGACAGTGGCAACACCCTCACCTCTTGAGTGGCACTTCGGCCCTCTTCTATAAACAAACCAACGCCACCGCAATTTAATTCTTCATCCGTTGCCTCTAATTTAACCTCACCGTCGATCATGCCAGTGAGTTTTTTACCATCAAACGCTAAAGCTAGATGATAAGTCTCGCCAAAAGACCAATCAAAAGAGGTTTTAGCAAGACATGTCTCCTCGTTCAGCATTTTGTTGAGGCACAACTCCCCTTCACTGTTTAAAACCAATGAATAATATCGTCGCATACCTTGCAATCTCCCTGCGACACCAGCCCTCTTAACAAGGTGGGGAGTAATATCTGCTTCTACTTTGTAGTTCACCCAGTCTCTACCACCCTGAATAAGGAGACCAGACCCCTCATTTTGTACCAACCGGTAGGGTTCTGGTCGAGAACTAAACGTGTCCACCGCATTAACCCATGCACGCCTCCACATCGTTCCTTTACCCTCTGGCCGACCCAGTTTCAAATTAGGAGCCCCAGACCAACTCAGGAAATCCAGAAAAACAGTTCCCTCGCTCACTAATTCGATACCCACCTCAAATATCGGATGCGCATAGTCTGGGATTTCAAGCTCAAGCAAGCTTGATTCAGCTGAAGACACGCCACTCGTTTCACCAAAAGCATGAGAGATTTCGTCGTTCTCGCCATAGTAGCTCACAAAGAGTCGACAACTAGACCCCGTACCGGTATCCGCGATTAATCTTGCCTCTACCTTTTGACCTGGGTAGATCTTTGGTGAGGACAATAACGCGTAGCCACGACTCTCAAACATCTTCGCAATATCTTTCGATGGAGCAAAAACCGGCGATCCAAAAGCTGACCCCCCATTCGAGCTATGCAACTTCAAGGTGTAATCTCCTAGAGTACTTTTAGCTTTCACGTTTTCAATCGAACCTTCACCGCGAGTGACCAAGAAACCTTGAACGGAACCCGGCAACTCAAAGTGAAACTGAGCGCCTTGTTTCGGTCTCCATTTCTCGTGGCCTCTCATGATACGAGCAGTGTTGATAATATGAGTTGCCTCTGTAGCGCAGTCAGAGATACTTCGGCTGGGCTCCGCCGTGGGAATATATATACGATCCGCAACCGGACCTCTCCAGTCAAGGCCCTTACTCATGCTGCGATCAATTCCTTCTAGTCCATTTTTTATACCCATCAAGCAACCAACATTCCCCGAGTTGCAATCCGTGTCCCAGCCACAGGTATTGATAATCTTCATCGTCTCGGAAAAATCATCCTCTCCGTGGAGCAACGAGTGAATAATCAACCCATGATTTGGGACCATATGACAGTTGCCGCCGTATTTATCATAGCCGTAATGACTCTCCAACTTTTCTCTCGTGGCCCTCCAATCGGATTCTTGAGCGTGCCAGTTACGAACATCATCTACTAACTTCTTAATAATCGAGTCGGTCGGTATATACCCTAATGCCCTATCCAATAATCTGTTTGTATCGGATTCACTAAAAGCGAGCGACTCCATCACGGCTAGAACGACGGCGCCGTAAACTGCCTCGCCATCATGACTGACCTTAGCGGCCTCGGTCGCCAACTTAGCGGCTTGATCTGGATCATCGGGTGAAACCATTGCCCATCCATCTATGAATATCTGAGCGCCGATTTGTTCAGAGACGACTCGGCCATTCAATGCACTGGAACCGCTTTGCGGCGCCTTTATTCCATTTTTCAGCCGCAAAAATGCCGTATGTTCAGTAGAATTACCAAGGCCTCCCCACCAAAGTATCGTTTTGTTCTCAATTAAGTAATTTAACCAAGTATCGCCCATCTCCTCAGAACCAATCCTAGGACTGTAACCGTTATCTTCCAAGGCTCGAACAAAGGTGAAAGTACCTGAAATATCGTCGTCAGTAACAATCAACGGGACCCCTAATTTGTCGTGCACATAGTGCTCTATGTCCCCGAGTCTCTCTTGGATCATCTGGTAAGACCAACCTTCGAAAGGTCTGCCTAAATAAACACCAATAACCTTACCTAAAACACCAGCATAAACTCGTTCCGAATAATCGTCGGGCAATGTCATACTCATCTTTTCTATATCCTCTACTACCGAAATTTTGTCGCATCAACACTTTGTGCGCAGTGGAATCTTCCCTTAGCATACACTTCCAACAATATGACTAACTATCAACTCACCATCAAGTCCAAATTAGTTTTACAACTTGCTTATATGCTGTGAAATTCAATAAATGAACGAAAACCAAACGTATGGCGCACCCACCGGTATTCCGCGAAGACTAGGGGCCTTCATCTATGACCTATTGCTAATACTGAGTTTATGGATGATGACGCTATGGATATGGATTCTCATTAACGATGGAGAAGCCATTTATGGTTTATTTGTCCAGGTAGTCCTGCTGATCGAAGTCATTGCATTCTATGTTTACTGCTGGATTCGGACCGGCCAAACGCTAGGCATGAGAGCCTGGAAAATCAAGATAGTCGACGATAACGGCGAGAACCCCACCCTTAAACAATCAATAGTTAGATTAACAGTCATTCTGGTTTCCTGGTCTGTTTTTGGTCTCGGTTTTTTTTGGTTTTACTTCAGTAAAACCCAACAAACATGGCACGACAGGCTCAGTCATACTTTCACAGTAAAGCTATCAGAAGAAGAGAAAGACTAGCGTCTAAACTTTTCTGGGGCTATCAATTTGACTGCATAGATAAACAGCGAGCAGCGCAAAAGGGGTGTGGACACACCATAATCCTAAATAACCGGGTATCGAACCCTCAATGATTGCGTTGTGATTAAAGAGCAATAACAAATAATACGAAAATATAGTTAGGGCACCGTGTACCACTTTCCCGTAGCGCCCTTGCCTGGATTTCGTCCGAGACAATCCTAAGGCTAGAAAACTGGCCACAACCGAAAAAATCGGCAGCCCTATTCTCCAATGAAACTCACCTACCTCCTGCGAAGAATCACCCAAACTGAACAAATCTGTGCTAGCTACATCAAGCTGCTGGTTTTCTGTTTCACCAAACGCAATTTCCTGATCATAAGACTCAAACTCAATCACCTGGTAGTCTGCCTGGCCAGGTGTTCCTTCATACCTGACACCGTTTTCTAACCTAAGAAACCTCGATTTAGTCTCCTCGTTAATAATAATCTCACCATTTTCGGCCCAAAATGCGATTTCATCACTAAAGCCATTTTTCTCGGAAATAAATACATTAGAAAGAACCCCATCATCCCCCGAAACCTCCTCGCTATATATCGCATAGTCACCTTGCTTGAGCGTTAAAAAATTACCGGGATTAATAAGGTCAAAAGTCGATATTTTTCTTTGCTCCGCTAACAATTCATCCAGCAAATAAGAACACTTGGGAGTAATGTATAAAGAAAGTGATCCCACAGCCAAAGTAACGATAAAAACCGGCCAAAATAACCAGCTACCAACTTGCCTTATACCAACACCTGAAGCATGGAAGATCGCCATTTCACTCTCAGCGTAGAGCCTACCGAAGGTAAGCAAAATAGCGAAAAACATCGCAAACGGGCCAACAATTTGAAGAAACTCGGGCAAGCGATAAACAATAAACATTGCTACAAGAGTGCTGGATAGCATCCCCAAAGAAGCTTCTTCTAAATAACTTAGAAACCGCCCGCCAACAACAACCAGCAATAAAAAGACCATTATCAACAGGAAAAGTCCAAATAACTCTTTGTTTACGTATCTTTGAGCTATAGCCATATGCTCTTATCACTGTTTTGCCTTAGAATTAAGGGTAACAAATTTTGTACGCGAACCATGAAATACTTAAATAGCTCAGCAGACCTAATGGACAAGAAGTCCTCCTGCATCGTTACCTCATTAAAGAACGCCAAAAGGCTGACAAAGAGCCTCGGGGAGGCCAATCAGCTAAAAAATACCATTCGGGACTTCGTCGATAAAAAGGGTAACTCTATTTGTGTTCAGTTAGACGGTAAAATTGAAAGATTGCTGATCGTTGGCGACGCTCATACTAGCACCGACCTGGACTCCCTTTTAAAACTGATTACTCCTGTAGCAAGTCAGATTATTAAAATGCCAATCAAGGACGCAGTTTTTGATCTGGAGGCATTTAAAACAAAGGATGTTGCGTGGGACCAATTAGTTCAGGTCATTACAAAATCAGTAACTGATAATGCCTACCAATATGACAGACACAAGTCCAAACCTTCCGACAAATACTCTTTAAAACAAATCCGCTTGCACGCTCCTAACGCGGAACAGCGGAGACTCTCAAGCGCGATTAAACTGGCCAACGCGCTTGATGCTGGACTTAAGTTAGCTAAAGACCTCGGCAACGAACCTCCAAACGTCTGCAACCCTAATTACCTATTGAAAGAGTCCCGGAAACTAGCAAAAAACCCAAGCGTTAGTGTCTCGAGCTTCAATGAGGCAAAAATGAACGAATTGGGTATGGGCGCTTTTCTAGCAGTCAGCAAAGGCAGTGAGGCGCCAGGACAGATGATTACGATCCGTTATAACGGAGCTAAGCCAAGTGAAGCACCAGTCATACTGATCGGAAAAGGGATCACCTTTGACACAGGTGGCATATCTTTAAAACCTCCTCCTGCGATGGACGAAATGAAATTCGATATGTGTGGAGCCGCATCAGTTCTTGGCGCGACGATGGCCACAATCGAAGCAAAACTCAAAATAAATCTAATCACTATTGTGGCAGCGGCAGAAAATATGCCAAGTGGACGGGCCACGCGACCTGGAGACATTGTCAAATCTTACTCTGGAAAGACTATCGAGATTCTCAATACTGACGCCGAGGGCAGGCTAGTTTTATGTGATGCAATTGCATACGCTAAATCTTTTAAGCCTAAAGCGATAGTCGATGTCGCCACTTTGACCGGGGCTTGTATTATAGCCTTGGGAAGCCATGCTAGCGCCTTGTACTCAAATGATGACCAGCTTGCGAACTCTTTAGAGAGCGCCGCAAATGAATCTGGGGATAAGGCCTGGAGAATGCCGCTGTGGGATGAGTACCAGGGAAACCTCAATAGTAACTTCGCCGATATGGCTAACGTCGGCGGAAGAGAAGCAGGCAGTGTTGTAGCCGCGTGCTTTCTTTCTCGTTTTGCAGATAATGAAAAATGGGCCCATCTGGACGTAGCTGGCAGCGCGTTTCATTCTGGACCAAGGAAAGGGTCCACGGGGCGTCCAGTTCCGCTGCTATTCAAGTATCTTCAGAGCCAAGAAAGCTAAAGTGACCCGCACAGACTTTTATATCCTTGAAGATCTTGCTATTGACGCAGCCTATCGATTCGCTTGCAGACTTTGTCTCAAAGCCATAAATTCGGGCACGAAAGTGCACCTTCACTTAAACGACGAAGTCGCAATCAATACGATGGATGAACTGATGTGGAATTATCCCTCCGGACGTTTTCTGCCCCACGATGTGCTCTCAAATCAGACAGCCGAATCACCAGTGCAGTTAGGCTGGGAAGAACCACTACTTGAGGAAGGACTACTGATCAACCTTTCAGAAGAGATACCCTATTTTTTTGGCAGATTTGATCGCGTTGCTGAAATCATCGTGCAGAATCAGGTATCAGAGGGGAGGGAGCGCTATAAATTCTACCGCGATCGGGGTTACCCCCTAGGACATCATCAATTAAATCAATGGGAAGACTGAACATTAAAAGACAATTTCCTATCAAGGAGTTTTTAAGCCTTCTCTACAAAGTGAATCAATCGAATGGATAACAGTTTTAATTCGTCTCAAATTGAACAAGAGCTCTACAAAATGTGGGAAGAACACGGCTTCTTCGCACCCCTAGACCAGGGCAAACAAGATAACTTCTGTGTATTAATCCCGCCACCCAATATAACGGGGACTCTGCACATGGGCCATGCTTTCAATCACACGCTGATCGATATATTGGTTAGACACAGTAGAATGAAAGGCAAACGCACCCTGTGGCAAGGCGGGACGGATCACGCCGGGATTGCAACTCAAATGCTAGTCGAGCGAAAACTCGCAGAAGAAAACATAAGCAAGATCGAACTGGGAAGAGAGAGTTTTCTCGAGCGCGTCTGGGATTGGCGCCGTAATTCTGGAAACACAATAAGCCAGCAGATCAGACGGATGGGATCGAGCATTGATTGGTCCAGAGAACGCTTCACTATGGATGAAGACTACGCGGATGCGGTCCTGGAGGTCTTTGTGCGGCTTTATGACGAAGGATTGATTTATCGGGGGCAACGACTGGTCAATTGGGACCCAGAATTAAAAACCGCAATCTCAGACCTTGAAGTTGAAAACACCGAAGAAAATGGTCACCTCTGGCACATTCGCTATCCATTGGCAAACGATGCTCGCACAAAAGCGGGCCATCCTTACCTAGTTGTCGCAACCACAAGACCAGAGACTATGCTCGGAGATACTGCTGTAGCCGTCCATCCCGATGATGAGCGGTATACCAACCTAATTGGAACTTCTGTCGAGCTCCCGCTTTGCTCAAGAACAATACCGATTATCTCAGATCAATACGTAGACCCAGAATTTGGAACTGGTTGCGTCAAGATAACACCAGGGCATGACTTCAATGACTACGAAGTAGGCGCTCGACATGATCTCCCCTTAATCAGCATCCTGACAGAAACCGCGCAAATTAATGAAAACGCACCGAAGGCATACCAAGGGCTGGATCGATTCGAAGCCAGAGAAAAGATCATAGAGGATCTAGAAAAAACCGGTTTGTTGGAATCAATTGACGATCACTCATTGATGGTGCCGAGAGGTGACCGCTCAGAATCTATTATTGAACCCCTATTGACTGACCAGTGGTTTGTTAAAATTCAGCCGCTCGCCTCCCCAGCAATCGACGCTGTCAAAAAGGGGGAAGTGCGTTTCGTACCAAAACAATATGAAAACGTTTACTTTTCCTGGATGAACAACATACAGGACTGGTGTATCAGTCGTCAGCAATGGTGGGGGCATCAAATCCCAGCCTATTACGACTCCGAAGGAAATATATACGTAGCAAAAACAGAAAAAGAGGCACGTGAGAAATACGGTTTAGAATCGTCCTTACCTCTAAGGCAAGATGGTGACGTGCTCGAAACCTGGTTTTCCTCTGCTCTATGGCCGTTTGCTACTATGGGATGGCCTCAAGAAACCGATCATCTAAAGCATTTCCTGCCCTCCAGCACTTTGATAACTGGCCATGACATTATCTTTTTCTGGGTAGCAAGAATGATCATGATGACGCTTCACTTCACCAAAAAAGTGCCCTTCGAAACAGTCTATATACACGGCATCATACGAGACGCGGATGGGCATAAAATGTCGAAGACAAAAGGAAATGGCCTAGATCCTTTAGACTTCATAGATGGCATCGACCTAGAGGCACTTGTCGACAAAAGAACAAGCAACCTCACTCAACCTCAAATGGCGAAGCGGATCGAAAAATCCACCAAACAAGAATTTCCTGAGGGAATTGAAGCTTATGGAACCGATGCGCTTCGGTTCACGTTCGCATCTTTAGCCACGACTGGAAAAGACTCACGATTCGACACAAAGAGACTAGAAGGGTATCGGAATTTCTGCAACAAACTATGGAATGCAGCTCGTTTCGTTTTAGCCAATACGGAAAACTACATCCATAACCAAGACCAAAAGAATGACACGACTATAGATGGCTGGATCTCCACCAAAGCACAACAACTTGTTCAAGACTGTGAATATGCGTTAGAAACTTACCGGTTCGATATATACGCCAATCATCTTTATGAATTTATTTGGCACGAATACTGCGATTGGTGCATCGAGTTCAGTAAAACCATTTTGTGGGACGAAAATCAAGATGCATCAGTGATTCATGCCACACAAAGAAGCATGCTGGAGATATTGGAGAGAACATTAAGACTGACACACCCAGTAATGCCATTCATCACAGAAAAAATTTGGACGATTGTCGCTCCGAAATTAGGCAACGAAGAAACGACCATCATGCTTCAAGATTTTCCGGCAAAAGCTGATTTTCAAATCAACAATGAGGCTTATGCTGAAATTGAGTGGTTAAAGAAAGTAGTAACGGGTGTTAGAAACATCCGCGGCGAATCAAAAATAAAACCCTCCACAAAAATTCAAGTACTCCTACAAAACGGTTCAAACAAAGACCGAGAGTTCGTGAACAATTCTAATTCGCTGTTAATAAGAGCAGCTAATATCGAATCTATTCAATGGCTTGAGGCCAATGAAGAAGCGCCTCCTCATGCGCTTGCTTTGATCGCGGATCTGAAATTAATGGTACCCCTGTCTGGTCTTATTGATCTTAAATCCGAATTAGCCCGACTCAACAAGGAACTTGACAAGAACAATAAGGAAATAACCCGCATAGAGAGCAAACTTTCAAACCAAAAATTTGTCGATAACGCCCCATCGGATGTAGTCGCGAAAGAAAAAACGAAGCTTGAAAAAATGATCTCGGAAAGAGAAGTATTACGAGAACAAACCACAAAGCTCGAAAAATTAAGTTAGAACTTCCTGATTAATCAGCCAGATACTTCGAGCACTACCTTGCCAAAGGTCTCGTTACCCGCAATCAATTCATGAGCTTTTTCAGCCTCTGTCACAGGTAAAACTGCTTCGATAATCGGCTTAATTTCTCCCGCCTCTAAGCGAGGCCAAAGATTTTCTTTTAATTCATCCATAATTCTCGATTTTTCGGCGATTGGCCTCCCGCGCAGCGTGGAACCAATAACAGCAATGCGCTTCATCATTAGCAATCCTAAGTTCACATCTGTCTTTTGGCCCCCAAGCAAACCAATAATTACTAATCGTCCTCCCGTAGTTAAACAGGAGAGATTATCTTCCATATAACTAGCACCAACAGGGTCAAGCACGACGTTCACGCCAGCGGAACCAGCCCAGTCTAAGACGGTTTTTGCGAAAGATCCGTTATGTCTTACAAACCCCGAATCAGCACCCAGCTCGACACATCGTCTGAGCTTGTCACTATTGCCCACCGTTACAAAACAAGGGTTATGTGAAAATTTCAAAAGTTGGATGGCTGCTGTCCCGACGCCACTTGCACCTGCATGGAGTAACACTTTCTCTCCTATCGAAGCTCTGCCCTCCATGTATAAATTAAGGTAAGCAGTCGCATAAACCTCTGGAACGGAAGCGGCCTCGATCAAGGATAAACCAGCCGGAACTTTTAAAACCTGCCCCGCAGGCACTACCACCTCTTCAGCGTAGCCACCTCCAGCTAATAAAGCGCATACTCTATCTCCAACCTTTACACGTTGTACTTCTTCTCCAACTTCAATAACTTCACCAGAGCATTCCAAGCCCAATATAGGCGATGCCCCAGCTGGTGGAGGATAACCCCCAGATCTTTGTGCTAGGTCAGCTCGATTCACCGCGGTCGCCGCAACCTTTATCCTTACTTCTCCAGGGCCACATGACTCGATTCCAATCTCTTGCCAAACCAGTCTGTCTTGTTCTACTACTATTGCTTTCATTCCACCCTCACCGATCTGGCCGACCCCAAGTCACCAGGACATGCGGATCTTAACACCTCGATCATCTAAATAACGTTTGATGCCACTTACACTGTATTCACCATAATGCACCATTGAGGCCACTAACGCCGCATCAGCCTTTCCCTCCTCTAATACGTCATAAAGGTGTGCCGGAGTACCAGCACCACCAGATGCGATAACCGGAATGCTGACCGCCTCTGAGATCATCCTCGTCAGGACGAGTTGGTAGCCCTCTTTCGTGCCGTCCGCGTCAATGGAATTAACAACCAACTCACCCGCACCCATTCTTTGACCCTCAATCGCCCAAGCTAACGCATCCATATTCATGGGTTTTCTTCCGCCTTCTATGACAATTTCGTAACCTGATGGGCATTCCTTTGTTGGCGTTGTCTGACGGATATCCATAGACAGCACTACGTTCTGGTTACCAATTTTTTCGGCACAATCACTGATTAGAGCTGGGTTCAAAACCGCAGCGGAATTTACGTTTATCTTCTCTGCACCAGCAAGCCTCAAATCGGTCGCATCTGCAACAGATCTTATACCTCCGCCAACGGACAACGGAATGAACACCTGCGAAGCTACGGCGTCCACAACATCAAGCATGATCTTTCGGTGGTCGCTCGAGGCGGTAATATCGTAAAAGACAAGTTCGTCTAAACCATCTAGGTAGTACTCTCTGGCTTTTTCGACCGGGTCGCCTATGTCTTTGGTATTAACAAATTTAATGCTTTTAGCAAGCTTCCCATCTCGAACGTCTAAACAAGCTATCACTCTTTTACTCAGCATCAGACCTGCCACCGAAGGAAGTTACTCAATAACCGCAGGCCGACTCGCCCACTTTTTTCGGGATGAAATTGAGTTGCTATGAGATTGTCTTTGGCTATGACAGAGGCGAACTGATCCTCGTAGTCGGTTATTGCGTATACGGATTCCTTCTTTGCTGGAACTGCATAGTAACTGTGAACAAAATAGAATTCGTCTCGAGGCTCAATGCCATCAAGAACAGGGTGTTGCTGAAGAATATTAACGGTGTTCCAGCCCATATGGGGAATTTTCAACCCGGTTTCTTTCAAGCTAAATTTTTTGACTTCGCCTGAAACCAAATCCAATGTCTTGGTTTGGTTCTCCTCTGAGTAATTCAACGAAATTTGCAAACCCAAACAGATCCCTAAAATGGGCCTGCCCAAGTTAAAGAACTCCCTGATAGCTTCATCAATTCCTGCCTCTTGCAAACTGGCCATTGCCGCACCCGCTGCTCCAACACCAGGGAAAATGAGCCTACTTGCCTGACGAATCTTTTCAGGATCGCCGGAGACTAGTGCTTCCACTCCTACTTCGGCGCAAGCTCTTTCAACGCTCTTTAAATTCCCAGCCTGGTAGTCAACGATTACTAACACTATTCAATATTTTGATTGTGATAAGAGCGCAAGATATTATCTCACTACACAATTAAGAACTACGAGTACTTTGGAAAAAACAGGCTTTTTACTTATTAACCTAGGGAGCCCAGATTCATATTCGACCAAGGATGTAAGACGGTATCTGGGTGAATTTTTAATGGATCCTTATGTGATTAACCTTCCCTGGCTTGCTCGCAAAATGATCGTAAGTGGTTTCATTTTACCCTTTCGTCCCAAATCAACTTCCGAGGCCTACAAAAAAATATGGATGGATACCGGTTCTCCTCTTTTATTCTTTAGCCAAAACTTAGGTAGAAAACTGGAAGAACAATTTGGTATTAAAGTAGAAGTTGCAATGCGTTATGGTCGTCCAAGCATTTCAGAAGCCCTATCTTCCTTCGAAAGACGAAATGTCCAAAATATCAAGGTCCTACCACTTTATCCTCAGTTCTGCGATGCAACCGTCACCACAACAATCAACAAGGTCGTCGAAGAAAATCAAGAAAAAGCAAATCTGTCGGTAATTCCGCCTTTCTATTCAAACGAGGCATTCGTTAAGTCGTCAGCAAAAGTAATCGCTGAGAATTTACCTGAACAGTTCGACCACCTGCTTTTTAGTTACCATAGCCTTCCAGAAAGCCAGATAAAAAACTCGGACCCTTCCGGCAAGCACTGTCTATCTAGTCCAGATTGTTGTCTTCTAGGGACCAGCACAAACGGCAACTGCTATCGCCATCAGTGTATTAAAACCTCTGACCTTATTTCCCTTGCTCTGAATATTTCAAAAACGAAGTACAGTACGAGCTTTCAATCAAAGCTCGGTCCAGTCCCTTGGCTTACGCCTTCTACAGAGAAAACATTGATTTCTTTAGCTAAAAACGGAGTAAAGCAATTAGTCGTGGCTTGTCCTAGTTTCGTCGCTGATAACTTGGAAACCTTGGAAGAAATCGGTGATCGCGGACAAGAAACTTTCATCAAGGCCGGCGGTCATAATTTAACCTTAGTACCCTGTTTGAACGATCGAGCTGATTGGATAGACGGCCTGGGCGAATTACTGATTGGTCATTCCAGTGACGAAGCGATCGAAGTGACCTCCGCATAGAAACTTTTCACTAATTCCTGGGAAAAAATTGATTTTCTAGCCACAAATCTAACCGGTCGCGTCAGCCTTGAACCGCTCAACTTAAACAGTCTCTTATCTGGGACTGCCAAAGTTCTTGCGACTCCAACCGGGACGAGACCATGCCCAAAACCAGCAATCGCCATCTGAGCAACAGAGAAAAAAGATTCTAAAGAGGACACTCTCTTCAAATTCAGATTCTGCATGGACTCTTCAATCGAAGCCCAAGCGCCACTGCGCGATTCGATGGTGATGACATCAAGCGAATCTCCCACCTGATATTTAAACTTCTTTAATGCGGACGGGATAATCACCATTTGCTCTTCCATTATTAGTTCACTGACCAAATCAAGATCAGAGTCCGAACTACCGGTGCAAATCCCCACCATATACTCGCCGGATCGTAGACGATCCAAAACCACCGGCGATCGCTGAGCATGAAATTCAAGCTCAATACTAGGAAGTCTCTCCCTGACCTTTGCAAATAAATCCGCTCCCCAACTGGTTAATATAGCTTCTGACACACCGAGAATCAGTTTGCCTCTCCTAAGTGTATTGTCTTCTAAAAAAACACTCCTTAACTCTGACAACAAAGGAGTCACTCGCTCTATCAAACGAGTCCCATGATGAGTCAAAACGACCCTTCGCCCATGCCTCTGTATTAGTTCTCGATCATAATAAGTCTCTAATGCGGCAATTCGCTTACTCACCGCAGATTGCGAAATATTCAACGTTGTACTCGCTTCAACCATGGTTCCTTCTTTCGACAATGTGATCAGCGTCTCTAAGTTCTCAAGCATAGATGTTTTCTATTTTTTCATTTATAACAATCATTCTAGTAGTAATTTTCACAAATTCAAAAGACGACTCATTGATTTACATAGCGACACTGGTAACGATTTTTTTGACCAGCGTGCTTTCCGGTGTTTTCGGGATGGCAGGCGGTTTGGTTTTGATGTTCGTATTGCTGTCCCTCTATTCTGTACCAGTTGCCATGGTACTTCACGGCTTGGTTCAGCTCACCGCTAATGGCTCGAGATGCTTCATTCTTAGATCACACATTATCACTGAGATTAATCTGTACTATTTTGCGGGTTCTCTTGTAGCACTTATTACCTTCACATTGATTAGCTTCGCCCCAGAAAAAGCCTATGTCTTGATAATGCTAGGTCTATTTCCTAACCTCATGAAATTGGCATTGAAGTTTTGGCACCTCGATATTAGAAACAAAAACTCGGCGATAGGCGCTGGATTTATGATGACCAGTCTGCAACTGCTAGCAGGTGTTTCAGGCCCTGCTCTTGATGTTTTTTATCAAAACTCAAAGCTTTCTCGGTTTGAAATAGTCGCCAATAAAGCTATGTCTCAAACGATAAGCCACCTGTTCAAGTGCATTTTCTACATCTCACTCGTTAGCATCAATAATCATTTCCCCAGCTGGTTACTCGGCGTAGCAGCTATTCTTGCGATCATGGGCACACGGATGGGGACAACAATATTGGCTAAGTGGAACGAAACCTCATTTACGAGGTATACAAATAAACTGATAACAGGAGTTTCTTTCATCTGCATTATGCAAGGCGCGTACTTACTAGCTGTCTGAATAAAGCTTTTGTTATCTGAAGATCTCAACCCTCGGGATTTTATGTCTTCTATAGACGATCCAAGCAATTGGAAACTCGATAAAAACTGTGAGTGCAGCCAACGCCAACCCTATATAGATTGCCAACTTGCCAGCAAACAAGTTCAAAGGCAACACAGAGCAAAAAACAAACAAAAACAGACTCGTCGCTATGAATCCTGTGCCACTTACATACAGAAATTGTCGTCTAGTATTTTTCTGAGAATCCAAGTCGAACAACAGTGGAGAAAATAGCGAGGGCGCCGGGTGCACCACTGCTTTCGAAAGATAAGCGCCCAACAAATGACCCCACTCGTGGAACAAAAAAGCGCAGAGCCCGGCTAGTAGCCCAGCTATGCTATGAAAAAGATAGGTATCGCTTAGGTTCTGCCAAAATAGCAGCGTGACTAGAAAAATCACCGAATCTCTGAATGCGAATGCTCCGAAAGGTTTCATCCTCTAGACAAGTCAATCTTAGAAACAATTATTAACAGATTTCGAACAGCTCGTTTACTGCTCAACAGGACAAATAACAAAGAGTAAATCTCCCGGATTAACCTGTTGACCGGATCTAATATTAATGCGAGTTACTTCATACTCTACAGATGGATCATATATCTGACTACCTTGGTTAAAATCACCCAGTTTCAAGGGCGAGAATATCTTCATCGCCTCGAGCTGGCATAAAGTAGTTTGTAGCTCTATCCGATCCCCCACATTTATATAGTCTGGTTCCGATGGAGAGGGAGTACTATAGAAAATTGCGCTAGAAGGCGATAGCACTTTAAGTTCGTTCGTTCCTTCGATCACTATGTTCTCGCTACCAATAGCGCTTTCAGACGCGCCGGCAGCATCTACCGTCTCAGAGATTAGCTCCTCCACATCAGTACGTTCGAGCAGCTCTAACAAATAGCCCGTATCATAATTCCCGTCTCTAAAAACCTTGTCCTTTAAAACCAATTTCAACAGAGGAATATTCGTGCTTATCCCAGTCAATCTAACTCTTTCTAGATAATCGATGAGTTCAACGATCGCATTTTCTCGAGTATCCGAATGGACTATCACTTGAGCCAATAAACTGTCGTAATAGGGTGAAACTTCCTTCCCCGCTCCGGCGGTGGAGATGACTTGTATATTTTTTTGATCAGGAAAATTGCAATCGGAAATCCGGCCCGGTTGTGGTTTGAAATTCAAACTTCCTTCAGAGTCTTTTTCTATCAATTCCGCCGTTACTCTGACCTCTATAGCATATCCTTTCTGTTTTTCCTGCAAATCAGCTATTGATTGCCCGCTTGCTATACGAAACTGTTCGCCAACAATTTCCACACCAGAAACTAACTCGGTGACCGGATGCTCGACCTGAAGACGAGTGTTCATCTCCATAAAATAAATCGCTTCTGATTTCAAATCGTAGATAAATTCGACCGTGCCAGCCCCTATATAACCGACCTCATCCGCAATTTTTCGGGTCGATTGTATAACCGACTCCTCCAGATCAGCGGGCAACATCGTGGACCCGGATTCCTCAAGAACCTTTTGTTTATCTCTTTGAACGCTGCAGTCTCTTATTCCCAAAACTTTTGTCGATCCTTGACTATCCCTCAACAATTGAACTTCTATGTGCCTGAGAGAAGTTACATATTTTTCTATGTATACGTCGCCATTACCGAAGGCGCTTCTAGCTTCTGCCGCAACTCTATGGAAAAGCTCAAACAATTCCGCCTCTTCCTCCACGACCTGGATACCCTTTCCCCCTCCTCCGTGAACAGCTTTTATAAGTACGGGATAACCAATTCTATTGGCAACCTCTGATGCTTTTTCTACGCTGGTCAATATTCCATGGCTACCTGGTACAACAGGCACCGCCAAGCTCATTGCTGTATTAATCGCATTGGATTTATTGCCCATCGTTTCCATGCTGGAAACAGGTGGCCCAATGAAATTTATCCCATGACTTCTTATCAATTCTGCGAAAGAGGAATTTTCAGAAAGGAAACCAATCCCTGGATGAAGCGAATCAGTTCCTTCATTTTCGGCAACGTTTAACACACTCAACGCATTCAAATAACTTTCGTCTGGCGTATTACCACCAATACATACAACCGTATCTTCTTCGTTAAGCAAATCAACCGCAACCGACTGCATGTCAGGATCACTTTGGACTAATACGATTTCTAGTCCCATGTTATGAGCTGCTGTAATCAATTTGACTGCGGTACAACCTCTGCCGTGTATCAAGACTCTTTTTGTAGGCCGAATCAGTTCTGCGTCGGTGTAACGATTTTGATGAGCAACCACTACAGGCCTAAATTCTGCAACTCCGCCCGAGAGCACTTTTTTAACAACAGTCTCCACGCTTTCACTAGGCAACGGGATCGCTGGGTCTATTTGTCGCATCACTTCTTCTAATCCGTCTTGGAAAGGATGCTCAACAAGTCCTTGCATACTGCCTTTATTTAAAAACAAATAATTTGATAACGTCGACTTTAGAGGCAAGTTTGACGGGACCACAATTTGGCCAGCAAAAGGCATATTTGTCCCAGAAAAATAATAAGTTTGTACCAGAGGATGAGTCACAAAGCTCGCCTGGGCCCCACCGGTACAATCACCATACCCAAACACGATAACAGGAAGATCATGATCTCTAACAAATCGAGTAATACGGTCGTTAACGGCTGCCATTGAAAACAGTGCCCCGGCACCCTCTTTCGTCTGCATACCGCCAGAAGATATAAAACACACTACGGGCATATGCTGCTCGGCACATTCGACCAAAAGCTTGCAGAACTTCTCTGCACTCGCCATATCGAAGGAGCCTGCTTGGAAGGAAACGTTAGATAACAAAACCCCGACCTTCACGTTTTTCGAGAATTTAAAATCCGCTATCCCTGCTACAACCCCACAAGGCGGTACCTCCTTATTAAGCGCCGATTCGATCGATTGACGAAAACCTGGAAAAGAACATGGGTCGGTACTTAAAAGATCTTCATAACGATCTTCCCAATTATCAAAATATCTATCGATTATGTCTTTGTAGGAAAACGGATTTCGTCGTCGTTCTTCCACTAGTCGTTTTTGCATCAACAGATCACTATATGCAATGTTCAAGCGATTCCAGAAATCTTTCCTGCGGCCAATCAATCTTGGGGCAATCCGGCCTTGATAAACTTTGTTTTCACGCTCAGATTGAATATATGAGGTGACCAAATTCTGAAAAATATGCGTAACCACAACGAATAGCGCGTCTGCAATGTGCGGAAAATTAGCCTTCTTCCACTCCTCTACCCCAGTAAAGAATAACGAAGCCTTCGGCATTTTTAGTAAGCGTTCATACCAATCAAAAAAATGAGCCAATGCCGAACTATTATCAGGTCCTTGATTATCACCCTCTGATTCAGCTACTGCGGAGCGTATTAGCTGCGCCAAAGTCTCTTTCGATAAGCTCTGGGCACTTTGTGCTTCAGAGGCAATATCGTCCAAATTCGCAACGACCTGGTTATAAACCGAATCAAATATTAAGAGGTTTCTGCATTCGACAACAATGTCCTCTCTTAGCTCTTCATCTAATAAAACATCCAGAACGTTAACTGCAGACTCATCTTTACTTTTAGTTGATTCATCAACCGATCCAACTAGATGAGGAATTCTCTCATTTAAAAGAGCCCTGTTAGACTGAATTGATGATCGCAAATCGTTGGATAAAAAAGAAAAAACCGAGCCCGTTATAGCAACATTAAGTTCTGAAGCTAGCTGTTTAGCCAACTGATTTTCACCTCGATCTGCGAGGTCTTCAGGGTTTAAAAGTGCTCTGCCTTGATAAGAAAATCGCTCACGCAGCTCTTCCCGCAGATCATCCTGAGCACAGATGCTCTTAATTACCTCAATAGGGTTTTCAATATCACTGACCTTCAGTATTAATTTTGTATCTTCAAAATTTCTCAGATAATTAATCAGTACCTCAAGGTTACTTGTCGCCTCGTTCTTCCAGCGGTTATACAAAAAAGCGAGCAAACAGGAGATCAATTCAAATCTGGCCGTTTCGTAATTCTGCCTGGGCTCTCCAAATATAAGTAGCTTTATGCGTCCGCGATCTTCATTTAGAGCTTGTTTTTTATCCTGGTAATTCCGCCAAGCCTTTAGCAAGGTGTCATCGTAAATTACCTTGTCCGGGTCTTGAATCCAGCTTAGAAATTTTTGTCTGCGTTCCAGATCTGTTCTTCTTTTAAGATCTCCCGCAGGCAACTCTAAGGCCGCTAGACGACCATACTGCGAAGTGCTAGTCGCCTTTATCCTCTTCCGGACTTGAAGATACCGTAAATATCTATAGGCAACTCCGAACACGTTGAGGTACTCGGTAGGATTCTTAGTTAATTTAAGCGAAGCGCTTGTTTGCATTGCGAGCAAACTTTTAGAGGGGTTGAGGTAACGAGTCAGGCTTTGCCTATAATGGTCAAGAATGTAAGGATTCTCTGAGACAAATTCTTTCACCCTACCTTCTACATTTGAGATAGATCCCACAATTGCTAAACGCAAATTGTCTAGCGTCGACGGCTTCTCCGCAGGACTATAATCTACCACTCCATCAATATTACCCTGGCCATACAATTCATATGCAGACAAACCAACGTATTGTGCACACTCTTGCCAAGACAGATTCAATCGCCTGACAATGTTGGCTAATGCCCCGGGTTGAATAGTACTGAACACAGCGTCTTTTAGTGACAGGATCGTATTACTTGACGCTAGCGGTATCGCCCCACCTGAATATCCAAGACCATATATCACCCCGATATTGGGAACATCCACATTACTCATTTCTGCTATCAGTCTCGAAATACTGTGCGCTTGATTTTGTTCATTGGCTTCTTGCTTTGCATCTGCTCCTGGCGTGTCCATAAATGTCACAATAGGTATTGACTGTGTAGAGCAGATCTCCACAAACTTAGCGGCCTCAAGATGATGTTCTGGCATCCAGACCCCTAGATCTTTAGACCTATCTTGAGCCATAAAACCGACTCTACGGGTCTCTCCTTCGGGGAAGGCTAAGTCGAGTATCGCTTGATAGTAAGGACCCAAACTCTTCTCTTCGAACACACTTCCGAGTTGACGGATTATTTTCGGCGCGGCGATCCGAGATTGATCTTCGGCATTAGCAAGAACACGTTGTATATAGGAGTCAATATCTATCTTAGATAGCGCTTCTATTTCCCCTCTGATCACCGAATCGGACAGAAGTCCGGGCACGGGCTCAATTTCCCTGGACTGTTCAGGGAAAAGAGAGAAATCTTTCGCTAAATTTTCGGCTATTAAGAACAGCCGATCCCCTTCTATGAGCTGTTTCTGCACCGTTTCTAGAATGAAAAAACAAAACGCTACTCTAGCCACTTGCAGCCTGATTATCAATCAGACAGTTAAAATACAGACCTTTAAAACGTAGCGCTTAAATTGTTGTATGATAACCCTGGCATAACCCATAACCTGAGAATTTCAATTGGACCTTAGTTCCCTTTCAGTAGCCTTACTGACGATATCAGATACCCGGAGCATCGAAGAGGATAAGTCCGGCTCTATCTTAGAGCAGCTTGCCATTTCTGCTGGCCATTCGGTGAATGATAGACAACTAGTCAAGGATGATGTCTACGAAATCCGGTCAAAAACCTCACAATGGATCGCAAACCAAAATATACAAGTCATCATTACGACCGGCGGTACGGGTTTTACGGGTAGGGACAGCACGCCAGAAGCGTTAGAGCCCTTATTCGATAAAACAATAGATGGCTTTGGTGAGCTATTTAGACAAATCTCTTTTAAAGAAATCGGCTCGTCAACAATCCAGTCTAGAGCGGTCGCCGGCATCGCAAATGGTACTCTGATTTTTTCCCTGCCAGGCAGTTCAAACGCTGTCGAAACGGCGTGGCAACAGATACTGAAAAATCAACTGGATATCAATTTCAAACCTTGCAACTTCGCCGAGCTGATTCCAAGGTTTAAAGAGCACCGTTTAAACTGAACAACTCCAGATGCTGGCTCTTCATGGCATAGAATATTAGAATCTGACCAATACAGTTAAACTAAGAGGTGAACCTTGAAAAAACAGGTATATATCGCTAGTGCAGCAAGAACACCGGTGGGAAGTTTTCAGGGCGCACTGTCTTCTTTAAGCGCGCCAGAACTCGGGGCACATTCTATAAGAGCCTCTATAGAACGCGCTTCAGTTCAAGATTCACAGATCGATGAAGTAATTATGGGAAACGTTGTGAGCGCCGGACTCAAACAAGCTCCCGCGAGACAGGCCATGCGAAATGCAGGATTACCTGACTCGTGCGGCGCGACGACGGTCAATAAGGTTTGCGGCTCTGGCATGAAAGCCATTATGTTGGCTACCGATCTGATTAAAGCTGATAGTGGCACCACAATTATTGCAGGCGGTATGGAAAGCATGAGCAACGCCCCCTATTTGGTACAAAAGGCCAGATCAGGTTTACGAATGGGTCATCAACAAATGCAAGACGCGCTTTTCTTAGATGGTTTAGAGGATGCCGAGACTGGCGGTTCAATGGGCTCTTTCGCCCAAAATACAGCGGATGAATTTCAGCTCACCCGAAAAGATATGGACGATTACGCAACAAACTCGGTAATCAAAGCAAGAGACGCAATCGAAAATAAATTATTAGAATCTGAGATCGAACCGATCTCAATCGGAGAGAACCGAATAACAAATGACGAACAACCAGGCAGAGCAAAACTCGAGAAAATACCATCCCTGCGCCCGGCGTTTAAAACAGATGGCACGATAACAGCGGCTAACTCCTCATCAATATCTGATGGGGCTTCCTCATTAGTCCTAACCTCTGATGAACAAAATCTAACGGTGGACCCCTTGGCGAGAATTGTTGGGCATTGTACTCATTCAATTCATCCTTCTGAATTCACTATTGCTCCAGTGGGCGCGATACAAAAGCTCCTGACGAAAATTGACTGGAACATCGATGATGTCGAACTCTTCGAGATAAACGAGGCCTTTGCGATGGTAACGATGCTAGCAATTCAAGAGTTAAACCTCGATCCAGCTAAGGTAAATTTATATGGTGGCGCCTGTGCTCAAGGCCATCCTATAGGATCCACCGGCAGTCGGCTGGTAGTCACTCTCGCACACGCGATGAAGCGATTAGATAAGAAGAGGGGGGTAGCGGCGCTCTGTATTGGAGGCGGCGAAGCAACAGCCATAGCACTGGAGAGGTCTTGAAAAATCTCAGTAGCAATTCCCCTCTCCCGGTAATGGTGGGCTTCGGAGGAGTCAACCCTGCGGGTCGGGCTTCCTTTCATCACGCTTATAGGCGTCTTGTTATAGATAAACTTGGTCAACAAAAGCAGGATACAACTTTTGCTAGTCTGGCCAAACTAATGAGACTGGATGGTAATAGTCAGGACTCGACCGTCAGACAGCACATAAAGGATCACACATTAATTAGAAAGATCGAGATTTTTGATCCTGATGCAGTTCATTGGCAATCCTCAGCAACATTAAAAGATACTGACGCCAAATCAATTTCGTTCAAAATACCGACGAAGCAGCTCCCCGAAACCATCCCAAACAATTGGTCTCTTACAAGGATTAATGACAAGGAAACCCAAATAGTTTGTGCAGAATCATTGAATGTCCTGCTGCCCGATGAAAGGGTTTCAAAAGTTACGAGTGCAGGACAAGTTCCCTCTGGGTTCGATCCGGCCGCGCTATATGCTAGTAGAAGCCATCCCAGGGGGCTGCAGTTGACCATTTACGGCGCTTCAGATGCTATCCAGTCAACTGGCTTTGAAGTGGAAGAAATAAGAAATTTAGTTAAACCCGACGAAATAGCTGTTTACTCGGGAAGCGCCATGGGTCAGCTTGACAATGATGCCTATGGCGGTCTTTTACAAAACCCACTTGCCGGCCGTAGGCCAACATCCAAGCATTGCGCCTTGGGGCTCCCCGAAATGCCTGGGGATTTCGTTAATGCTTACGTCTTAGGCTCTGTCGGAGAGACAGCAGGAATCATAGGAGCTTGCGCAACCTTTCTATATAACGTGAAACGAGCTGTAGAAGATATTCGTTCTGGGAACAAGCGAATTGTTGTTGTAGGGAACAGCGAAGCTCCAGTCGTTCCGCATGTCATTGAAGGCTACCGTGTCATGGGTGCTTTAGCCGAAGACGAAGAGCTAAAGACCTTGGATGACTCGGATGTTTGTGACAATCGCCGAGCTTGCAGACCGTTTTCCTCGAATGCTGGATTCACTTGCGCCGAAGCGTCCATTTGGCTAGTGCTAATGGATGATCAGTTAGCTCTAGAATCTGGAGCGAGAATACTTGGTTCTGTCCCTGACGTTTTCGTTCATGCAGATGGCTACAAAAAATCCATTCCGGGGCCCGGAATTGGTAACTACCTAACTGTGGCAAAAGCCATGGCATCTGCCAAAAATTTACTAGGAGAGGAAGTTCTTAAGAACGGATCTTTTATGCAAGCTCATGGAACAGGCACACCCCAGAATCGAGTGACCGAATCTCACATACTCAACGAGTTGGCCAAGACCTTCGGCATCGAATCTTGGTTAACAGGAGCCGTTAAGTGCTATGTAGGCCACTCCATGGCGCCAGCCGGTGGAGACCAACTAAGCGCGATACTAGGAACATGGGAGGATGGACTATTCCCTGGAATCAAAACGATCGACCACATTGCGGAAGACGTACACGATAGTCACCTCCAGTTACCCTTCGATGATATCGAAATCGATCCATCGTCTATGCCAGTTGGATTCGTAAATTCAAAAGGATTTGGAGGAAACAATGCCACCGGATTTTTTGTATCCCCATCAAAAACTGAAGAGCTTCTTAAAAAAAGGTGGGGCGCAAAGGATCTAACCGCGCACAAAAAAAGGTCAGAAAAAATACAGGAAGCCGCGGAAAACTATAATCTGAAAGCTGATGATCTTGACAACAAGCCAATCTATCGATTTGGCGAAGGCGTAGTGGATGGCGAGGAACTATCTATTTCCCCTAAGGAGATAGTCATACCAGGATTCAGAGAGAGCGTCAGCCTAGATATAGATAACCCCTACGGCGATCTATCTGACGTATAACTCAATGGACCACTTGTTCAAAGTTTGAAACTGATATCACCCGAGCTTCACATTGTTCGATAAACTTTTTGTCGCCACTAAGCCGAGCTGCCTCTAAAAAGTTTTCTCGGGCCATCAAGTAAACTTCCATTTTTGTCCAGAACTCTCCTTTTTCAAACATCAACGAAGCTTTCAACCGATCATTTCCCTGAGAAACACTCAACTGCATATCTACCAGCTCTATACACTCAGCCCAATTCTGATCGCGAGATTGCAACGCTTTAAGATTGTTCAACATTCTTAAAAACGTGACTACCGGCGCAACGGGTGCTAGTAATCCAGTCTGATCTTGAGGCTTTTCATCATTTGCCCAGGATCTAATTTTCTTAGACTTACCGGATCGACCAACTGCTCGTTTATGTGTACAAGATAATGGCCGGGATAGTTCACTCCTTTAGCAGTAAAGCCACAACGATTTGCTGTTTCGATCAATAACACGCCAAGACTAATTGGTATTCCCTTTTTGTCCTCAAAAACACGCACAACATCGCTGTGCCAAATTTGCATTTCTACCGATTGCTCCTGGA
Organism: Candidatus Azotimanducaceae bacterium; assembly: GCA_045560825.1. Taxonomy (GTDB): domain Bacteria; phylum Pseudomonadota; class Gammaproteobacteria; order Pseudomonadales; family Azotimanducaceae; genus UBA4421. The sequence continues at coordinate 60,482 of JBJKYX010000033.1, forward strand.
CAAAACCAGTCTTGCCATACTCTTCCAAGAATAGATCTAAAGAACTAGTTCCATCGATTCTTTCGCGAACCATCGCAGTAAATTCCGAATATTGCGTTAAAAAAACCGCGTGATCAGAAGTCGGTTCGATGAAACGACTAACAATAAGCGCCAATTCCATCTCAGTTTTTCCCGCGACATCAATAATATCCATAACAAAAATATTCCTGTTACACCAAAAACCAGTAGTTAGTGTTCACGTGTTTCCAAAAATTTCACATCCGGCCAGCGCTCCTCAGCCAACTGTAAGTTAACTTTGGAAGGCGCTAAATAAGTCAGGTAACCACCACCATCAACCGCCAAGTATTCAGAGTTAGCATTCTTGAATTCCTCTAATATTTTAGAATCCTCACAGAATACCCAACGGGATGCCTGAACACGGGAATCCTCCCATATGCACTCTGCCCTATATTCGTCGGCTAACCTAAACGCGACCAAGTCAAACTGTAAAATCCCGACAGCGCCTACTACTATCTCGTTTTTATTGAGCGGTTTAAATACCTGAGTAGCGCCTTCCTCCGCTAGTTGTGTGACCCCTTTTTCTAGTTGCTTTGATTTCAACGGATCGCTAGCCCTCACTGTTCTGAACAATTCAGGTGAAAAATTAGGAATACCTGAAAATCTTAACAATTCCCCATCAGTGAATGTGTCTCCAATCTGAATGGTCCCATGGTTGTGCAAACCGATTATATCTCCAGGCATCGCTACCTCGGTGTGAACCCTCTCTCCCGCCATGAAGGTTAGCGCATCGTTAATTTTTACGTCCTTCTTAAGGCGAACATGACGCATCTTCATCCCTTGTCTATATTCTCCGGAACAAACTCGCATAAAAGCTATTCGATCACGATGCTTCGGATCCATATTAGCCTGAATCTTAAAGACAAAGCCGCTGAACTCGTCCTCATGGGGTTGGACAACCCGTTGATCCGCCTCTCTAGACTGTGGCATGGGCGCAAACTGATCGAAAGCTGACAACATCTGTTCAACTCCAAAATTTGCCAGCGCAGTGCCAAAATAAACCGGAGTCATGCTGCCTTTTTCAAAATCGCTTTTGCTGAAGTCGTGAGTAGCACCTGACACTAAATCAATTTCTTCCAAAAGATCCGAGTAATCACCGCCTAAAAAGGATCTGGCCTCCTCCCCTTCGAGTCCAGAAATAACAGGGTAGTCAAAAACTCTGCTACCTTGGCCAGGTTCATAACAAATCAACGCATCGGACGAAAAGTCATACAAGCCTTTAAACTGCCTACCCATCCCGATCGGCCAATTCATGGGCGCACACTCTATTTGAAGTATCTCTTCAATCTCATCCATCACTTCGATGGGGTCTCTTACTTCTCTATCGAGTTTGTTTACAAACGTGATAATCGGCGTATCTCTTAAACGACAAACCTCCATTAACTTAATGGTTCTCGGTTCAACTCCTCGAGCACCGTCAATAACCATTACAGCGCAATCCACAGCCGTCAAAGTCCGATAGGTGTCCTCAGAAAAATCTTCGTGACCTGGAGTATCAAGTAGGTTGATGAATTTATCTTTGTAAGGGAATTGCATCACCGAAGTCGTAACAGAGATGCCCCTTTCTTGCTCCATAGCCATCCAATCGGATTTAGCGTGACGGTCGGACTTTCGCGACTTTATGGTTCCGGCCATTTGTATTGCTCCTCCAAAAAGAAGCAACTTTTCAGTCATTGTTGTCTTTCCGGCATCAGGATGCGAAATGATCGCAAAAGTACGTCTGTCCGATTTGAAGTTATCCAAAACGCTTGCCCGAAGAGAGAAAGCGAAATTATATAGCGGATAGTTAAGAAGACCAAAGCAAAGGAATTAACGCTCCGATATCTATCTGAAACTAGTTACTAGGTAATACTAAAGCCATGACTAAAGCGTCCTCGTTTAGAGAAGACCCTTGATAATAGTTTGTTCGGATGCCTATCTCACGGAATCCAAACGACTCGTACAAGCTAATAGCCTTCAGATTTGATCGTCTAACTTCCAGAAACATTTTACGTGCTCCACTTTTTACCACTTCTTTTATGCCTCGAGCAGTTAACTTTCGGCCTAGACCCAAACCTTGGCTCTCTAATGAAATACAGAGATTTAGCAGATGAGACTCCTCCAGCACTTGAGACAAAATAATGTAACCCGTCAATTCTTTCTGGTATCCATTCTCTTCAGCAACAAAGCAAAGGTAATCGGAGTGATAACAGTCTGTTAACACGTTTTCACTCCAAGGTTGAATATGATTTAGTTTTTCAATCCTAGAAACAGCCGGTAAATCTGACTCCTTCATTTTGCGAATAGTCATTTCGTAATCGATTTGAGCACTTCCCAAACTATTTTCTTTGACTCATTACTAGACACTATTTGACTGACGTCGGGTACTTCCTGATAAATCAGATCCTTTGCAATATGCGATTGAATTAACTTAAAAGCACTTTCGCAAATAACAATTTTCTTACCTTCTTCATAATATTTGTCGAAAAATACAGACAATGCTTTAGCAGGATCACCTTCACCTTCAACCAAAGGCCACTCAAAAACACTAATCCTCTTTCCGGATTTCCCTTTCGTCGGTGGGATCGAGTCGCTGAGCAATTCAAAGGAATTAATGAGGTCTGTCAAAACTCGCTGATAAATGTTGGTAAGCTCATCCGAGAATACTAATACCAGACCTTTTGAATTCAGGAAACTGAACTTAAAAGCTTCGTGATCGGTTTGAACCACGCTGGGCGCTCGTTTCTCAAACAAGGATTTCTTTTCAATGCGATTCTCTTCTGGATCTGATTTAAGGAAATCGGGTGCACTCTGTATGACTTCCTCTTCATTCTCAGGTTTTTCTTTGGGTCTTAAATACCAGGACTCGATCCCCATTTCTCTCAACAGACCATCTTTTATCATTTGATCCTTCATTAGGCACGCCAATCACGTTGTGTTTCACTTAAACTTACAAAAAAACGACTCGATTAGACATCATGGAAGAACAAATAGACGACGTTCGCATAAATCAGGTTGCTGAAGTCATCACTCCCTACCAGTTGATACAGGAAGCACCACTAGATTCCAAGACAATACGGGGCGTTTTTCACTCTAGAGATAGAATATCAAAAATCCTTCACAAACAGGATGATCGTTTGTTGATCATCATTGGTCCTTGCTCTATTCATGACCCTGAAGCAGCAATGGATTACGCGGCAAGACTGCAACAAGTTTCTGATCAATATGAGGATTCATTAGAGATCGTAATGCGCGTTTACTTCGAAAAACCTAGAACCACAATAGGCTGGAAGGGCTATATCAATGACCCGGATCTCGATGGATCAAATAATATAGACAAAGGATTGAGACTTGCCAGGCAACTGCTAATTGATGTTTCAAAGTTGGGATTACCCACGGCAACCGAATTTTTAGACCCCATAACGCCTCAATACATAGGCGATCTAATTAGCTGGGGAGCGATAGGAGCTCGAACTACAGAAAGTCAAATACATAGACAACTCGCTTCGGGCCTTTCCGCACCAATCGGTTTTAAAAATAGTACCGATGGATCAATACAAATCGCAATCGACGCGATTAAATCTGCCATGAATCCTCATATGTTCTTGTCAGTTACAAAACATGGGAAATCGGCGATCGTATCGACAACCGGAAACGCAGATTGTCATGTTATCCACCGAGGAGGAAACCTAGGAGAAAACTTCTCTTATCCGCATATCGACCACTCCAGAGAACTTTTAGAAGCCAATGAAATAGAAACGGGAATAATGGTCGACCTAAGTCACGCCAACAGCGATAAAGATTTCAAAAAACAAACTCTCGCTGCAAACTCCGTTTGCCAGCAAATCAGCTCGAAAGACAGAGATCTTGTTGGCGTCATGATTGAGAGCAACCTGGTAGAGGGAAGACAAGATCTGTCAGAAAAACTAGTCTACGGCCAAAGCGTCACCGATGCCTGCCTAGGCTGGGACTCAAGCCTAGACATTTTAGACAATATCTATCGTGCGGTTAAAACCAGGAGGCTCAGTTAGCTTTCCGAATAAGTCGACCTAACCTCTCAATCGATAACACCCCAAAACACACGACATAAAGAAAAATCACACCAAAACCATCCTTTGTCAGCCATATGTAATGTAGTAAAGAAAATAGAACGACTATGTGTATCAGTCTATGTAATAGGCGCCAGCTGCTACCTAGTCTTCTCTTCCAACCTTTAGTTGAAGTAATCGCCATCAATAAAAGACAAAAGAACGCTAAAAACCCTACAACCACGTATTTCCGCTCTATCACATCCTCTAAGAAAACTACCCAATCAAGTTCGATATACAAAAGAACATAGGACGTCAAATGCAATAGAACATATAGAAACGCGGTTAAACCCACAAATCTGCGCAGTTTCGCAAGAGCACTCCACCCAAAGGTCCTCGAAACAGGGGTAATACAATATGCTACGAGCAAAATCCGGATAGACCATTCACCCAAATATTTGACAAAAGCCTCATCAGGATTAACACCAAACCCAGCTCCAGTCTCTAGATATTCCAAGTAGGAGAGAAAAAAGAGCCAAACCAAAGGCAAAAATAATATTATTGGGAGCGATCTCGAGGCGTAGGAAAGCAAATCTACTCTAATAATTTTTCGCTAGGTCCATCCCAGAATAGAGCGAAGCGACTTCATCTGCGTATCCATTAAAAGGCAAAGTTGGCCTTCGATTCGGATCGAATAAAGAGCTAGGTAATCTTCGCTCCGAAGCCTGACTCCATCTGGGATGAGCCACATCAGGATTCACATTTGCATAAAAGCCATATTCATGAGGAGCTAATAAATTCCAGGTATTTCGGGGCTGTTTTTCGGAAAACCTAATACTTACTATCGACTTAACACTCTTGAACCCATATTTCCACGGGATCATCAGCCTCCAAGGCGCGCCATTTTGGTTTGGTAGCTCTTTTCCATATAATCCAACAGCCATAATGGATAATGGATGGTAAGCTTCGTCCATTCGCAGACCTTCCACATAAGGCCAATCAATACTGGAAAAAAAACTACCTTGCCCTCTCATTTCAGAGGGTCGATAAAGCGTTTTGAACTCGACATACTTCGCATCTCCATGAGGTTCAAACTGCTCCAATACCCGTTTTAAAGAAATCCCAACCCAGGGCACGACCATAGACCAGGCTTCAACACACCTAAAACGATAAACACGCTCTTCTTGATCGATCCCCTTTATCACTTCTTCAAAAGAAAACTTACCGGTCTTATTAGCTTTACCGCTTACTGTGATCGTCCAAGGATCAGTCACCATCTCGTGCGCATAGTTAACAGGGTCACTCTTGTCGGTACCAAACTCATAAAAATTATTGTACGACGTCACAATTTTCTCTGGCGTAATTTCATCATCTTCTTGAAGACCCGCCAACCCAAGCAAGGGGAGCGTCGCCAAAGATCCTGCAACTAGCGCAGCGGATTTACCCAAAAAGTCTCTTCGATTAAGGAAAACATGCTCAGGCGTTATATCGCTACTTTTTATACCTTCTTTTTTGTAACCATCACGTTTCATAGATTCCCCAGAGAAATAATAAGACTCAATGGTCTCAGTTTTCATTCACCTTAGTTTTTTTCCAAAGATAACTGAACGGACCTGACAAAGCATAGGTAACACCAATGAACAGCAGCACTAAGGAAGGCTCTAGCAATATTATTGAAAAAGTAAAAATCACCAAAACCAGACTGATAAACGGAACCCTGTCTCTAATCGCAGTTTGTTTCGGTGAGTAATATAAAAAATTAGAAACCATCAGCAATCCCGATAGTAGAAGCGCTCCTGCCATGATTGATGCAGCGCCAACTGTGACCGGGCCTCCAACAAACTCAGACCAAACCCAAATACAACAGCCCATAAGACAAGCTGCCGCCGGACTAGCTAGGCCAATAAAATTATTACTCTCTTCTTTAGTATTAAAACGCGCTAAACGAAGCGCCGCGCACGCGATATAGATAAAAGCCACCACCCAACCTATTTGCCCCAAAGTCGACAAGCCCCAAGAAAACGTAACTAGGGCAGGAGCAACACCAAAAGCAACCACGTCAGATAGGCTATCGTACTCCTTTCCAAAATCGCTCTCTGTATTGGTTAATCGAGCCACCCTCCCATCGGCTGTATCCAATGCAGCGGCAACAAAAATCGACCAGGACGCTTGAACATACTGGCCATTCATACCCGCTACGATCGCGAAAAACCCTGCGAAAAGAGCTCCTGTCGTCACTATATTCGGCAGAAGGTAAATGCCGCGATTACGGGTAGGCAGGTTAGGAAACCGATTCTTTAAGTTGTCTCTGAATCGGCCCTTTCGGGAAGCACCGCGCAAAGGTTTTTCTTCCCTGTCATCTAAATCAGAAATAGAGCTCACTCTATCGTTGTCTTCATTAGCCTCCATGCAAAATCACATCCTCACTTTAAGCCCGTAATTATTAACAAGAAAGCCCAAGAAAACAGTTTAGAACGCACTTGTCAGTTGACCTCTTTGTCTACCAGCCTGTTTTCTTTGATCCACGGCATCATATCTCTTAGGCGGGCGCCTACTTCCTCCAATTGATGCTCTCCAGTAATTCGGCGCATCGCTTTTATACTGGGTGCGCCAGCCTGATTTTCCTGAACAAATTCTTTGGCAAATCTGCCAGTCTGAATTTCTTCAAGAATTTTCTTCATCTCCTTTTTAGTTTCCTCAGTCACCAACCTCGGCCCTCTTGTCAAGCCACCATACTCAGCGGTGTTGGAGACCGAATACCACATATTGGCCACTCCTCCTTCATAAAACAAATCAACAATTAATTTGAGCTCATGCAAACACTCGAAGTAAGCCATTTCAGGCGCATAACCTGCTTCAACCAAGGTTTCAAATCCAGCTTGAACAAGCGCCGCAGCACCTCCGCAAAGCACAGTCTGCTCCCCAAACAAATCAGTCTCTGTCTCTTCCTTGAAGCTTGTTTCTATGACTCCTGCCCTACCACCACCGTTGGCGCTCGCATAGGACAATGCCAGCGCTTTTGCTTGGGAACTCGCATCTTGAGAAATCGCTATCAAACTTGGTACGCCGCCACCATCGACATAAGTCGAGCGCACAGTATGACCCGGCCCTTTCGGTGCAATCATAATGACATCTAAATCTTCTCTAGGCTCTATCAGCTCGAAGTGAATGTTAAAACCATGCGCAAAGGCGATCGCTGCGCCTTGCTTAATATTAGGCTCAATATCATCGCGATAGAGGGCAGGCTGCAACTCGTCAGGAACTAGGATCATGACCAAATCAGCTCCTTCTACTGCTCCAGCAACCTCTTGCACTTCAAAGCCGGCATTCTCAGCTTTACGCCAGGACCCAGACCCTTTGCGCAATCCCACTACCACGTTGTTGACACCAGAATCTCTCAGGTTATTCGCATGAGCATGTCCTTGTGAACCATACCCAACAATAACCACTTTCATTTTCTGAATAATAGAAAGGTCTGCATCTTTGTCATAATAAACTTGCAATTTGATTCCCCTTTAAACGGCGATTAGCCCTCATTATTACGTGGTGAGCACACGCTCGCCACGACCCATTCCCGACACTCCAGAGCGAGCAACCTCAATGATAGCGGATTTTCCAATTGCCCTAACAAAAGCGTCTAATTTTTCTCCCGGACCAACCAGTTGCACGGTATAGGTCTCACCGCTGACGTCGACTATCTGGCCTCTAAAGACGTCGGTCGTTCTTTTAACTTCTTGTCGCAAATCCCCCACGGCACGAACTTTAATCAACATGAGTTCGCGTTCAACATGGTCAGCGTCACATAAATCCATCACCTTAACAACCTCAACCAGCTTATTGAGCTGTTTGATAATCTGCTCGGAATGCCCCTTGTCTCCATAGGTGGTTAAAGTTAACCGCGATAAAGTCTGGTCCTCCGTCGGGGCTACAGACAGAGATTCTATGTTGTAGTTTCTTTGTGCGAAAAGCCCTACTACTCTGGAGAGAGAACCCGCTTCATTCTCTAAAAGAACCGAAATAATACGTCTCATCATTTTTGAGCCTCTTCATCCCTTGAGAGAACCATGTCCGCCAAAGAACCACCCCGAACAGACATCGGATAGACATGTTCTTCCGGATCTACCCAAACATCGACGAAGACCAACTTATCCCGCATCTCTTCTGAAAAAGCTTCTTCCAGTGCCTCCTCTAATTGATCAAACTGTTCGACCTTAATGCCATGATGCCCAAAAGCTTCTACCAGGGTTTTGAAATCTGGCAAAGAGTCGCTATAAGTACTGCTAGAGTGCCTTCCACTGTATTGCATATCCTGCCATTGTTTGACCATCCCCAACGCTTGATTGTTTAAATTAATAATCTTTACGGGCAAGGCGTACTGGAGGCATGTTGAGAGTTCTTGCATGTTCATCATAAAACTCCCCTCACCAGTCACACACGCCACAACCGCTTCTGGATATGCAAATTGCACTCCCATAGCAGAAGGAAGCCCAAATCCCATAGTCCCCAACCCACCTGAGTTAATCCATCGGCGTGGTTCGTCAAAATGATAATACTGAGCCGCAAACATCTGATGCTGGCCTACGTCCGATGTTACATAAGCCTCACCTCTAGTCACCTGGTAGAGCATCTTAATCGCAGCCTGAGGAAGTATCCGCTCGCTTCTATCTGCTGTGAGGGAATGATCAAGACCATGCGCTTCCCGCCATGTCTCTATCTGACCCCACCATTGTTCAACGCTTGTTCGGAAGTTTTCTTGATCCCCTATCTCAAGGTCAGACCATAAAGACTCAAGAGTCTTACTCATGGTAGACAATATAGCTTTCACATCGCCAACTATGGGTATGTCCACGTCGATAATCTTGGCAATAGATGCAGGGTCTATATCAATATGGATTATTTTAGCTTCTGGACAAAACTTGTCAGGATTATTCGTCACCCGATCATCAAAACGTGCTCCAACAGCAACAATTAAATCAGCTTCATGCATGGCCATGTTCGCCTGATATGTCCCGTGCATTCCTAGCATGCCCAAGCATTGCTTATCAGTGCCTGGGAACGCACCCAAGCCCATCAAAGTATTTGTGATAGGCGCGCGGAGAAATGCCATTATTGCCTTTAGCTCTTCAGAGGCATCGCTCTGCACCGCTCCGCCCCCCACATAAAAAATAGGTTTCTTCGAAGAAAAAATTTGCTTTACGGCCTTTGCAATTTGCTTAGTGTTTCCCTCGACTACTGGATTGTATGACCGCATCTGGACGGTTTTGGGAAACTCATAAGTCTCCAGGATTTCCGGATCGGTCGTATCTTTGGGGATGTCAATGACCACGGGGCCAGGCCGACCCGTGGTCGCAATATGAAATGCTTTGCGAATGATCAAAGGTATTTCGCTGCAATGCTTAACAATAAAACTATGTTTTACGACGGGTCTAGACACGCCAACCATATCAGTTTCTTGAAAAGCGTCGCTTCCTATCAAATTAGAGGGAACTTGGCCTGACAACACGACCATCGGGATACTATCCATGTGAGCCGTCGCGATACCAGTTATCGCGTTGGTTGCACCAGGTCCTGACGTGACCAGGACGACTCCGGCTTTTCCGGTCGCGCGAGCGTAACCATCCGCCATATGCGTCGCAGCTTGCTCATGCCGAACTAAAACATGACGTATCTTTTGCTGTCTAAAAATGGCGTCATAAATGTGCAATACAGCGCCACCAGGATAACCAAAGATACAATCGACGCCTTCTTCCTGCAGCGCCCTAATTAGCATATCTCCGCCTGACAACCTATCAGACATACCGTATTACTCCTTTAATCAGTAAGACAAATTTAAAAGTGCTTGGAAACCGAGAAAACCCATCAATCTCATATCAAACTATCTAATCCGTAATATCCACACTTCACCCTTGCCAAAACATATTCACTATATTTTTCAGACTCGGGCTTGAACTACCAGTCAAACAAGACATGGATGAATGGGCCACTCGCTATTTTATCCCAAAAAGTAGCAAAGGCACATCGTTAAACGCTTACCCTTGAAGCAAAGCGACAGTTGCGAGTCGACCATCAAACTCCTTCATATCGCTTCTTTGAAAACGCCTAGCCGAGAAAAATCTCGAATCTGAGTATGAACACAAATCCGAAGAGAAGAACTTACCGACCCCGGCTTGGTTTAGTTGACTCTCCGCCACTGAGACCAAATTCAACAAACGCTTACCTGCACCAGAATCAGACGAACTTCTTACAACATTTTCCGAATGTCTCTCATCGAAAAGAGACCATACTTCACGGCCAACCTCATAATTCCTTTTTGAAATTGATGGACCAATCCAGGCTACTAACTCCGTCGAACAAGACGGATAACACGAGATCAACTCGCCTATTACACCTGACGCAAGCCCCTTCCATCCTGCGTGAGCGATTCCGAGCCAATCTTGTTTTTCGGAAGCAATTACAATAGGTAAGCAATCGGCGGTTAGTACGGCTAATCCTATACCTCGCTCTCTGGTCCAGCAGGCGTCAGTGTCGGCTAATTCAGCCTTATCTGAGACACCTACCTCAACAACATGATTGCCATGAACTTGCTTCATCCAGACAATACGTGAAGCACCTATCAAATTTTGTAATCTTTTTCGATTGGTGTTAACAGTGTCTTTATCTCCTGCTCTTTGATTGTTTAAACAATAGTTACTATCCCTTGAGTTTTTGGACGATTCAATAATCGTCGAACCACAGAACACCTGGGTTTCTATCTCCCAACCTGCCTCAATTAACTCCATATTTCTTGTTTTCCCCCCAAGGCTTCTACAAGCTTAAGGAAGTCCCAAGGCCACTGAGCAGAAAATCTTTGAGGCTCGCCAGTTATTGGATGTTCGAAACCTAGATATGCGGAATGTAGTGCCTGTCGCTTGAATTCTCGAACAATATTTGATCTTTCTTGGTCTATACCTCTCGGCAAAAGCCTCCTTGCACCGTACTTCGCGTCTCCCACTAGAGGATGTCCCAAACTACTTAAATGAACTCTGATCTGGTGAGTACGACCAGTCTTAAGCTCAGCCTGAACCAAGCTATGCGCGCTATATCGCTGCATCACTCTGATCTCAGTGAAAGCTTCCTTTCCCGACATGGAAACCACTTGCTTGGTTCTATTTTTCGGATCTCTACCAATAGGTCTATCAATATCGAAACCGCTTACAAGCTTTCCTTCGCATACTGCATGATACCTTCGCTCCAAAGCCTTTACTGAAATCATCTCGGTCAACTTTTTATAAGCCGCATTGCTACAGGCTACGACTAGCAAACCGCTGGTATCTTTATCCAGTCGATGAACAATACCTGCTCGTGGCAAACTCTCTAAGACGGGACGGTAAGCTAATAGACCGTTGAGCAACGTACCCTGACCGTTGCCCGCTCCAGGATGCATCACCAATCCAGAGGGTTTATTTAGAACTAAAAGGTCGTCATCCTCATAAACCACATCAAGATCTAGATTTTCCGGTTTATGCCATTCTTCTTTTTTGACAATTTCTGCATCAAGAACCAAAACATCACCTTCGAAAAGCTTGTCTTTGCCTTTTTTCAGCTCTCCATTGATGGACAATTCACCTATTTTTATCCAGTGGGCTAATTCACTTCTTGAAAAATCGGAAAACAGACTCGCCGCTACCTTATCTGCCCTCAAAGCATCTAACTCAGCTGGGACCACCCTTTCTTGAAATATTCGTTTCATTGCACTTGCAACCCGACAGGAATTAGTAAGAATACACGACATCTCTGTCTTATTGAGCAGGACATCAATTGGAAAACAACTTTTATTTGTTTGACTTTAAACAGACTAAATTAATGCTATCGTCCGTCACGTTGGTGGTCTGTGCCCTCTTCGCTGGATGCAGTTGGAATAGTAACGATAACGAAAACAGAGAAGATGGATTCCCGGAAGAAATCGAGACATCGGAGCAAAAACTATACAAACGTGCTCAAGGGTCTCTTCGTTCATCAAATTTCCGCAGCGCCATTGAACAACTGGAACAACTCGAGTCACGATTTCCATTCGGAAGATATGCTGAACAAGCTCAATTAGAGTTAATCTATGCGAAGTATATGACTTCAAGACTGGACGAGGCTAATGCTAGCGCCGATCGATTCATCCGATTGCACCCTCAACATCCCAACATCGATTATGCCTATTACCTGAAAGGACTCTCTTCCTTTCACAAGACCAGAAGTATATTTGACCGGTTTTTTCAATCACAGGCTTTCAAAAAAGACATGCAGCCTGTCCAGGCTGCCTACACAGATTTTGCGACCTTACTTAGCCTTTTTCCAGACAGCCAATACGCTCCTGACGTAAAGCAAAGAATGATACACCTTCGGAATATACTAGCCGACTACGAACTTGTAGTGGCCGACTACTACATGAGAAGAGGAGCTTATGTCGCCGCGGCAAATAGGGCTCGCTACGTTTTGGAAACCTATCCTAATACCTTGGCAACGCCAGATGCTATTGTCCTATTAGTCGAATGCAACTGGAGATTGGGGCTAGAGACAGAAACCGATAACCTTCTTCGAGTACTCGCGTTGAACTATCCAGACCACGAAAATTTTGACGAGAACGGCAACCTTATTCTAGAAAATGAGGTAAAGAACAGAAATCGTTCTTGGACGAATATCATTACTCTAGGCCTTTTTGATCGACCCGAAATTCCTCCACCCATAAATATTAAGCGATCCAGCTAACCGCAACTTTATACGCAACTTAAGTTAAGGGTTGGTTACAGCGAGTATTGAAAAGTCAAACATTATATCCCGGCCAGAAAGTGGGTGATTAAAATCCACCTCAACATTATCTTCCAAGACTCTGACAATAACTCCTGGTAATTCTCCGCCTGGCCCATCAAAGGATACGATGAGACCTTCCTCTAGGCTAGCCCCAAGCTTTTCGCCCTCAAACTGATCTTTTTTCATTAACCTGAGGTTATCTTTATTCCTCTCTCCGAATGCGTCAGCCGCAGAAATCAGAACTTGATCAGAATCTCCCTTCTTTAGACCTATTAAAACCTCCTCGAACCCAGGAAGTAAATTTCCATCCCCGATAATCAGAGTCGCCGGGTTACCTCTCCTTGTCGAATCAATTTCTTCACCACTTTCAATTATCAGGGAAAAGTGAAGTTTCACATTAGAACCTTTGCGAATGACGACTCCATCAGAACTAGCAATCAGAGTCATTACTCGATTCCCCTAGAATCAATGGGCTTATCCTGAATCATTTCTCTAACTAGAATAATAGCCCAGATAACCGCCCCCAAAGTCAATGCTGAATCGGCCAAATTAAAGGCAGGGAAATAATATTGGTCATAGTGGACGAGAATAAAATCCACGACATATCCATTAACTAACCTGTCAATCGTGTTACCTAATGCACCGCCAATGATCAGTGTATATACCAAGTGCAGGGTAGAGAATCTCTCTTTTAAATTTCTTAACTCATTAACCAAGAAAGCTACAAAAAAAAACCGCCAAGACCACAAAAAACCATCGTTGCCATCCACCGGCATTCGCGAGAAAGGAAAAAGCTGCACCCTCATTGTGCCATCTTACCCACGAAAAATAGGGAAATACTGGGATTCGATCTCCTAACGACATAGCGTCTACGGCAATACTTTTTGTCCACTGATCTAAGAAAACGACCAAAAATGATATTGAAAACCATCTAAGCATTGGCTCGAAACCAATCTTGGCTATGGGCGATGTCCTTTTCAATCTGAGCTTTCAGCACTTCAATTGAGGCGAACTGTTGTTCCTCTCGTATCTTCTGATGAAAAGTTACCGAGATGAGATGACCATATATATCCCCCGAGAAATCAAACAAATGAACCTCTAGTAAAGGCTCTTTGCCTCCTACTGTAGGCCGAATACCTATATTGGCAATTCCATTCTTTGGGCCTACGTCTAAACCATCGACGGAGACACTATAAACCCCTTCTAACGCTGACCGATATCTTTGCAAACGGATATTTGCGGTGGGGATGCCTAACTGCCTTCCCAACTGACGCCCGTAAACCACTCTCCCCATAATCGAATAGGGCCTACCCATAAGAGCTTTGGCTAATTCGAAATCGCCATTCGCCAGAGATTCTCTGACCCTGCTGCTACTAATGCGTTGCCCCTCAAACTCCAAGGTCTGCGCACACTCCACTTCAAAGCCCTTCTCTAATCCAGACTTTTCTAATAATTCGAAATCGCCCTCACGACCCTTACCAAATCTAAAATCATCACCAACTAACAAATATTTCGTATTTAATGCTCTAGAAAGAAAGTCCTCCGTGAACCAATTAGCAGGGACACTTTGTGTTTTCTCGTTAAACGGCAGGCATATCAATTGATCAAGCTCTGTCTGCGCCAGAATGGTCACCTTTTCTCTGAAGCGACTCAGGCGCGCCGGGACTTTCGTCCCCGCAAAAAATTCTCTAGGCTGCGGCTCGAAAGTTACGAGGACGGATGGCGCCTTGAATTCTGTGGATTTAAGAAAGAGGCGATCAAGCAGCATCTTATGACCAAGATGAACTCCATCGAAGTTACCGATGGTTACCACACAGCCTTTGCCGTTGGGTTTTAAATTATGAAATCCTCGCACTATTTCCATGTTTATTATCAGACAGTTTAAGATTATCGAGTGTTATAAGTTAAAAATGCTTCTAACCCTTTAAACACTAGGCCTTAAATCTCGAGCTCTAAAACCGAGACCAAGCAATGCAATTAGATATAAGCCCAACACAGCCAATATAGCAATCAGCAATTTGGCCACTCGATCAAGAGGATCTTGAGCAAGCCAAATCAAGTCATCCGGACTCCAAGTGCCCCAATCCTAGCGCCATCAAGAAACATAACAGATACACCTTAACTAGTTGAGGCGTCATAACTTTAATCACTGCTATTTTATGCCGTCTGAAACCAAAATATAATAAAAAGACGTTTGTCCAAGCAGATAAAGCGGTTGCTAAAGCCAAACCTACATGCCCCAGCGCCCTAAAAGTAGCCAAACTAACCAAGAGATTGACCGCTACCGCTGATGCCGCATAACGAAAAGGCTGTTTAGTATTTTTCTTTGCAAAAAAACCACTCGACAACACCCTCACCAAAACAAATCCAGGCAGCGCAATAGCAAACATCTCGAGAGCAAGGCCAGCCATTCTGACGTCGTAATCTGTCATGGCACCGCCCTCAAAACTCATAAATAGTACAGAAACCAAGGGAACGGCTAGAATATAAAGGCCTATCCCGGCCGGTAATCCCAAGCCTAGGCCCATCAGAATACCCCAGTTTATTAAGCCATTGAAACTGTCTTCTGAACCACTTGAAGATTGTCTAGATAAATGAGGCAACATAACGGTACTCAATGCAATAGCCACCATGCCGACTGGTAACTCAAGCAAACGATCAGCGTAGTACAGCCAAGATATGCTGCCTTCCACCAAGTTAGACGCTATTACGGTATTAACTAGCGCATTTATCTGTCCTACCGAAGACGCGAATATAGCGGGCACGATTAAAACACCCATTTCTTTCACACCTGAGTGCCTATAGTCGAGGTTTGGCTTAACAAGAAGACCCAAGAAACCTATTGACGGAATCTGAAAAGCTAGCTGCGCAAGTCCGGCAAGCAAGACGGCCCACGCCAACACAACAACTGCCAGACCGTCAAAAACCTCCCAAATCCAAAGGAGCGACGCAATTATCAAACACAAATTAAGCAACACAGGTGTAATAGCAGGCACAGCAAAACGATCATGCGCATTGAGAACACCCCCCGCGTATGCTGTCAAAGAAATGAGTCCGATGTAGGGAAACATAATACGAACTAAATCGCTTGTTTGAGCGAGTTTGTCGGGATCTGACAAGAACCCGGGCGCAAACAACATTACCAGGAAGTCAGATCCAATAAACCCGAGAAAAACAAAAATAATTAACAAAGCACCAAACAATCCTGAAACGGATGACAAAAATATCCTAAGCTCCTCGCGTCCTTTAGCTTTGAACTCAACCATGACCGGAATAAACGCCTGATTAAAAGCGCCTTCCGCGAATAGTCTCCTGAAAAAATTGGGTATCCTGAACGCAACAAAAAATACATCTGCCATAGCAGAAGCACCGAAAACATATGACAGTGCTATATCTCTAATTAAACCGGAAACTCTTGAAAAAAATGTCATGAAGGACACGATAAAACCCTGGCGCGCCACCTTCTGACTGGAACCTTCCTCCTCTATGTCTGCTAGTTTTTCTCTATTCTCGGTTGACATCTAACAGTTACGGCGGCATATTTGCCGGCCTCAAGTTAATACCTCTCAAAAGGAGTAAAATTTGGCCAACAGTGCCCAAGCCAGAAAAAGAGCGCGACAAGGGGAAACTCGCAGAATCCGTAACGCCAGTCAGAGATCTATGGCTAGGACATACATAAAACGTGTGAACGCGGCGATAGAATCGAATAACGCAGAAGAAGCTTCTGAGGCTTTTTTGAAGGCGGTGCCAGTCATCGATAAGATGATTACAAAGGGAATACTCCACAAAAATCAAGCTGCTAGATACAAATCGCGATTAAACAAGAAAATCAAAGCGCTCGCCTCCTAATCGGTTAGTCATCCAGCCACATCTCAAACGAGCACTAGGTTATCACAATGTACCAGCTCGTTTTCGTACACATGCTCGATCTTCTCTAAGTACTTTTCAGAGTTCACTCCTTTAAGCTTTAGAATATCTCCAGACGAATAATTGACTAACCCCTGAGCAATAACCGTCGCGTCCTGGGTCCGACACTCTATTAAATCCCCTCTTTCAAAACTCCCAGATACGCCGAGAACTCCTACAGCTAAAAGACTAGCTCCTCCCTTTGAAAGAGCTTCGGATGCCCCGGAATCAATAATCACATATCCAGCTGGCTTTAATTGATCTGCAATCCAACGTTTTCGAGATCTTAAGGATTTTTTATCGACGAACAAATGGGTTCCTATTTCTTCTCCAGACACTATTTTCACCAATATCTCAGCTATCTTCCCCGAAGCAATAACAGTATCTGCACCCGACCTACTCGCTAACCTCGCGGCTCTTACTTTGGAAAGCATACCTCCACGACCAAGGGTACTAGTGCGATCACTTGAAAGACGTTCGAGGCTTTTATCATCGGCTGACGCTTTGAGAATAACTTCAGCACCATCATACATATTCGGATCTTTATCCATCAATCCTTCTACATCGGTCAAAATAATTTGAAGATCAGCGTCGATTAGATTTGTTACAAATGCTGAAAGAGTATCATTGTCCCCAAACCTGATTTCGTCGGTGGCTACAGTGTCGTTTTCGTTAATCAGAGGAATAACACCTAAATCCAGCAAGCGAGTTAAGGTGGATCGAGCATTCAAATATCTCTGTCGATTCGAAAAATCTTCATGAGTAAGCAAAATCATGGCGCTGGTTTGATCTAGCCTTCCAATATCTTCTTCGTAAGCCTGCATTAAGTTCATTTGGCCAATGGCCGCTATAGCTTGTAACTCATTGATTTTTGCAGGTCGCTTTTGCAATCCGAGTCTACCCATGCCTGCGGCCACGGCGCCGGAAGTAACAACCACAACCTTGTATCCATCATTTACTAATTGGCATATTTGAGCACAGTAAGCTGCTATCCGATCACGTAATATTCCCTTTTGGGACTGAGCCAGCAATGCAGAACCAATCTTAACTACAATACGTTTACTTGCTTTAAACGAACCTCTTTGATCAATCTTTGACATAGACTATCTCAATAGACGAGTCTGCTTCATCTTCTTCCAACCGATGCTTTTGTTTTAATTCGTGAATCGCCTCTCTCTCCTTATGCGAGCGAGCTAAGACATCGGCGCCTATTCGATTTTCCAAATCTTTAATTTTCTCTTTGAAATCAGCATTTTCACTCATAAGAGCATCCATAGCAGCCAGCTCTGACATAACTTCTTGTTTCAGATCCTTCAAGCCAACATCTGCCATC
The DNA here is from genome assembly GCA_045560825.1 of Candidatus Azotimanducaceae bacterium. Taxonomy (GTDB): domain Bacteria; phylum Pseudomonadota; class Gammaproteobacteria; order Pseudomonadales; family Azotimanducaceae; genus UBA4421. Next base: position 78,563 of record JBJKYX010000033.1, read on the forward strand.
GCCGATATTGCAAACACTTTTCTAGTACCAAACCGCCTCTCGAAGGCCTTTATCAACTCGTCGATCTCATTTTGGTTTAGTTCATCTATCTTAGTTAAAACTATCCAAATCTCACGTTCCAACATCGAGAGACTGTATTCAGCTAATTCTCTCTCAACCAATTCGATGTTGTCCAAAGGCGAACTTTGGTCCAAAGGTAAAACCTCCACCAAATGCAAAATGACTCGAGTACGACTCAAATGCCTCAGAAACTGAGTTCCAAGCCCCTGCCCCCTTGCGGCGCCTTCAATCAAACCAGGGATATCGGCCATAACAAAACTCGCCTCTTCCGCCACACGAACCACACCTAAACTGGGGATCAAAGTGGTGAATGGATAGTCGGCTACCTTGGGGTTGGCAGCAGAGATAAGACTGATCAAGGTAGATTTGCCTGCATTAGGCAAGCCGAGCAAACCAACATCTGCCAGCAATTTTAACTGAAGTCTCAACTGCCTCGACTCACCCTCGCCTCCAGCAATCGTCTTTCTTGGAGTTCGGTTCGTGCTTGACTTAAAGACAGCATTGCCCAGTCCTCTTGATCCCCCTTTAGCAACTAATAGAGCTTCCTCGTTTTCTTCTAAATCTCCCAGTATTTCCTGTGTTTCCTCATTAATTACGGTTGTACCAACCGGAACGCGAATAAGGTAATTCTCTCCGGCCGAGCCGGTTTTATTCTGTCCAGACCCGGCCAGACCACTTTCAGCTTTGAAAGACGGTTGGTACCTGAAGTCAACTAACGTATTTAGCGAGTCATCCGCAATTAGATAGACCGAGCCGCCCTCCCCGCCATTACCGCCGTCCGGGCCGCCCTTTGGAATATACTTCTCTCGACGAAAACTCAAACAACCATTTCCGCCTTTTCCAGCATTTACACGAATTGTCGCTTCATCTATAAACTGCACGCCAAACCCTCAATCTCTAATACAAAAAAACCCCGCCTTGGCGAGGTCTTTTTACCAAGAAACCGGACACTTTACTGCGCTTGTGCTACTACACTAATCGTTTTTCGTTTAAGAGCACCCTTTACAGAAAACTCGACCACGCCATCTGAGGTCGCGAACAAAGTATGATCTTTACCACATCCGACATTATCTCCAGGATGAAACTGAGTTCCCCTTTGTCGAATGAGAATATTTCCAGCTCGGACAACTTGTCCACCGTATTTCTTAACACCAAGTCGTTTTGATTCAGAATCCCTTCCGTTTCTAGTGCTACCGCCAGCCTTTTTATGCGCCATTCTATTTGCTCCTTCCTAAAGGCCTTACGCCTGAATACTAGTTATTTTTACCTCGGTGAACCATTGTCTATGGCCCTGGCGTCTCATGTAGTCCTTTCTTCTTCGAAACTTAAGTATCCGGATTTTCTTTCCTCGTTCCGATTTCAAAACTTCTGCTTTTACCGTGCTACCGTCTAAAAATGGGGTCCCGACGTCAACCTCTTCTCCATTGGCCACCATCAGCACTTTATCAAATACAATTTCATTGCCTGGTTCCGATTCAAGAAGCTCGAGACGCAACACGTCACCTTCGGTAACACGGTGTTGTTTACCCCCGCTTTGGAAAACTGCAAACATATCCCTACTCCTAACCTCAATCAGACTGTATCCTTGCCCTTTGCAATATTTGCGAAAATAACGCAACAAGAATTTCAAAGGCGCGTAATTTTAGGTGTAAAGTTTTCCGATTACAACGCAAAATAAGGTCAGATACGTCTCAAAGCCTATCTATAGCAAACAATTTTGGAATTAATGGCCCTACATGTCCGAATTAAGTTCTAAATCGCCAGATAATGAGATTCCTTTGATGGACTCCGACATTCTGGATTCAGAAAAATTAGCCCAAGTTTACGACGTCGTAAGTGATGACTTCCTTGTGGTGAACGGCCTTATCCCCAAAATGCTGTCTTCTGAGGTTGAATTAGTTGAAGAAATTGGCAGCTATATCGTCAAGGCCGGCGGCAAGCGTTTTAGACCGTTACTGGTGCTCCTGACTTCAGGTCTTTTCAACACCAAGAACATGGACGCAAATAAACTAGCAATAGTGATCGAATTTCTCCATACCGCAACGCTACTGCACGACGATGTGGTAGACAAATCTGCGCTTAGACGAGGTCGATTAACAGCCAACGAGAAATGGGGAAATCCTCCCAGCGTTCTAGTCGGAGACTTTCTATACAGCAGAGCGTTTCAACTGATGGTTGAAATCGGAAATCTGAACGTCATGAAAATTCTCTCAGATGCCACAAACCTAATTGCCGAAGGGGAAGTGATGCAGCTCGCTAACCTGGGCAATTTCTCCTTGTCTGTGGATAGCTATCGAGCGGTCATCAACTGCAAAACGGCTCTTTTGTTCGAATCTGCCACCCATTCAGCTGGCGTTCTCGCGATGTCAAATAGTCCAATAGTCAATGAAGACCACGTCGCTTCTATTAGATCCTACGGGCATCACTTTGGGATGGCTTATCAATTGGTGGATGACCTTTTGGACTACATTGGAGACAAAACGATAATGGGCAAGAATACGGGCGACGATCTGTCCGAGGGCAAATTGACTCTTCCGATCATAATGGCTCTTGCAAAGACTAACGGCAAGGAAAAGGACACTCTGCTCTATGCGCTGAAACAAAAATCATCAGCTAATATAGAAGAGATCGTTGGAATAATCACCAAAAGCGGCGCAATCGAAGACACCCGAAAAGCAGCGCTCCGAGAGATCGAACAAGCTAGAGAGCATCTGCTAAATCTTCCCGAAAATAGGTATCGATATGCCCTTGAAAGCCTGACAGAATACAGTGCCAATCGTATCTTTTAGGCTCATCTCGTCTTTAATTTTCTTAGTAGCGCTTCCATGCTATTTGACGGCAAATGCCCAACCAAAAAAGGAATTAAATTTTAATCCATGCGAGCTATCAACCTTGGATGGTCGAGGCATGCTCTCTGCTTTATGTGCAGACTGGAAGCAAGCAATAGACCCAGGTGATTCAGAGAGCGCACAAATAGACCTTTTCGTAGTCAAAGTCAGGTCCGCTTCCCCCAACCCTAGTCCTGACCCTTTGTTGATAATAAACGGCGGTCCTGGAGGCTCATCGGTCGATCTCCTGATCGATCTCGCTGCGGCAAACGTATTCAGGAGAATATTAAATAAAAGGGATCTTATTGTGATGGATCAGAGAGGGACCGGCCGATCATCGTCCCTAGCTTGTCCTGCGCTCGCAGACAATCAGATACAAATCACAGACACAGATATCAAATTGCTAACCAAGGAATGCCTAGGACAGCTCAATCACGATCCAAGATATTTTTCGACGACCTATGCGGTCCAAGACATCGAAAATCTACGAATGGCCCTTGGAAAAAATCGACTTAATGTTTACGGTGTATCCTATGGCAGCCGGGTCGCCGTGGAGTACGCCCGTCAATTCGAAACATCGACAAGAACGCTGATACTTGACGGTGTAGTTCCTCCCACCATAGCCCTCGGACCCGACGTCGCCATTAAAAGCCAAGAGGCCCTTAATTTAGTTTTTGAACAATGCCGCGAATCCGTCCCATGTAATAACGCGTTTCCAAAGCTTGACGAGAAGTTCTGGGATCTGATGGCACGGCTAAAGAAACACCCTGTAAATACGAAATTCCGGGATCCAAGGTCAGGCGATCCCATCGAAGTTGAAGTCGAAAAAGAACATTTAGCGTTAGTGATCAGAATGTCTCTTTACAACCCGGAGCTAAGATCCTTATTGCCATTCCTCATTTACGAAACATCTCTAAAAAATGACTTTTCTCGCATCGCCGCAATCGCCACCCAACTACTCGACCAGCTCGGCCAAAGCATCAGCAATGGTATGCACAACGCAGTTGCCTGTGCCGAAGACGTTCCTTTTTATAATGAACAACAGCGACTGATCAGAAACTCAGAAACCACCTATATGGGAAGTGATTTTCACCAAAGTCTCATGGAAATCTGTTCTGACTGGCCAGTTGGACCCACTAACGAATCCATAAAACAGCCATTCAAAAGCAAGACACCTAGCCTAATCTTATCTGGCCAGTACGACCCAGTGACCCCCCCGGTTTATGGAGAACAACTCGCTTCAAATCTGGAAAACAGATTACATATTATCGGTGAAGGACAAGGTCATGGGCTGATCTCTAGGGGATGTATCCCAAAAATCATCGCGGACTTTCTAGAAGATCCCAATTTAGAAAACCTTAGAACTAGCTGCGTACAGCACCTCAAGCCCGTACCGTTTTTCGTGAATGCCTATGGGCCCAGCCCTTGATCGAAGTAGATCAACTCAAAAAAACGTTCGGTGAGGTGAACGCTCTGGACGGAGCTTCCTTTTCGGCCAAGGACGGAAAAATCACCGCTCTTTTGGGTCCAAACGGGGCCGGCAAATCAACCTGTCTCAGAGTCCTGTCTACAATAATTCAACCCAGCGCAGGTAAGGCCACCGTCTCAGGTTTCGATGTAAGAGATGAACCTTTTAAAGTAAGAGAACAAATCGGTGTGCTTCCCCATAACTCTGGCATCTACAACCGGCTGAATGCAGTAGAAAACATCGAATATTATGGCGAGCTACATGGAATCAAAGCTGACACTTTGAAGGAGCGCGTCGAAAGCTTGCTCAATCAGCTTCAAATGAAGGATTTCTGCCTCAGACCTTCGGAGGGTTATTCGCAAGGGCAAAAAATCAAGGTCTCATTGGCCCGGGCCCTGATCCATGACCCAATCAATGTAATGCTAGACGAACCCTCCAGCGGACTCGACATAATGGCTACTCGAGCACTCAGAGAAATCATCATGGATCTCAAGGAACGCGGAAAGTGCGTATTGTTCTCTAGCCACATCATGCAGGAAGTAGAAAATCTTTGCGAAGAGATAGTCATCATCAGCAAGGGAACCGTAAAATTTAGTGGGTCTATCGACGAGCTAAGAATTGAAGCCGGTTCCCAGGATTTAGAAGAAGCTTTTTTGAAAATCACGGGAAGCTAACTTCGCTATGTCTCAATTTACAGCCATCGTTAAAAAGGAGTGTAAAGACAATCTACGCGATAGAAGAGCCTTATTCTCATCCTTGTCACCGGCCATCTTCGCGCCTATTTTTCTAGTCGGCCTTATCACTTTTATGTTGGAACAAATTCAAGGCGACTCGGAAGACCCCACCGAGTTCAGCGTGATTGGGTCAAGTTATGCGCCAGGCTTAATCGATTTTCTAGCGTCACAAAATACTGCTATAAAAAAAATCGACTCTACTTCCTCAGCCAAAGAACTGGTCCACTCTGGCAATGAGAAGGTGATCCTGGTAATAAAAGAAAACTACTCCCACCGCTTTAGATCGGGACAGCAGAATACGGTCAAAATTGTCTACGAGGGAGGTACGATCTCAGACACTCTGAAGCACGTTTCACTCCTACGAGGCTTAATTAATCAATACAGCAGCAGAACTGGACTATTACGGCTCCAGCTTAGAGGCGTTGATCCGTCCATAATTTCTCCAATCAGAGTAACAGATTTGGACGTCGCATCGCCGGCAGCCAAAGCTTTGTCAATTATCATGTACTTACCGTATCTGATAATTGTCACCATATTCATCGGCGGACTGCCTTTAGCCATCGATACTACGGCAGGTGAAAAAGAGCGCGGGACCTTAGAACCTCTTCTAGCCCAACCAGTAGCGCGCTCGACCTTACTGTACGCAAAGATGGCCGCCATATCCTTATTTAGCGGTCTCAGTCTTTTGCTGCTAATAATCCTTCTCTATTTCCTAATACCCTTGATACCCTTTGCTGAACTTGG
>JBJKYX010000034.1:0-83617 GCA_045560825.1 Candidatus Azotimanducaceae bacterium
CAACGAAGACCCCAATTTTTTCAGCAGTCATGACCTTAGACTTTGAGTTTCTTTGAGCACGACACAAGGCTAGCACGCTATTTGGTGACTGTAATCAAAAGCCGTCCGGAACTCCTAAGGATAAATCTGGAAACAAATTAACGAGACTTTCCATCAGCCGCGAACATAGAATGCTTCACACTGACTAAGAAACCAGGAGAATTGAATGGCAACAGAGGATCTAAGATACGATGGCCAGGTTGCTCTGATCACAGGTGCTGGCCGAGGAATAGGCCGAGAGCACTCTCTACTTCTCGCTTCAAGAGGTTGCAAGGTAATAATCAACGATCCTGGTATAGCCTATGATGGCGGGGGCAGCACTCAAACTAAAATTGCCGATCAACTAGTCGAGGAAATAAGATCGAAGGGAGGCGACGCGCTGGCCAACTACGATTCAGTAGAAAACGGTGAAGCCATAATTGACGCTAGTATGTCGACCTACGGAAGGGTCGACATCGTCATTAACAACGCAGGTATTGTTACGCCTGAGACTTGGACAGAACTCACGCTCGAATCCTGGCAGAAAACGATTAACGTGAACTTGACCGGCGTCTTCTCAGTTATGAAAGCGGTTTGGCCAACCTTTATACAACAAAAGTACGGTAGAGCTGTTTTCACCGCTTCGCCCGCAATCTATGGTGCAGGGGTGGCTGCCTACGCTGCCAGTAAGGCAGGCGTTATTGGTATTGCGAATTCTCTCCAGTTTGAAGCTAAAAAACTGAAGCTAGATATCAACTGCAATACCATCATCCCTCAAGCTAACACTCGAATGGTCAAAGACCTAAATTCAGACATAAACGCGAGCAGACTAGCCAAAGGAAAATCTGAATTGAAGAGCGCACCACAAGAGATTCTGGATCAGCTTGGACCAGAAAAAGTTTCGGCGATGGCAGCCTGGTTATCTCACAAGGACTGCGAGTATCAAGCAAAAGTCTTTGAGGCTGGGGCCGGATATTTTGCGCAACTGAACTGGGCAAGGTCAACACCACTATTTGCAACTGAAAAGGAGGGGGTTGTCGATGCCCCTAAACCCGAGAACATCAGGGATGGACAAAAGGTGCTGGATAACTTCATGTCCGGAGACATGCCCAACTCCGGAGACGGCAAGATGGGTGCTCCAAGCGCCTTGGAGCGGGTTTTTGGCCATACACGAGACTAATCCGATCCTGGGGTAAAGGACTAGGTTAAATTAGGGACTGGAGAGAGTGGTGGTGTGCGAACTAACTGATTTAGTTGTGTACTGGTTTTGACAATAATCAATATCGAATTGAGAAACATCTTTAATTTTATTGCTGTGTTCTACGCCTTTAATATAGGTGTAATCTGAACTTAAATTTACCTCATCATAATATTTGTTCTTGACCTTGCTAAGTAAACTATTACTTTAGAAGTGAGAGACAAAGCAAACAAATTGACTGACACATATCAAAACTAAATCAATCGATATCATTTTGGCTCGAGGGCTTAAACCAAAATCATTACCGTGTCTGGACGGTAGTTTTCCAGCATAATGACGAAAAACCGATGGTAGGGACTATGAAAAGAGCACGAATCCTTCTAATGACTACCGTGTTAGCGCAATCACTAACGGCTTTTGCAGACGATGATTGCCATAATCTATACCAGTTGACCGACATTTCATGGGCAGTCGAGCCCGGTTTTCCGGTCGCTGCTGACTCTAGCAATCCCCAACACTGCCGTTTACGGGGCGTTGTCAATCGAGCGATCCGTGTTGAGGTTCGCATGCCGACCCAAGGTTGGAATGGGCGTATTATGTTTTCGGCGGTTGGAGGTGGTGCAGGCTCCATTGGTGACACTACATCACTCTTAGGCCGGGGTTTCGCCATGGCTTCGACTGATACCGGACATGAAGGACAGACCATGGAGTTCATGTCCCAGCCAGAAGCCACCATTGATTACGCCTACCGAGGAGTTCATCTCGCGACCTTGTTCACCAAGACCATCGTTGAGAGATATTATGGAAAGCCGATTGATTACAGTTACCTCAGCGGCTGCTCTAATGGCGGTAGGGCAGCGTTGATGGAGGCGATCCGTTTTCCCAAAGACTACGACGGTATCATCGCAGGCGCGCCTGCTTTTCAGTTCGCAGAATTCTGGCCCTGGATGATCGGTGCCGCCAGACAGCAGGAAAAGCACCCATTAACGCGAGAAGCATTAACCGCGCTTGATCAAAATTCTCGCCGAGCCTGTGATTCTTTGGATGGAGTGACAGACGGAGTGATCAATGACCCCCGCTTGTGCACTGGTGAGCGACTCAAGCTAGACAAACTCGTATGTAAGTCTGGAAAGACCAAAAATTGCCTGACACTCGGCCAGGTCGACACTGCGCAATATATGTATGCCGACCAGTTTGATATTAACGGCCAATTGGTATCGCCCGGCGTGCTACCCGGAGCCGAAGCAGCAGGCGACTGGGAGTTTTGGATGCTCAAGTCCAGCCTCCGAGGCCCTGAATCTCTGATCGGGGGCAGCGCTAACAACCTCGCTCGTTTGATGCGACACGAACCCGAATTCAACATCAATGAGTTCGATCCTAACAATGATCGAGCCCAGCTTTCGCCGGCGATGGCCGCAACTGACGTACAAACTGCGGATCTGACAAACTTCTACGCAAATGGAGGTAAGCTGATAATGTATCAGGGGTGGAATGATTATCCCTTGCGTCCCCAGCGGGCCATTAGCTATCTGAATAAGGCTGAAGCCCAGAACGGCGGAGCGGAAAAGACAGGAGAGTTCTTCCGTCTGTTTATGGTTCCAGGCATGGTGCATTGCGGTGCCGGCCCCGGTGCTTGGGTAACAGATTATGTCGAGCCACTGGTTAACTGGCGTGAGACCGGCGAAGCACCCGACCGAATAGAAGCAAAGACTGGAATGAAGAGATTCTCACTGGATCCCTCTGAACAAGCAGCCACAACCGACGATGAATTTACCCGTCCCCTATGCCCCTACCCCGCTTTGGCACAATATAACGGTAGAGGCGACCAAAGGCAGTCAGAAAATTTTACATGTCAATAAGCGTCGCAATCATCAATAAGCCACGACCGATCACTAGGAAAGGGAAAGAGAAATAAGAGAGGAGGAAAAAGATATGAGCGAGTATTCAACAGTTTTATATGAAGTCGAGGGAAACATAGCCCGGATCACAATGAATCGCCCGGATAACTTAAATGGCATCACGAATACCATGATGCGCGAACTCTACGAGACAACTGGCCGAGCCGCGGAAGATCCAGATGTACGGGTCGTTGTACTTACCGGTGCTGGAAGAGGTTTTTGTCCAGGGGCAGACCTTAAAGCCTACAGTTCAGACGAGCCCCAAGAACCCAACAGACAGGCGTATTTCCACATCACCTCGCGTCTACACGAGATGCCGAAGGTGACAATCGCCGCTATCAATGGCGCCTGCGCGGGGGCAGGTTTTGGGTGGGCTTGTGCCTGCGACCTCCGTTACGCATCCTCTGCCGCGACGTTCAACAGCGCTTTTTTAGGCGTCGCCATCTCAGGTGACATGGCTGGGCCGTGGTTGCTGCCGCGCATCGTAGGCGCGGGAAAAGCGAGGGAGCTTTTTTTCCGTCCAGGAAAATTCGACGCGACGAAGGCTCTTGAAATAGGTCTTGTTGAGGACGTATTCGAAGACAGCGATTTCCGAGCAGAGATTGACCGCATAGTCGACGAGGTAGCCGGACAAGCACCTCTGGCCATCGGAGAGATGAAACGCAACTTCGTGAATGCTGAAACGATGGGCCTGAAGGAGTACATTGACCTGGAAACCGACCGACATAGCCGTACAGGCGCTAGTGCCGACTCACGGGAGGCATTTAAAGCTTTTGTGGAGAAGCGCCCGCCCATATTCAAAGGCAGATAGTCAGGAGACAAGGAAATCAGTGATCTAGACTTTCTCCGTCTGCACTTAGTATTAGGCATTGCATTTAAGAGATTTAATTGGCCAGTGTTTAGGCCTACCAGCGGCAAAATTGGCTAATGAGCTGCACGCGCATTAAGCAGGCGCAGCTCAAAGTAGCCCACAGGAGGGTCCCTTTCCTATTTCGTGAAGGTCTCTACGTCCATTTTCCCATCAAAAACCAGCGCGTTCTGAACAAGCTCGGTACTGAGCCACGTAACTACACCCTGTAATGATTGGAGATACTCTCCCCAAGCTGGCTGAGTCGTATAATAGTCAGTCCAATTTTCCATCTCTTCAGCGCTCTCGTAACCGGCAAAAATCATGTGGGTCATCATATCGCTACCATGCTGGTTGCCCAATGAGACGCTGCTTATCCCAAGGTTACCCGGAAACTTCTTCATCGAACGATCTGACATCAACTTGTCCAAGGCTGCGACAACGGCGGCCGCATCTGTAGCATAGAAGCGAGTAGCCACCCAAACGCGGTCGTCATTCGAAGGCGTTCCCCAGGATTTACCAAAAGAGCCGATTAATTCTCCAACAGGCGAGGTGTGCTGTTCCATTGCAGCTTGAAAAGCTTGCATTGCCGGTTTGCCTCTTGAGGACATGCTCCAATTTGCGAGAGACGTCATGCTGGGGAACAAAAACACAATTTCGTGAGTTGCAGGACTGGTACCATTGGCAATAACCGCGTTTAAATGCATTCCGCCAGGCATCGATTGTCCGACCTCAGAGGCCATTAAATCCTGGACGGCCTTAACTACAGCCGGGACGCTAGATGGCTTCACCGCGAACTGAGAATTGAAATGCGTTGGCGCACTCCAACTGAACGTGGCTGCTAATAAAAATATAAAAGTTGCGCAAATTTTCATGAATTGGTCTTCCTCTTTGTTATTGTTATTCGAATCCGCCTCCATCTAAGCACAGTTAAATGACTGGTCAATAGGGAAATAAAAAAGCACATCTCTTTTGAACGACCGCTCTCTACTCTTCGGTTTCATCTTCCCGCCAAGGCGCCCTCGGGAAGGAGCTGCCTCCAGCCTTGTTATATCCCTCTGGAATCAAGAACCCCCTCGTCATCAAGGATTTGGTATCGCCAGCCTCTGTAAGGTGTCCCGCTATCAAGTGAATAGCATCTCCAAAGACGGTGGTGTCGAAGAGCCAACGGCTTAGCTCATCATGATTCGGCGCACCATGACCAGGCTGTGAGGCTACTGCCTCATGATAAAAAGTTCGCAGGTCGTCCGCTAAATGACGGATTAGCAGAGGCATGGGGAATTTCCACTCTACGTCCCCTTCCGGCAAGTCAATTAAGTTGCCCTGCTCCGCGATTGATCCTAATGCTCGCGCCACAGACTCAACTTGATCAGGTGAAGCTCCGGTGACGCCAAAGAGCGTGCGTCCCCGGACCGAACGAGTTTCGGCGGACCATGGGGCCAACAAATTAATCTCTCCAATCAGTCTGGCAGTTACCGACTCATCGTTTTTTACAGGGAAACTGACCGGACATACCCAATCATCTGATTGTGCTTCTGCCGGCGATTCAATAGGGTAATCCTCGATCGTCGGTTCGGTCGCAGTTTCAAGCATGCTGAGGGCCGCGCGGACCACTTTCTTTTGGAAGCCAGCGTCACCCGCAGCACCGAGGGGCCTTCCGAGTGGGAAGGGAACCCAGAGGGCTCTTGGTGGCCTGACCGCCTCACTCTGTTCGCGAATCAGACTAATTGATGCGGTAGCTACCCCTGATCGTTCTATAAAGTTTGAAAGAGCGCCCACGGCGCCCGTACAGATCGGTCAGACTGGCACCAACAGAGCCACATCAACACCGTCGGCCGCCAACAGCCTGCCTACTTCCTCTCCAGCAACAGAGAGCGCCTCGTGAATCGGTTGGGCACCCATAAAAGAGTAGTGCCAATTAGACAGGCCGCCTATCTCTCCATCATCGGCCATCTCTCGCAGTCTCTCAAGGGGGAACCAGATGTTGGGATCTTGTTGATAGGCACTACGATCAAAATTCGTACTGACATGTGAAACTACCAGCTCGCCAAAATCAACGTCCGCAGGAATCAAGCGATAGTCAACGGCACCCACTCTAAAAGGCTCGTCTGACCTTCGGTGCAACCCGGCCGTAGAAATAATTGCTACCTTCGATTCAGAAAGGGGCTTTGGAGTTATCCAAGGCCCAGCCTCTACCGGTCTCATCTCCGCCGCCAGCACCCTCATATTCTCCGCTTCTACCTCGTGAAGATCTGCAAGTCTAACCATTGGCCTCATTACTTTATATCTCTCTGAGCCCATTAGGCCATATGGTTTATTAACTGGTCAATTGAAGCTCCTGGAATCCGAAGTGGTGCAGAGAGCGAACTGATAAATGGCTCAATTGGAACAACAAAACGGTATCACTATGGGTCATGAAACCTAAGAGCCACAGCAAAAATACCAAGGAAGAAACAATTGATCGTCTAGCTCACCACTGTAATCTTACCTGTGTAATGAGAATAGTCTTTTCAGATGGGTCACCAATATGCAACTCCAATACTTAAGCGCCACCGCAGGCTCTCAAGAAATTCAATATCAACTCGAGAAACACGGAGCGCTCGTCATAGAAAATGTCATCGATCAGACAACGATTGAGCAGCTTAATATCGAATTAAAACCTTTCATACTAAAAACCCCAACAGGGCAAGATGACTTTACAGGGTTCAAGACTCAAAGAATGGGGGCTATGGTAAGTCGATCCCCAACCTGTCGATCTTTGATCACAAACGGATTAATTCTGGGAGCAGCGAATAAGTATCTGGGTCCGTTCACAAGAAAAATACTTCTGAATCTAGCGGCAGTAATTAAGATTAACCCTGATAGCGACGCTCAGGTCTTGCATCGAGATAGACTGTCTTGGGGCAACTACTTACCTCCGTCTATCGAACCTCAGTTTAATACGATATGGGCTATGACCGAATTCACTAAGGAGAACGGGGCAACCCGCTGTGCTCCGGGAAGCCACAAGTGGGATTGGAATCAAAAACCCCAGGCCGACCAAATAGCATATTCCGAAATGAGCGCAGGCTCGGTGTTTATATATAGCGGGTCCGTTCTTCATGGCGGCGGCGCAAACGAGTCCGACACACCTCGGATTGGACTAAATTTGACCTATTGTTTAGGCTGGCTTCGCCCAGAGGAAAATCAGTATCTGAGTTGTCCGCCGGACATTGCCAAGAATTTTGATAGCGAACTGCAGAACCTACTGGGTTATACCCAAGGAGAATATGCCCTGGGTTACTACAGCAACCCGTATTCAGAAGATGATGCTGTCATTCTAGAGCCAGAAAAGGTCTTAAGATAATGGTGGCTAAACTGTTTTATCTGGATTTTGTTCAATCAATCATTTCCCGCTGTATTGATACATTGAAAATACCTATAGTTAAGCTAATTAACCGTTAAGACTCATATGAACACATGGTCTGCAACTGCACTGAATACCGCTCCGGACTCGGAAAACAGAATCCATAGTGACGAGCTTGCAAAGGAATATGGCTTTGAAGGAGGCCTAGTACCGGGAGTTACTATATCTGCCTACCTTGTCCATCCTATGGTAGAGCGCTGGGGAAAGGATTGGCTCGATAATGGGTACGCCAACTGTCGGATTGTTTCTCCGTTATATGACGAAGAATTGTTCGAGGTTCAAACTGATCAAATTAATACTACGAGAGCCAATACAACTTTGGTAAGAGGAAATGGCACGATCAGCGCACATGCAGAAATGGCATTAACAGAGGATTTACCCCCACCTCCACAATTAAAAAAAGACCAAATATACGATCTTGACTACAAAGCGCCCCCTGCTACCAAATTGGTCTGGGAGAAACTCCAATCCCACGGATGCCGGTCGTTTAAATACTCTTGGTCTGATGATAACCCACTCATTTATTTAGCTAACGAGGACCATCTACCCGAATTACTTCAGCCCAAAACCGGTGGGTATGCAAATTTATCCTTTCTATTGGGCTGTTCTAACTGGATTTTAGCTGGAAACGCTTTTATGAATCCTTGGGTCCATCTGCAAACTGTTTCTCAAAACTATAGAGCAGTCGGTTTAAATAGCTCTCTTATCGCTCAGATGGAAATTAACAAAATTTACGAAAAGAAAGGACACGAATTCATTGACGTATTTGTTAACTTATTTGATCAAGAAGATGAGATGTGCGTCATGACGATTAATTTAACGGCTATCTATAAGCTCAGGGGCTCTTAAGCTACGGTATATTTAACTTGTTCTATCAAGGGCTGAAGGTTTCATCTAAAACGAATAATTCAACTCCTCCGGTTATCTTATCGTTTGCCATAGCTTCAGCTGTCGCGGGATCATTAAATATTCTCATGAAGGCATCGACGTCGTTCGTATCAAAAACGCCGATGACGGATTTTTCATCCGTCGCTCCCATATACACAACCGACACTCCCTGACTTTTAAAGAGATCACCGTGAGCCTTAAAGCCCTGCCGCCAAGTCTCCACATCCTCTACTTCAGCTCTTACTGCAATTAACATAACTACACTCCTAAAAAATTGTTAAACCCTTCATTCCCTTAGCTCTATACTCGCTCTTATGATAATCAAGCAGTAAAGCGATAATTCACAAGTTTATCGACTGGTACCGAAATGTTTTATTAATAGAACCCAACACCCTAACTAGTAATTTTCGTCTTTACGATCTTCTTGATTCTGGCACTATTATTCTATGACTAATAGGCAATGCGTTTTCCATAATTATTTCTCAGCATTATCATGGTGAGTCAGAATCTTGCCGAGGATTTTTTTCGGGATGGCGCCGTCGTCATACGAAATGCATTGGACTCAGACACCTTAACTCTGCTTCGTAATGTATACGACTTCGCGTTGGACAATCCATCACACCCGTGTCCAGAGATCTTACCCGATATAAACATGATCAAGGCCAAAAACCGCCAAGGAGGCTCGGTGACCCTCGCTGAGGGACTGGAACTCTCTGATGCTAACAAAAACGGTACTGACAGCGGGACCGGCCGAAATTTCTCAATGAACATCAACCTTAACCTACAATCGAACAAAGACTACAATGCCTTAGTCACGCATCCGGCGATCCTGCAAGCTTTGGAATCGGTTTGGGGTTACCGCACGAATGAAAAGAACGAAGCTGAACCGCCTTCACAAAAACCGAAAATCTACTATGTCGGCGAGCAACTCTTCATAAAAGAGGGAAGCGCGGCACCCGTCGCTTGGCATACAGACACCGCAGACTTGCCGATGGCCGGCTTGGATTTGGTCACACTCTGGATTCCCTTGGAGCCTACAACACGCGCACTCGGAAAGAAGGGACCTTTTCCTCAGACACTAGAATTTGTCAAAGGGAGCCATCGGAAATTCATCCAACCAGACGACCAAACAGTCGAAGGGCGGACCAAGATCAGCCAGTTGGTCTATGATTCAGCCTATGGACCAAATAAGGGTCTTCCTCCGCTAGAAGTCGAAGAAAGACGCACCGACGCTGAAAGAATGCAAGGCACCCAGGGGACGGGCGCGAACATCTTATCATTCGACACACAACCTGGAGACATAGTTGCGTTTCACTGGGCAACTTTTCACGGCGGCGGCGCTACGCCACCTAATGTGAAACGCCGGACCGTAGCTCTGAGGTATGTAGGCTCCCGTTGTTTTATGTCCCCCAGGAGCACAGAGTCTCCAGAAAAGCGAGAGAGGTGGTTGAAATCCAAAATCCATCCCTTTGAAGGGCCAGATCCAGCATTTCAATTAATACCCTACTTTGGCGGAGAAGCTGGTGGGCCCCAAAGAAATAAAGGCATCTCTTACGGAGACCGACTTCAGTAAGCACATAAAATAGTCCAGACAATAAGAGTGTTGACGTTAAGACCCTCCAGCCCTTAGGCATGAGGACTGCTGAAAACTTGTTAAAAGAAAATAGGGACTTCTCAGGCTTGGATGCTTCGTTGTAATTCTTTTATCTAGTGGGCTAAAATGTTAGCCAAGAGATCCTTGATAATTGGGAAGAATATGAAGACACTATTCTCGAGAGTTGATTAGGCCTTAGACAAAACTAAGAGACCAGAAAAGGGGGCATCGATGAGTATATTCAAAGATCTAGCCGATTCAAAAGAGAAAAGAAAAGCTAAAGCTTTTTACGACCAAGTCGTCACATTAAGTAAAACCTCTACAGATTCGCGAAAACTCCGTGCTCTGATAGGAAACCGTACTAAAGCGTTTTTTGACCAAACTTTTGTAGAAGGCGCCAAGAAAACCGAGACACACCAAAAAGCAGAAGAAGCCGGAAATAAAGCCGCTGTGTTACCTGCTTCACTAAAACACTCGTCCCCTTACAAGCAAGTAAAAACAGTCAGCGGAACTGTCTGGGTTTATCTTCCCGAAAAAATTACGATTGAGATCTTTGAGTTAGGATGCAAATATCAATCCGGTATTGTCTCAAAAGATCAGGCTATCGAGGTGGCGGAGTCTATTGCGGACAAGATCGCTGACACGCTGGACCTTGACAACAGGATAATACCACTGGCTTTTTTGTCGGAAGAAACTTCACTCGAAGACGAAACTACTTAATTAATAATCTGGAAAAGAAACTGAGAAGTAGTTTTTTAGATTTGTTAAACACTACCTGAGTACACGTAAGTATGTTGCCTTCTATCGCGCTGGTGATTATCTTGGTGCTGAGCGATACACCAAAATAATAAGGAATAAATATGATTAAACAGATTTCATTAGCTCTTCTATTTTCCACATCGATCGCAGTCATGGCGGACGATCACTCAAACGCCACCCCAGGTCCTGTCGAGACATGGAATTGTGTCTTGAATGAAGGCAAGACCATCGATGATGTCCGTAAGGTCGGCGCAATGGTTGCCGAAGTGGCAAAGGCCGTAAACGACCCTGTTGCCCAATGGATTTTCACACCCTTTACAGGCGATATGGAAGCTGGACGTTTTATTTTAATGACAGGCTGGGCAAGTTTCCCATCAATGGGCAGCTCATTTGGGAACTTTTTTACAGACGGTGCTGGTGACAAAGTCATGGTCGAGTGGGCTGCCACTGCAACATGTGATACTCGAAATCTTTACACTGTCGAAGAGCTGCACAACTCTATACCTGAATAAGCAGAGCTCTTAATCGCTGAGAGAAGGCCACCAATGAAGCTTCTTTTTTTGGTGGCTTTTTACTACGACCGCTTGGATTGCGTCAGAACAAGTACTGCAATATTTCCTCTTTTAACGCGAACATCTCTTGAAAGCTACTTTTCAGTTATACCAATACACCGGCACATCAGCCTCGTCTAAGGGCTCATTCATATGCTTGTCGGGATATTGGGGACCCTTTATAAGCGGGGGACGAAGCGGAGATGACCACCCCTCCATCTCTTTCTCTATTAGTCGCTTCAACCGATCCAATTCTCTCGGTTCAGATGCCGATAGGTTGTTCTGTTCTGTTGGATCCAACTTTAGATTGAAGAGAAAGGCACTATCGTCAGGGTCACTGAGTTGGAGCTTCCAATCACCGCTTCGAATGGCGCGATAAGTCCCTGTGCGCCAAAAGATTGCCTCATGAGGATCTTCATTGATCTCACCACTTATGTAGGGTATGAGATCAACACCGTCGATCTCTCGATCGTCCGGCACCGAGACTTTTGCAGCAGCGGCAGCAGTACTGAAAATATCTATGTGTGTTACGGGAGGTTGATATTCGCTGCCCGCTTCTATGCGATCCGGCCAACGCATGAAAAAAGGGACATGAGTACCACCCTCATAAAACGTCATCTTCCACCCCCTATAGGGGGAGTTCACATCCGGTAGGCCAACATAATGAGCCCCGCCGTTATCACTGGAAAAAACGATGAGCGTATTGTCATCAACCCCGGCTTCTTCAAGAGCTTTCATCACTCTGCCAACACCTCGATCAAGAGCAACAACCATCGCCCCATAAACTCTCTCCGTATGATCCTCGATCGCGGACAATGCGTCGTAGTCAGACTTCTTTGCGTGCAGGGGCGTGTGCGGCGCGTTGTAAGACAAGTACATAAAAAAGGGCCTGTCACTATTGGCTTCGATCACACGAACCGCTTGCGTACTCAAGTAATCCGTCATGTACTCGTCAGGCGAAAAGTGTTGCTCTTTGTTGTAACGTACCGCGTAGGTCAAATTAGGCCACAAAAAATGATCAATAGGGTCAAAGGCCTGAATCGATTTGACCATATCAGGGTCCTCGAACTCAGCAAACATAGCCGCACCCGGTAAAAACCCGAGAAACTCATCAAATCCCCGATCGACGGGCGTGAACCCCTCGCTTTCGCCCAAATGCCACTTACCCAGAATCACCGAGTGGTAGCCTGCCTTCGCAAGCAGCTCGGGCAGAAAAATTTCACTTGTCGGCACGCCCTGTTCCTCTAAAGGCGGAAATTCAATCAGATTATTTTCAAGAAAAACTCCCGGATTAGGCTCTACACGATGAGAATCGAAACTAGCGGCCATCTGCATCATGACGGACGGCGCTGGGGTAAACTCAAACCCGTATCGTGTTGGATAGCGCCCCGTCAATAGCGCAGCTCGGGAAGGCGCGCACGTCGCGTTACCCGCGTAGCCATTATTAAAGTGAACTCCTTCAGCGGCTATCCGATCGATATTGGGTGTTTGTACGATTCCCTTACCAATCCCTCCGCCATAAAATGAAACATCATTCCAGCCCAGGTCATCAGCTAAAATAACAATAATATTAGGTGGTCTATCAGCATCGGGGTTCATAGCTGCAGCCGATTTCCGCCAATCAATCGTTTGGGTCGGTAAGATCGGCTCGGCTAGCGTCGCCAAATAACCCATCGCTCCCTGACCGGCAGCCAAGATCATCAGTGACGTGCGGTTCAAGTAAACCAGGCCCAGCGCAGTTACTACAGCAAGCATACCAAGCAGCAATTTTTTCACTCAAACACCTTCCTTCGTCTAAAAAAACCTAAGAGAGCCACTCTTTTTAGGTATACGAGTTAAGATTAGTCCTCGATGGTCATCAGTCAACCTCTCACCAAATGAAACGTCATACAGATTGGCTTCACGTGCTCAATGACAAGCCATAGTCAATCCGCAGGAGTTCTCTTTATTCCGATAGGCTAGCTCCCAGGCCAGTCAACTTCTCTTTTCTCAGCAAAGGCTTTGGCTCCTTCTTTACGATCATCCGAATTCATGACGCGTGTTTGAACCCAGTCCGTTATCTGGTCGACTGCCGCGTAATCAAGGCTCGCCGCTCGAACCATCGACTCCTTCATACCTTGAACGGCCATAGGGCTTAGCGAAGCGATCCGTTCCGCAACTTTTTCCGCTTCGATCATCAACTGATCCGAGGGTACAACCTTGTTGAGCATGCCAACCTGATAAGCTCGATTCGCGTCAATTCGCTCAGCCTGAATTAACAATTCAGAAGCGATGGCCCACGGCATGATCTTTGGAAACCAAGCAGCAGGAATCGTCGCGATGCCCCACTGTGGCTCAGGCAACCAAAACGTAACGTCTTCAGTCGCAATTCTGATGTCCGCATCCAGGCCGATCCATAATCCGTATCCAACCACATGACTATGCATAGCAGCGATAATTGGCTTAAAAACATTTTGGGTCTGAGAGATGTCTGGGAATTCTCGAGGATAAACATAGTCTTCAGGTGCACCACCACTAAGATCGGCACCTGCGCTGAAACAGCGACCATTTCCGGAGAGTATCGCCACTCTCATATTCTTATCATCCCGAAAATCCTTCCAAACCAGTCCTAATTCCTCATGCATCGCTTGATTCATTGCATTGAGCTTTTCCGGACGATTCAATCTTACATAAGCTATGTGACCTTTCTTTTCGTACTCCACTACCGACAAATCCATAATCCCCCCAACTACTAATTAATAACTTAGCCCTTATGCTTAGCTAAACATAAAACTTCCGACAACTGGTATATTTAATCTTCGCTTTTACTCTGGTTAAGCCCGCATAATCATCTAACCTAAAATCTGGGAGAAATAGTGTTCAAGCGTTTCGTCTTTGTGGCATCAGTATTAGCGGCCTTGATTATCCAGACACACGCAAAGGATCTTGTCAAAGTAACCCGTTTAGGCGATGGGCCAATAATTCACCCGAAACTCGATCCGAGCATTGGCCTAAACATTCAAGGGCCCTCGGTGATTCGAGTACCGGATTGGGTTAAAGATCCTTTGGGGAAATACTACCTGTACTTTGCCGACCATAAGGGCCACTACATTCGTTTAGCTTATGCCGATGCAGTCACGGGTCCTTGGAAAATTCACGTGCCCGGTACCCTGCGCATCGAAGATTCCCACTTTCTCACTGAGCCACCGTCCGTAACCGAGGAGCAACGCCGAGAGTTCGACGCGTACTTTTCCAGCACTGAAGAAAACTTTCCTCATGACCGTATAATTGATCTCACAATACCGCACATCGCGTCACCAGACGCGCATGTAGATAAAGCTAACCAACGTATCGTGATGTATTACCACGGACTAGATGCGCTGGCTTCCCAGGTTTCGAGGGTGGCAGTTTCTAGCGATGGCATAAACTTCACGGCTCTGCCTGAAGTTCTTGGCCGCACCTACTGGCGGGCCTTTGATTGGCAAGGCGATCGCTATGGATTAGCGATGCCGGGGCAGTTTTACCGCTCTCAAGATCCACTCGGCGGGTTTGTTCCAGGCCCCTTACTATTCAACCCAAAGATGAGACACTCGGCGGTCATGGTGCTGGAAAATCAGTTGTGGGTGTTCTGGACGCAAGCTGGGGACGCTCCTGAGCACATTAAGTTAAGCAGAGTGCAATTATCTGACGATTGGATGAATTGGGAGCAAGTTGATCATGGTGAAATACTGCGTCCAGAAAAGTCCTGGGAAGGCGCAGACGAACCACTTGTACCCTCCATGCGGAGCACAGCCTATAAAAAGGTAAATGAGTTGCGTGATCCTGCGGTTTTTTTAGATGAAGGTCGGATTTATCTCTTCTATGCTGTGGCTGGAGAGTCAGGCATTGCCGTAGCCGAATTAACTTTAGGATCTCCATAAATTTGGCTAATAGTTACCAAACCTTCTCCCATCGCCCTGATTCAATCGATCTGTAAAGCGCTAGCGCGGTACGAAGCTCACCAAGTGAGAACTCCGCTGTTGCGGCCATAGTCGCACCATCAAGTACAACCTCGCAGAAATCTTTGATCTCTTCACCATAGGAACTCCTTTTGCCTTCAACCGAGCTCATAATGACTTCCCCTCGCGGATGCTCTTTGTTAAACAGGAGCAACTGTCCATCTCGTCCACCTGTGATTTGAAGCTCTCCCTCCGCTCCAGTGATCCGGAACATATCCGTCGGTCCCGCTGCATGCATAACATTCTGACAGGTCAACATGCCAACCGTACCACTTTCGAACTTCATCAACATGCGGGACCACGATTCGCTCTCCATACGCGGCACATGGTGGCCTGCGACACCAATCACTTCATCGACCTCGCCCATCATCATTCGTAAAGGCCTGATCCAGTGTGCTCCCCCGTCCATGGTTACCCCCACCGCCTGAAATCGCAAGGCTGTAACGCCACGGCGGCGGCGCCTCCAAGTCGATCTCCACACGATCATAGAAGTTGCCGCTAGCACTGATCACCTCCCCGATTACGCCTGCATCAATTAATTCACGGGCCTTAATGACGTCCGTCCAGTACTGTGCCTGTTCCGCGATCATGAATATCGTTGTCACCTTGTGGCTGGCCTTCAGAATGCGCTCAGCACTTTCCAGAGAATGGGCCATTGGTTTCTCGAGCAAGACGTGCTTACCTGCAGCAAAACAGGCTAATGCTGCGGATTCGTGCAGATCATGTGGCAACATGATGTCCACCGCATCAAAATCGCCCTTCTCAAGGGCTTCTTCGAGGTCGATAAATGCCTCAGCTCCAGTCAGCTGGGCCATAGCGGTTGCCGAATCGGCATCTTTGTCGACCACCGCCGTCACATCAACTCGGGTCGCAATCTCTTTAATACCCTGCCAATGCACTTGGGCAATACCACCACAGCCAACAAGCGCCATCTTCAATCTGGTTTCCGCCATGAAGATTTCTCTTTTGATATCAATTCGTCGGACCGTAGCACTGCGTTCCAATCTTGTCGAACAGGTATCGCCTTACTGAACTATGAACATTGAATCTAACCTCTGGACCAGCGATGCTCACTCATATTCAGGAGCCACACCACTAGCCAGAGAGTTTCATGGAAGGTCAAAAAAGAAAAACTACCAAAGCGTTCTTGAGGCAATTCGCTTCGCAGACTCAAACATCTTACTGCGCAGTCTATCTAATCTCAGATTGAGATTTCTGATGTGTAAAGACTCATCTTCTTTAAAGGATTGCTCAAGTATCAGATCTGAAAACGTATCCTCCCCCCCAAAACAACTTAGCACGGATGTTGCTCCTGCCAGCTCCTTGGCCTCTATGGATAAAAGGGCTCGACGAAACATAATCAGCCAGTATTTTTGTCCATCAACTTCTTCAAGCAAACCTATCGTTTCCCGAACCGCTCTCTCAAGCTCGTCGAATTCTTGTTGTAGATCACTCATCGGTTTTGCATCACTCGGCATTATTTCTGAAATCTAGAACCTTTAGTTTAAATACATTATCAATCATGCGGGTTTCTAGATAAAAAAAGACAGTGAAACACGCGAACAACACACTTTATCTTAATCAGTCATTCCAAAGCCAAGCCGTCGGATCTGAGTATCTTTGGTTCTCTTGAGCCTGTTTCCCTTAGCGAATCTCGATCCGCGATGAGATTCTCTTGGTTTCCTGTTAAGGTGCAGCTATCCAAGAAGCGGGGGAGCAAATGGAAAACAAGATACACGACTACCTAAAGTCGGACCAATTTATCGGACTTGATCAGTTTCTCGTAGTGCAAAGACGCCTAGATGGTTATCTGGCAGCCAAAATGGGGATCACAAGCCTAGCACCTCTAGGCTTTGCGGTTGGTCTGCTGGCAGGCTTCCTGATTTTTAGCTAAAACCCAATCCAACTCTTAGCGTCTCACAGACCGTTCACTTTCCCCTAAAACCTAGAAACGTTTGGCCAGGGTTGCTCAAATATTTCGTGTCGCCAAACGCTACCGGAATTCGCTTACGACTTCCTGTTCGAAAATCTTCAGACGCTCAACATCCCCGGAGTTAATACCACCAAACATAATCTCAGCGATCCCTGCATCCTGGAATTCTCCGATACGATCGATGATATATTGTTTGGAACCCGCCACCGAACCCGGACCCAAGTTTTCAATCACACGATCAATGAGATCCTTGCTCTCAGTGAGGTAACAAGGCATTAGAAGGGTACGACGAATTTCAGAGGGATCGCGGCCACAATCTTCGCAGTGCTTCTCAAGAATCTCAGCCTTGCTCTTGTAGAGCTCCAAAGACATCCCACCACCAGCCCAACCATCTAGATTCATCACATCCCCATGGCGCGCCAACGTACGTAACGTGCGCTTCGGACCTGTCCCTCCAACCATAATGGGGATGGGTTTACTGTCATCAAAGTTACCGGGAGAGAGTTGAGCATGGTCCAACTTATAATACACCCCATCGAAGTCGACAGGCTGGTTCCTTCTAATCAGCAAACGAATCAACTCACAAGCTTCTTCAAAACGATCCTGGCGCTCCTTCATGGTCGGAAAATCCCAACCATAAGCTTCGTGCTCTCGTTGATACCAGCCTGCACCAATAGCTAGGGTAAAACGGCCCTCACTCATGGTATCAATGGTTCCAGCAATTTTTGCGGTATGCGCTGGATTTCGATAGGTGTTCCCCAGCACCAGATTACCGAGCCTCAACTTTTGGGTCATCCCGGCTGCCATTGCTATCGCGGCAAGACCCTCAAACGCGGTCATCGCCTCTTGCTCGTCGTTACCGCCACCGCCAGGTGGAATGAAGTGGTCCGCAAACCAAACACTATCCCAGTTACCGGCCTCCATCGCTTCTACAGAAGCTCGTACCGCCGACCACTCGGTTCGGTACACGTTTACCTGAACACCAAAATCCATCGCTCCCCCCTATTTCTATTGTTCGCTTGAACGCTAAATGTCGCTGAATTTATCTAAAACTTTCTTCCCGGACATAGCCAACTCGTGTTGTTTTATAGTGCGTTAGAGGAAACCCTAGTTCCTCTATATTTTTAAGGACAGCCTCACTCACATTTCCATATATTTCTATAGAGAAACCGTCTCCTAACTCGCCGTGCTGACCCACATACTCTAGAACTGGTGGATTGGATGTGTGAGCTAAAAACGCCTCGCTATTTTTATAGACCTCCGTCCAGGTAAACGCGAGAGGGTCATTTGGATCTGAATCAAAATTATGGAATAGCATGCCAGGTTCGGTTTTCTCAACAGCCTCATCAACAGTCTGAGCCGCGTCAAGGTATCGTTCTACCATGCCTTCTTTAACATGGACTCTTGCGATAAGTATAAAGGGGTTGGAACCCACGGCGCCCTCGTGATGCGCGGAATAAGTTAGCCCGCTAACCACCAGCAAACTTGCAATAATAAGTAACTTCAACTTGTGCCTCCTGTTCATGTATGTTCGCATTTAACTAAAAAATCAATGTGATCAGATTAGAGTGACGGCCTCTGATACACAACTCTATGATTCCAGATCCTTATTCTGGCCAGGCCTCGCTCGCTTCTTCGGTTAATCGAGCAACCTCACGAGGCATCAAGACACCCTCTTCCACAGCCAACTTTGCCGCAGACTCGAATGCTTTCAGGAAGGAGCTCCGGTCAACGTGTCTTGCCAGCACCTCCTCTTTGGAAAACGGGTGTGAAGAACCCCCGAGATAGGCAAAGATATCGGACTTTAAAGGAATCGCGCTGTTTATCGCCAGGGGAACCTCCACCTGAGGAAGACGGATGCCCCCTTTTGCTATCCCGTCATCGTCACGAACAATCGACCCAGAGGCCTCAAACTCGATCCTTGGCTGAATTGGAGGTGCGACGCCTTCGCTCAACCAACGATGCATGTGATAGAAAGCCGAATCGTAAAGCGGTCCTATTGGGATAGCGTTGATTCCATCGTCAGCGTCTACCGTGGCCAATCGATCTCGATCAGCCATAAGCTTTCGAGCTGCACGACTCTGCTGAGACACATGACAGGTGCCAGCCGATTCCCACCACCTTAATTTGCTGCTGTCAGGCTGACGCACGCCGTAACAAGCAATCGCCTCTAGCTCGGAATTCACAATAAAAACTGGCCGATCTAGATCATCTCGCAGCACGTTGGCTCCGCGTAATATATCTGCCGGAGAGTCATTGTATTGAGCATTATTGATATTGACGAGCTCATCTCCGACCTGAAGAGGCGTTCCACGGCCAAAATAGATACTGAGAATAAACCCATCAAAACTCTTATCGAAGGGCGCGATTGCATTAAAGTAAGTCCCCAAGCGGCCAGCAGACTGGGACGCGCCTTGGGCAATCACCCTCTTGATTTGTAATCCTGCCATCGGATCAGGGGCTGACAAATCTCGATCAGGACCGACCGACGACCCTATCTGTGAAAAAATATCGTAGGAAAAGTCGTCGCTAGGGATATTAAGCGAGCCATAGCGCTCCGAATCCCAGTCAGCAAGACCCTGTTTTATGGGCGGAAGCCCCTCAATCCCTGCTCTCTGAACGCTAGCACAAACCAAAGCATAACCGCCTTCGAGCACCTCAAGACTGTCTGCACCAAACAACTCATATCCCGCTGTGACGTTGTTCCAGGTAACAATTACGGTGCCATTGAATCGTTCAGGTTCAGTCGGTCGGTAAACCAATAAACGGGTTTTATATGCACCGGACTTGTCGGGCTCCGCCTGCCATTTGCCATCTCTCCCCCAATCGGTTCCGCCAACCTGCCGATAGCTGGTCGCCTCACCCTCGATGAAGTATTCAGCCTCTTCATAACCGTAAGAAGCCACATCGAGCATTGATTTGGCAAATGGCCAACCGTAATTTCCATCGTTAATCGGACCTGAAATAACCCCCATTAATTCCTCCTATAAACCAAAATAATCTGAGACTGGTTTTTTCATAATTTTATCCGGAAGCCAACAAGCTTGCCATCTTGAAAGGCGCAGCAAACATGGCTCATAGAATAAACAAGACTGTCTACACAAATAATTTAACGCACCTGCTTGATCACCCCTCGAATATGGCAGCCAGCACCACATTGCCAACAGCTTAATGGCAGCCCAGACTCGATCGCGCACTTCAAATCAACAAGCCTAATCAGTTCCTTATGTTACCGCACAACGATCACAACAATTCCAAACAGGAAGAATGAAATGGACTTAAGAACCTTCTTGACCCACTCCTTTCTTTTTCAAATGGAATGTGTTCGATAATCCATCAGACTAAAGGAGCGTTCAAGAGACTCCCCGAGAAGTCTTAGAGCAGCTAAATAATAATGATCGCTTGACTCTCATTGTGAATTTCTTGGTAATACCAAATCCAGGGTTGGCAATTATTCTGAACTTAACCTAGCTGGATCTATAAAAAGATTCTTAGGAACACACAAATAAATAACAACATTCTTTCCAATACGAAACACAGGAAAGCACATGAGCGACTTACGCGATCTTCAAATAGACGGTCAATGGGTAAATCAAAATGGATCTATCTTAGAAGTCATCGAGCATAAAGGAACCTTGGAAGGTTCGTACATTTCCAGAAAGGGACGCTCGGCTTCAGGCAAGAATTACCCGCTGATTGGCCAACGCAACGGAAGCGTCCTAGCATTCCTAGTTAACTGGGAAGATGAAAAGAGTAATTTGGAATCCATTACTTCCTTTTCAGGCCGACTAATCATGGACCCATCTGGTGTTCCAACAATCCACACAATGTGGGTCCTTGTACGTCAATGGGAAGACCAAGACCAAAAAAAGCCAACGGGAGCCTGGAATTCGTTTCTAACTAACGCCGACACCTTTATTCCTATGGATTAGAAACCAACCGATGACATAAACCATTTATTACGGGGCTTAGCTGACGCATCAAAATTTCGATTATCTAACAGCCGAAGAATAACCAAAAGGTCAAAAATTAGTTTTGACAAAACCCGCATAAATGTTAAGAATTCCGCCGCTTAGCTTAACCTCCGGCAAATTCGCTTGAAGTTGAGTTATTAAAATAGGTTATAGGTTTAGGACTCGATCAATTATAGACGGGTACCGGAATAAGCCGCTATCGGAGATTGAGCAAACCCTGCTCACTCACGTGCTTTCCGAGTATCTAGGGAGGGAGCGTAGTGAACATTCTTGATTTTTCCAACAAAAAACAGCGCGATGAAAAGATTTCAATGGTAGCGTGCTATGACTACTGGTCTGCTAATCTTCTAGAAAAAACAGATATAGACTCGCTCCTCGTGGGCGATAGCCTTGCTATGGTCATGCATGGATACCCTTCTACCGTCCATGCAACCCTAGAACTTATGGAATTGCACGTTCTTGCTGTGAGAAAAGGGGCACCTACTAAATTTCTGGTAGGAGATGTGCCTTTCTTAAAGGCAAGGTATCGAACCGACCTAGTTCTCGACAGCGTCTGTAGTTTAATGCAAGCCGGCTGCAACGCAGTTAAAATTGAGGGCGCAACCGGTCACTTGGAAGCCATAAGGCACGTTGTTGAATCTGGTATTCCCGTTATGGGGCATCTCGGGCTCACCCCTCAGTCAATAGAGAAATTAGGAGGCCACAAAGTTCAGGGAAAATCCGACGACTCCTCAAAAAAAATACTGGATGAGGCAGCGAAACTTGAGGATTCCGGTTGTTTTGCGTTAGTCCTTGAATGCATACCTGATGCGCTTGCAGCTCAGATAACAACTAATTTAACCATCCCCACTATTGGAATCGGCGCAGGTCCATTCACAAATGGTCAAGTTTTAGTATTTCAAGATTTACTTGGAATGCAAAAGGACTTCAAACCAAAATTCTTGCGTCATTACGTCTCGGGGGAATGCATAATCACCGAAGCTATAAATCAATTCCACAAAGACGTTATCCAATCCGATTTCCCGTCAATCCAAGAGTCCTATCGATGAAAGAAATAACTAATATCGACGAAGTTCGATGTTTGCGCGGAAACTTGTCTGCTGGATCAAAATTAGGATTCGTTCCCACCATGGGAGCCTTGCATGAAGGGCATGTGTCATTGATCTCGGAAAGCATAAAGGCGAACGATCGAACAATATTGAGCATATTTGTTAACCCAACACAATTCAACGATCCTAAGGATTTACAGTCTTACCCTTCCAATCTAAAGCAAGATATAGAAATTGCCGAAAAAGCCGGGGTCGATTTCGTCTTTTTACCTCGGCACGAAGATGTATATAGAGATAAGTTCGAATATCAAATTCACGAGACTCGACTAAGCAAAGAACTTTGTGGTGCGGACCGACCAGGGCACTTTACGGGCGTACTGACCGTCGTAATGAAGCTATTAAACTTGATTGCTCCCGATCGAGCTTATTTTGGCCTTAAAGATTTTCAGCAGTACGAATTAATTAGAGGCATGTGCGAGGCATTTTTTTTAAACGTGGAGATCTGCGCTGTAGAAACCATCAGAGACTCTAAGGGTTTGGCTATCTCATCAAGAAATAGATTACTAAACCATGAATCAAAAGAAATGGCTTGCAAACTTAATAAAACTCTATCGTTAGATACGCACGATGAAGCCATTCACGAATTGCTGGAGGAGCTAGGATTCACAGTCAACTACGTGGAGACAAGGAAAGGAAGAAGGTTTGGTAGTGTCACGATCTCCTCCAATGAAAACGAAATACGCTTAATAGATAATATTAAGTTGGAGGATTCTTACCAATGATCTTAGCTCTAGATATCGGCAACAGTCAGATATTTTGCGGTGTATTTGATGGAGACCAGCTAAAAGTACAGGTGCGCTATGCTTCCAAGGCACAGATTTCATCAGATGAATTTGGTGTTTTTCTGCGAGGCGCGCTTAGAGAGAACGATATTGATCCTGAGTCTATCGAGGTTATAGGAATATCCTCGGTCGTTCCCGAACTCAATTATGCTTTGAGAGCTTGCTGTCAAAAATACTTCAACATTGAACCCATGCTAATGCAGCCTGGAATAAAAACAGGGCTAAAAATAGATTACAAAGACCCGAAAGAGGTTGGGAGTGATCGGGTCGCAGATTCGATTGGCGCTGTTAAGATGTTTCCAGATCAGGATTTAATTTTGATCGATTTTGGAACAGCCACAACTATCTGCGCGATTTCCAAAGATCGAGTATTTCTAGGTGGAAACATCATGCCAGGCATAAGACTTTCTATGGAAGCCCTCGAATCCAAGACGTCCAAGCTGCCATCTGTTGAAATAAGAGCAACAAATGAGGTCGTAGGCAAGACTACGATAGATAGCATCCAAAACGGTTTGTATTGGAGCAACGTAGGAATGATCAAAGAAATCACATCAAGGATTTCTCAGGAAGTTTTTGGGGGCAACACACCTTTGAGAATTGCCACCGGGGGTTTCTCCCATCTATTCGACAGAGAGAACTTGTTTGATCATGTCGTTACAGACCTAATCTTGGTCGGTATCGTCGAGGCACTAACAATCAACGGTTACCTTGAGCGCAATTAGACGTTTTTTCCGAATACCCGAACAATGAAATTCAGAGCCGACAAACTCAATTCTAAAATCCAGTTAGACGAATTGGAGATACAATTGCACCTGGGAGTCTCTGAAGATGAAAGAGCGACAATCCAAAGCGTTTGGGTTTCGCTTGTTTTCGACTTTTTATCTATACCAGAGTCGACTTCGTCAGACCTGATCTCCGGAACGGTTAACTATTCCAGTCTTTGTAAACTATTAAAAAGCGAATTCAGCGGAAGCAATATCAAAACCATAGAGTACATGGGTTTCCAGGCGTTCGATTTGATTTCTGAAAACATTGGACAGACCGGTCGGCTGTCACTGTCCATACGAAAATTCCCATCGATAAGCGGATTGAAAGGGGGCGCTCTTTTTGAGTTATCGGGAGACATCAACTGAAAGCAACCCTCAGTCTCGGCTCTAACCTCGGCGACAGCGTCAATATTCTTAATGAGACCGCTTCGCTTATAAATTCCATAGCGTCGAGCAAAATTCTAAAAACCTCCTCTATTTTCCGATCTGCTCCGTTGCTACCAGAAAATGCGCCTAGCTCTTGGCGTAAGGTTTTTTTAAATTGCGCCGCGCTGATTGAGACCGAATTAAATCCCATCGAACTCTTGTCATCCCTACAAGAGATCGAGAGAAAAATAGGAAGACAGCGCGCTGAGCGTTGGAGTCCTAGAACTGTGGATATAGACATCATCTCCTTTGGTAGTCAGAAAGTTGAACAGCCTAACCTGACTATCCCCCACCCCGAAGCCCTTAAGAGAAATTTCGTTCTCTCGCCTTTATGTGAGATCTGTCCTGATCTGACTATCAATGGAAAGACCGTTTTAGAACACAAGCGCGCCCTACCCTCTCAGCTTTCTTCGTGGATGCAGATCGTCAACGTGACGCCCGATTCATTTTCCGGAGACGGACTACTGCAAACCGATCGACGAGATTCAATATCGCCGTCGCACATCCCAAATTATTTCGATATCGGCGGCGAGTCCACTCGTCCTGGCGCAAAAACGCTTACGACCAGCGAAGAGTGGGCTCGACTTGAGAAAATTCTTCTCTCATTCGACACTCAATCTTGGTTCCGTCCAAAAGTAAGTCTCGACACTCGTAATGCGCTGACAGCCGCAAAAGCAATAGATCTTGGTATTGATCTTATTAACGATGTTAGCGGCCTAGGAGATCCTGAGATGCTAGAGGTAATAAAATCGGGGGAGGTAGACGTTGTCGTAATGCACAATTTGGGCATCCCTGCGAATCCAAAACAGACAATCCCGGTCGAAGAAAATCCTGTTGTAGCCGTAACACGTTTTCTTAGCGACAAATTAGAAATGCTAGACAAGGAAGGTATCAGCAAAGCGCGAGTTCTAATTGACCCAGGTATCGGCTTTGGGAAGACTGCTAATCATTCCTGGCAATTACTCCAAAATATAGATCAACTGAACCACCTGGGTGTCAGACTCATGGTGGGTCACAGCAGAAAATCTTTCTTAAAAGAGATCACCGATGCTGCTCCTGAAGACAGAGACCTACACACTATCGCCATATCCCAACAACTGGAGGGAAAGGCGGTCGACGTCATCAGAGTACACAACCTTGAGGCTCATTATCATTTTCTAGAAACCGTCTGGCGTATGACCAACCAATAATTTTTAGATTGGAACCGAAGACAACAGTCTCTCAGTTACGAACAACAGTAGGGACTTACACGACAGCTAAAGGCCACTGCCCGCCCACCAAAAAGCAACTGCAGGGCGAGTCAATACCAAAATCTTGTAGAGTGCTCCCAGACTAATCACTTGGAGGTAATCCAAGAATCTCAGCTGCGTTAGTGGACAAGACTATTACCAGCGCCAAAACTACTTTTATTTTCTACGAAACAAATACTCCTTTCCCGACAATTTGAATAATCAAATATGAAAATGTTATGTTATAACATTATTGAGTAGAAGGTGATTTAAAGTGGAAAGTGCAGAAGTATCTAAGCTTCCTGTGACTGTTCTCTCGGGTTTTCTTGGGGCAGGAAAAACAACCGTTCTAAGTAACATCTTAAACAACCGAGACAACAAAAAAGTAGCCGTCATTGTTAATGACATGAGCGAAATTAATATTGACTCCGCAATCGTGCAGAACGAGGTTTCCTTAAACCGCAGCGAAGAAAAGCTTGTCGAGATGAGTAACGGGTGCATTTGCTGCACACTTCGTGAAGATCTCCTGGAAGAAGTTACCAAACTTGCTAAAGAGGGGCGTTTTGACTACTTGGTAATCGAGTCTACTGGCATTTCAGAACCCCTACCGGTAGCAGAAACATTTACTTTTGCTGACGAGGATGGCGTTTCACTGTCTGATGTTGCAAAACTGGATACCATGGTCACCGTAGTGGACGCGGTTAATTTTCTGAAGGATTACGAAGAAGCAAAGTATCTTCAAGAAAAAGGTGAATCGCTAGGCGAAGATGACGACCGCAGTGTCGCAGATCTACTCGTTGATCAGATAGAGTTTGCCGACCTTATTCTTATCAGCAAAACTGATTTAGTACGTCCCTCTGACAAAGAACGGCTCACCGCAATCCTAAAAGCGCTTAATACTGACGCAAAAATAATTCCAATCGAGCAGGGTAAGGTCGATATAGATGAAGTGCTAAACACTGGGTTATTCGATTTTGAAAAAGCGCAGCAGGCGCCTGGGTGGCTTAAGGAAATGCGGGGCGAGCACGTTCCCGAAACGGAAGAATACGGAATCGGCAGCTTCAGCTACGAAGCGCGAAGACCTTTTCATCCTGAAAAATTTCATCAATTTCTCCACTCCACGGAAAAATTTGGAAAACTATTGCGATCCAAAGGTTACTTCTGGCTGGCAACACGCCCGCAACTCGCGGGTCAATGGAGCCAAGCTGGCGGCATTGCTTCTTACGGGTTCGCAGGCATGTTCTGGAAAGCCATCCCTGAGAAAGATTGGCCCGACGATGAGGATTATCTTGCTTCTATCAAAAAGCAATGGGTGGAACCTTTCGGCGACATGCGACAAGAACTGGTCTTTATCGGTCAGGGTTTAGATCAAAGCAAAATGATCGAGGCACTTGATGAATGCCTTTTGAGCGAAGAAGAGGTACTCAAGGGCAAATCCTATTGGTCAACACTGTCAGATCCGTTCCCAGCTTGGAACCAGGCATGAGCGTTTTGAGTTCGTGGCTGATTGCTAGAGCTGGGGCTCTAAGTCGTCAAACCATACTTACCGACGCACGGCTTCTCAAAAAAAGGCGGTCTGATGCAACTAGTTGAGAGCAATCAACTTAGTGACCTTAAGATGATCTATTCAGACGACGTAGAACTTGTCAGCATCGCGAGGACCAATTCCACGACCGTTCAAGAACTATCACAAAGATTGCTAGAGCTAAGAACCCCATTAAAATTACAATGGAAGCAGACTCTCAAAGATCGCGAAACAGCGGATTCCCAACTGCCAGAATCCATAGACATTGAGCTTCGCACGATGCTGGTTGATCTGATAGGAGAGAGTTGCGAGATATTCGGCGAGCTGATGGGGTGCTCTCAAATCGGAGTAAGGTTAGCAACCTTGAGATCCCCCATGTGCCCTCGATTCCACGTGGACCAGATTCCATGTCGTATGATTATTACGATGGTCGGTACTGGTACCGAGTGGATCCCTAATACGGGGGTCAATTGGTCAGATTTTTCCGATCTTTCAAATGATAAAGCACCTCTAAACGATTCAGGAAAGATTCAACAATTAGAAACAGGAAACTGGTCAATTTTAAAAGGGGGCGCTAGGGGTTATCAGGGTTTAGTTCACCGATCACCTCATGATTATTCGGAAAGGCTGCTACTCTCTCTGGATCCGATTTCCGAGTAATCTATTGCAAGCAAGAGCAGGAAACCACTTATAATTGGTCATACCTAATCTCCCAAACACCGCAACAAAAATTCCGGAACAAGTAAACACAGTCATAGTCACAGTCACAGTCACAGTCACAGTCACAGTCATGAATTATCTATCAAGAATCACCTTAGCGATCGCTCTTCTTCTTTTTTCACAACTGAATGCACATGATAAATGGGAGGCTGTAGAGTATTCGCGGGAAGCCGCACATGCCCCGACTCCTCTGCCAGACCGCGTCGTCCTAACCTGGGAGGGCGACCCCTCAACAACTCAGTCAGTCACCTGGCGCACAGATGTATCTGTCAAAAAAGGGATCGCACAGCTGGCAATCGCCAACTCAAACGGTAGAGCGTTGGAAACTGAGGCTTTCGAAGCAAACACCTCGTATTTTAAAAGCGATATCAATGAAGCTCACTACCACACTGCCACATTTACGAAACTGACACCCGATATGCTTTACGCTTATCGCGTAGGAGACGGCGTTAACTGGACTGAGTACTATCATTTCAAGACCGCGAGCGACCGCGCTCGACCTTTCAGCTTCATTTACTTTGGAGACGCGCAAAACGAAGTGCGGACTCACTGGTCAAGGGTCTTTAGAGAAGCATTTCGAGATGCTCCTAAGGCCGCATTTACGCTGCATGCTGGAGACCTTGTCGACAACAATGATTGGGACTCTGAGTGGGGCGAATGGCACCAAGGGCCGGATTGGGTTAATGGAACTCTCCCAGTAATTGCAACTCCCGGAAACCATGAATATCGCCGTGTTGACGCTGGCTCCCGATCGGAGCGCTATTGGACGACCAGCGATGGTCAGACTATTGAAGTCGACATGACCTCGTTCAAGCCAGTATCAAAAGAGAACGGCACAACCTATAAGATTTATTTCGTCGGCCCAAAAGGTAATGACACCTACTTAGAAATAAACGACGGAGGCAACATCATCAGCGTCGATGGAGGAGTAGAAAAAATAACCGGTCACAAAAGAGACGAACTGTTAGGAACTAGCTTCTATGCGGCTCCACTCTATGACAAACAGCGCAAACCTGGAAAGCCAGCCGTCAGCACCCACTGGCAGCCACAATTTGCTTTCCCAATTCAGAATGTACCGAGCGACAATCTCAGAGAGACAGTCTATTTCATCGACTATCAGGGCGTGCGCTTTATCTCGCTTGATTCAAACGCTGAAACCGAGTTGCAGGCACCTTGGCTTCGAAAGGCACTCGAAGAAAACCCCAACCGGTGGACAATATTAACTTTCCACCATCCAATTTTTTCGCCAGGATCAGATCGCGACAATAAAGACCTCAGAGAGCTATGGAAGCCGATCCTGGATGAGTTCAAAGTCGACTTGGTTCTCAGCGTCAGCGGTCACGATCACACTTACGCGCGTACTGGAAAGATAGATACTCTAGCACTAACTAATGTCCCTGAAGGCTACCAGCAGGCTTATGATCCTGAAATTGGGACCGTCTATGTTGTTTCCGTGAGTGGCCCAAAAATGTACCCCATCACAAAGGGGGCCTACGCCAAGAGAGTTGCCGAAAATACACAGCTTTATCAAATAATACACGTTGGTGATCTTAATTTGAGGTACGAGGCTTACGAGGCGACAGGAGATCTTTACGATACTTTTACTTTAAGAAAAAGAGAGGGATTGCCTAACCTTCTTATCGAAGCATTACCGCCTGAAAATCGACGTTGATACCTCTGGAGATCTTGTTACTGCCTAATTTCTCGATTTCCAAAAGAGCACTGCAAAAGATTCCTATTTCGTAGCAACTTTAATGTACTCTTTTCGCCGGACAGGTGATTTCATTGAGTAGGACTTAGGAATGGAAGGCTTTTCGAAAGCAGCAGACACTAACAAGACCCCGATTCTAAATACGTTCAGTGAATGGCTTTCAAATGATGAACTCGTGCTTGAGATAGGTAGCGGTTCAGGCCAACATGCGATCCACATCGCGAAAGCCCTTCGGAAAATCCGATGGCAGCCCACTGAGCACCCTAGCGCGCTGCAACCCCTTATGAACAATATTTCTAGTTTCGGCAGCCCAAACATCCTAGCACCCGAAAGCCTTGATCTCGCTTCAGTAGAATGGCCCACCGAGTCAGTAGATTGTGTCTATTCTGCCAACGTTATTCATATAATTGACGAAACTCTGGGAAGAAGGCTCATCCAAACTGCTGCCGAAAGCCTTAGAGCTGGTGGATTGCTTGCCTTGTACGGACCATTTAAATATCAAGGAGAATTCACGACCACCTCGAACGCCGAATTTGATGACTGGTTAAAGGATAGAAACTCACGCAGCGGCATCCGAGATTTTGAATGGGTAATGAGGCTCGCCCAAGACTCAGGCCTAACATTTATGGAAGACCGTTCGATGCCCGCGAACAATCAGTTTCTGGCATTTCGACGCTTGTAAAAAACCGCCAACAACCAGCTGGGCTTTACTAGTAGATTTGTGGAAAACCCTCGTGCCTAAATGGACTTCCGTCCTGCTGGACACTGACTTGATTCAGAGGATGACCATTTTTACCAGTTCGTTTAGCGCGAGGGCGCGAGGCCACTACCGCATCATCACCAAAAAAACGAAGAGAGAGTGTGCGCCTGGTTTCGCTCTGATGAGTAGGACCGCCTCCATGCAAAGTGCTCGGATGAAATACGACTACGTCGCCTGGCTCAACAGGAAAGGAAACCAGATCAAAATCATCCCTCCTAGACTCTATGTCTGGCAGCAGAGGATAAGCAGGATCATTGTATAACCCGCGAGTGTCGTCAATCGGATCGAAAGCGGAGCCATCATAAAGAATGCCACGGTGCGATTTTCTAACGAATTCTAATGATCTCTGTGCATCGAGTGCATCAAAGGAAATCCAGAGCACAGCGAGATCATTACCTCGTACTGGCAGGTAGGGAGTATCCTGATGCCAAGGAGTTCTTCTAGTATCTCCTCCATATTTTTTGAACACCTGCTCATACATAAACCAAGCATGATCACCCGAAAACAACTTCCGGATAATAGCCACAATATCCGGGTGTCTTGTTAGGGTCTCATAGACGGGAAAGGCTTCTGGATTGGCAAGATCTTGATAAAAGGTGCCCGGATTTTTGCTCGGTATGTTCCCTGCCCCTGGACCAGGATAGTCCAGGCTCCACTGGTATGCTTCTCTTGCAAGTTGCAAAGACTCATTCGTCAATGCTCCAGGCCAATAAATCACACCGTCATCATAGAATCTTTCGCGCATCAATTTAGTCTAGACCCTTTTAAAAACCGATCAAAGAACCTCAATTAGAGACTATTCGAAAAAATGAGGCTATAAGTCTTTACGAGATATATTGGTGAAGGTCCTAATTTAACTTAAAGTTAAGCTCATTAAGTCGAATTTGGAAAACCAATGAAAATAAGCATTATCCTTATGACCAGCTTGTTAGCTGTTTGCCTTTCTACAAACGCGGGCCATCATGAACAAAACTCAGCCTCCCAGAATATCGCAGCTGCCTCCAAATTCATGGAAACGCTTCTGACCGACAGAGAGACTGCCGATTCACTGTTACATCCAGACTTTGATTTCTTATTTATGGGAATTTCCCCTCACCTCTCGAATGTTCCTTACAACAAGGAAACCTACTGGTCAGTCTGGATGGACGAGGTGATAGCACCCTTGGTACCAGATGGTTTTAAAAAAGTGGAAGTCGTAGATGCGATTGGCGATGAAAAAGGTGTCGCTCTTATGGTCGAAGGGGATGCTGATGGTATCAACGGACGATATAACAACAATTACGTATTTATCTTCAAATTTAAAGACGGGAAGATCCTCTCCTTAAGAGAATATACAAGCGACTTGATGGTAGAAACTCGACTTTACAAACAAAAGCTTTCTCCAGACCAGTAACCGCTTTAGTAAATCGGCACAGCGGGCATCCCTGAATCGGACGTTGGCATGCACTATATTCAAAATTCATTTAGCTCGAGCTATCAGTAGCCATGGTCCGACAAGCAAGTCTTTCTTCTTGCGGCGATGAAACATGAAAGCTAAACTTTCGATCACGACTCCTGTGATAAGTCCATAGAAGTTGTAAACCAAACCTGACGAATACATGGCGTTAAGGAGATAACAGTGGAAAGAAATTACCGAATATTGAACTGTTTCCACAATTACGCGCGCATTCTGCTCGCCATTTTGGCGATCAGCCTTACTCACTTTGCCTCAGCTAATGAGAACCATGCAGCCAGTTGGGGACCCAAAGTAGGTAGCACTGCGCCCATGCTAGAAGCTGAAGATCAGGCAGGAAAAACTCAGACGTTAAATAGCTTGAGAGGCCCAAAGGGCTTGTTGGTTGTTTTCAACAGATCAGTCGACTGGTGACCATTCTGCATGCGTCAGTTCGTGAAACTGAATGACATCCAAAACAAATTCGAAGAATTAGGGATCGCCGTTGCGGGAATGACCTATGATGCTCCTGAAGCCATTCAGAAATTTCATGAAAGATGGGATATTCAATATCCGCTTCTACGGGACGTTGACGCGCAGCACGTAGAAGCTTGGGGAATTCGCAACCAGGAATACGTGGAAGGCAACTTTGCGGGCATCCCGAATCCTGGTGTGGCGCTTCTATCTCCTGAAGGGGAGATTCTAGCAAAGTTTGCAGAACCCGGTTACCGGGGAAGACCCGACTGGTCGAGCGTCCTATCATCAGTCGAATCGATCGTTGGTGGCGAGTAAAGGTTCTTATTTTACTTCTTGAAAGATGAGTAAGATCCGCAAAAAAATCAACTGGGCTCTGGTTATCCTTCTTGGGTTGGTGAACGGGATACTTGAAGACCTTCTGTTTATCTCAGTCCTAGTGCCGAACATGCCCGCTAGCCTTGACCTTACTGGGGATCTATTCTGGATTTTCACGGTACCCCTCGCCCAGATTATGGCGCTGACTTTATCAGGAACAGCAGCCTGGTTTTTAGGTATAAAACACTTGCCCCAGCTCATTACCTTTTGGGCATGTTGGGTTTTGGCTCGTACCACTTTTCTTTCCTTAGTGAATAATCCTATTGAAGATATAGCCATTTATCTCGTGTGGATTACTTTCTGGTGTGTGCTGATCGGTTTAGCGGGCTTTCTCAAAAGGTCAAAAGCCTCTTAGCGCCAAAATAACCAAAATGCAAAAGCGATGCTCTTAACGGAACAACCAAAAGACCTGTTCCCAACTAGATGTTCTTCTACGGCACAAACCCAAAGAAAATTTACCCACTCCGCACTGAGGGCTGGCAGACTGGACATGAATATAGCCGTCGACCATTAGTTTCCGATCGAACTATTTTTTCGCCACATTCGTAACAAGGTAACCCAGCTCTTGCAAAAACAGCGAATCGATATTTAGAACGACTTAGGCCTTGTTCTTTTAGTCTCGACACTCTTGAGAGGTCATTGGTGACTCCGGCAGTCAGATAAGCCTGCTCTGTTAAACGAAGAACCTCCTTTGAAAGGGTTCGCTTCTGTTCTCCCGGAAGATCCTTGGGCCTATCAACAGGGTTAAGACTACAAACATATAATATTTCCGAACGCAGGTAATTACCGATACCGCCAACGAAATGTTGATCTAAAAGCAACGCCCCAAGAGAGCGCCCTTCGAATTTAGGGGAGGTTAGCTGCTGATAGACCTGTTCCCAATTAGTTTTTTCACCAAGGGCATCTGGTCCCAGTTTAACCAGGTACGGATGCACTTCCAGGTCTTCAGGTTCAAGAAGTTCGATATTAGATGCGCTATATAAAAAAGCACTGTGTCTCGATGTCGAAATGACTAACCTCTGAGTGCGGTTAGTCTTAGGCTTTTTACCTTTTCTCACAATGAGCCATTTCCCGTACAATTGATTATGAGAGTAAAGAGTCAAGCCAGATTCAAAATAAACAAGAAGGGCCTTGCCCCTGCTATCGACTTGTGTGATCTTCTGAGCTCGGAGCCGGTCGTTATACCTGGCAAGATCCCGGAAACTAAATCGGAGCTCTTCAAGTGATTGGTTAGCCAAAACTTTATCTAGTCTAGTGGCTAACCTTTTGATTTCGGGTCCTTCTGGCACTTCAGGTCTCTTTCGAAAACCCTTCAAACATTAGGGCGTCTAGCCCAAATTACAAGACTTTAAAAACTGCAAAAAGGACACATCATCAGTTTGGAAGGTGCCGCCCCTTAAACTTTAAATCAGCCTAGGTTCAATAGATCATGATCGAAATTCGAAGAGCTTTTGCCATCATTTTAGTTTTTATGATTTTGTTCTTCTGGTTTGGCCTCGCCGCCGCAAACGAATTAGGCTCGCCGGCAGTTTCCAATACTACCAACAGCAACAGCAACACAAAAATCCTCTTCGACGTCTTCATCGGAAAAAAAAGAATCGGCGAACATTTATTTCTGCTTGGAAAAAGTTCTGATGGTGTGAAAGTTAAATCGAGAGCTTCGTTCGACTACCGTTTATTTAATATCTCGCTCTATAAATACAATCACTCCTCAGAGGAGAACTACGACTCTAAAAATTGTCTTACAAAAATAAATAGTTCAACCCTTACTGAGACTAAGGTTCGGGGTTCACTCAGAGAAAAAGTAACAGGAGAAAGGAGACACAACGGCTTTTGGATAACGGGATCAAACGAGGAAAAACTAGACAAAAATTGCCTCATGCCCTTCGCCTACTGGAATCCCAAAATTCTTGAACAAACGTCCTTGCTGAACGCGCAAACTGGTAAAGAGGTTCAGATCGCGGTGCGTAAGCTTCCAGAAACCACGTCCGGATCAATTTATCTACTGGAAGGGGAAAAACTTAGTATCGAAGTGAGTTATTCTCCAAAGGGTTCTTGGATTTCACTAGAATCGAAAATAGGCAAAGGAAGAAATTTGAAGTACGTTCTTGCCAGTGAAGAAAACCTTTTGGGGCCATTATAGTTATAAACTTCTACGCAAAAATAAAACTCCTTTCTGCAAACGGTCTTTCTCGCCTTCTGTCAGGGCTTTTGAGGACGATACGCCTTCAACTGCTACGCTTTAAATTCCGCCAGTCCTGCCCAGCCGCTCTCTTTCTCAATCGCTCTGTTTGCCAAGCGGGTAACTTAACACGCGTATCGAAATCCTGATCAGGCTCAAAGTCGCCAGAATATTCGATCGGTAATTGCTTTATCTTTTCCAAAATCTTTTTATATCTGTTCTTAAGAGACACTTTTAAATCACTCTGCTTCACCCTCTCTAATACTACATGAAAATGCCAGATTAGACCTGTACGGAGCGAGTTATGAATCAAAATTCAAGCGCCATTTTCAAAAATTGTTGATGCTTAACTCACCTCAAAGAACAACCTAAACATTTTGACTAAAACAGAAAATATCTGCTCTACTTAGCCGATCGCAAAAACAAATTGAGGCTCGAAAAAAAATGTCAAAAATAAAAATCACCATGATTTCACTTTTCGCTATTGCGCTCCCATTTACAACATTGACGGCCGATGTCGAAAAAACAGTGATAGGTGGCGTTGAAATGCCAGAAGTTCAAAATAGCGACGCTTTCAAACAAATTAAGAAAAAGTTGGGTAAGTGGGAAGGAAAGATGACACAAAATTTAACGGGCGAGGTAATTGATGTCTCGTACGAATGGAAACTGACTTCAGGGGGAAACACTATAACTGAAACTATCGTTGAAGACGGGGTAGAAATGCTCACTACCTATGCCGACGACGATGGTAAATTAGTGGTAAAGCACTATTGCGCCCTGGGTACTCAACCAGTCTTCAAAGTGTCACAAGCCTCAGATAGTGTCGTACAACTAACATTGGACGAATCTCGGGTTAATTTGCACTCCGAACACCATAGCTTTGTTACCGGTATGAAGTGGACGACGAACCCTTCCAATCCTGCAGTTATGACGTTCGAAAACACAGTCATGATAGATGGCGAACTAACAGACAACATAGCTAAAGTGAAAAGAATCAACTAACCCGTTCTACAACAAATAACAGGAAAATGGAGGACCTTGGAAAATTAAAAAAACTTCCAAGGCACTCCAGATTAAAAAGACATCCTAGTAAGTTTTTGACACCTAAACCCAACAACCGTAAAAGGACTTTTATATGCGTTACGTAGTTTTAACAACAGCACTATTACTGATCTCTTTCACCCATTTTTCGACCGCAGATGATCACCCAACAATTACAATCCCATCTGAATCTCTTTCAGTAAAGGGTGAGGTAACCAATTTAGAACTCACCGAAACAGGTGGAGTCATCTCTGTAAAGGCTATCGCTGGAAAATACGGACTCGTATTCATAACTTACAACATGAGCACAAACCCCAACTCCAAAACACAAGGTACCTTTACCGGACGAGGCATGGGCATAGACGATACCGGCAATAGAGAGTTCGCTCAAAGACGAGGCGTGTGGACGCGAGAAGGTACTCTACTAACTCTTCATTCGCTCGATGACTTGACTGACGGCACTCAAAACCTTTGCAAATCTGAGCTCAATCTCTCCAGCGGAGAGTTCGAGATGACCTTCTACCCAATGTGATCGACCAGTTTGGGCGGCTCAGTGAACCGCTGAGCTGCCTGGACACTCGTTCCTCGTTTCTAACCATCACAACTCAAGGCCACTTTTTTATAATGAGAGTTATAAATCTCTCAACGATGGCCTGACTTCTTCAGCAAATAAATGCAGACCGCCATTCAGCATATCTACATCAACCGCACGTCAAATTTCATGCGACCGCACTATTTGCGAGAGACTTCCAATATGATGATGTAGACATGCAGGATACTCTGGAAAAATTTGTCTAAAAGTAGCTAATAAACAACCATGCAGCGCACTTCAATGCTCCACCGATCTGGCGCGCCTTCCGGTGTTTCGGGATCATCAAACGCGCTATGAAAGCTAAACGTACACGGCCCGTCTCCTTGATAATCCGATTGCTCACCATTACTGACAGCTAACTGACCGGCAGAATCCCATTGTTTTATTAACAACGCCTCATTCCGGGTCATGGCCGGGTAACTATAAAACGTATGTCCCTTGGCGTGTTTAGCCCAATAATTTTCTCCCACTCGATCAGGCATGTGGATCTCAAACACAACAAGATCCTCGGGCTTGACAGTCTGGCCGTCGCAAAGTGCTAGGGGATGAGTAGAAACTGGAGTGGATTCGATGTTCCGCCAAAGGTTAATAATCGCAAACCGCCCTTCTTTGGACAAAGCTCTCTCAGCAACCGCTTCCGGAATCAAGCCTCGCCCATCTGGAATCTGATCTCTCAGAGTATCATTCACACTTGGGGGTTGGGTGAGTTGGAGAAGCCTTTCTCGGGAAGATCGCAAGGTGTAATCACCATGAACAATGTGAGCCGGTCCTTGTACATCCTGTCCGCCTTTTACCTGGCGCTTTTCTCTCAAACCCCCGGCAGATCGAATATTATGATCAAACGCCCAAACCTCAGCACCGGTCGATTCCCCTACTATTTTCTCGCAGTCCTGATAGTAGCCTCCGATTACGTCCTCGTGATCCAAAAAGTCATAGCTCTTTACAGGAGATTCGATAAGTTCAAAGCCATTCTTATCCAGCGTCATGGATTCCGATCGAGGGAGCTGCCTGGCGTTCTTTACCGAGAGTTCGTAGGCCTCCGTTGACACGCCCTCACTTTCCACAAAATTACCTCGATCATCCCGAGTCATTCGGACCAAATCATTTCTATACAAAGACGATTCAGTATCCCTTGTTAGAAAATGGAAAACACCCGAGATCCCCGCCATACTTTCTGTAACAGTCATTAGGAACTTTGCTCTCTGTTTAAGGACATTGGGTCATCCGAGAACCAACGCGCATTGATCCGATCCACATAAGCCACAAGATTATTTTGGTTCAACGCAGCGTCTTTGAGTCGCGAAGTATACGGAGCATTCATAATCTGCCATAAAAAAGCATAGGTCGTAGCATCTACCGACGTCGCTTCATCACCCAGAAAATAGGATTGATCACCTAATAATATAGAAAGAGCTTCTACATCTTCTTTGGCCCGAGAATCAAGTTCGTCGTCGCTAAAACCACCCACCCCATGTTCAAGGCATTTACGCCGACTCTCGTCTCTAGCACCTTCATAACTCGCCTGATCCAGATCCTTGAGCATCCCTGGAGTGTCCCAGTAGGGGTTTTCTGGAGACCACCAACGTTCTCGAGCCATAATCCACCAAATATGTTCTTCCACCATTCGCCTGATTATATGGCCAGTCGCTTTTTTACTCGGCGTGAGAGATGAATCCAATGGATCACCGAAGTTTTCCTTTAAGTAATCAATAATAAAACCCGAGTCCGCCACTGTATTACCGTCGTGCTCGATGTAGGGCAACTTGCCTTTAGGTGCGGTTTCAGCAAAACCCATACCCAGACTTTTAGTTTCGAACTCTATTCCTGACATTCTCAGATAGGTTTCCACTTTGAGCACGAACTGACTGATGCAACCAAATTTTTCCCATGCAGGACCAAACCGAAAAAGTGTGACCATTCATAGCCTCCCAACGCTCTGCTTAGATATCGACTCACAGTAGTCATTCTTAAGACGACCACCGGAAAAATCAAGGCTCTGCATCTTAGCCTAAAGGCGATGAGGCAGAAAGCACCTCCCATCGTCATGACAGTTTATCCATTTCATAAAGCCAACTTGAATCTTAGAGGTAGTCTTCACCGCGCACTGGATTGGGTTATAGATGACATTCCTTAAAGCTTAGGGTTAAATCAAATCGCAGACACTCTGATACAACAACAATAGCAACAACAAAAAGGATCCCGTCATGATCAATAAACTCTTAAGCCTGTTTGGCTTACTTTTAATTTCCTATCAGCTCAATGCAGCCTCTTTTAAGGTTTACGAAGGAGCAATTCCTTTAACAAAACAAGCAGCCGTTCTTGAAGCCGCCGATAAATTCATGAAGTCGGAGACCGGCAAGACATTTAAGGGTGGCTTTCACATAAACACTATTTTGGCGAATGGCATAAGCCCAGCCACCCACAATTTCGCGCTACTGATGCCGAGTCTTGAGGACATTCACAAATGGGAATCATCGCTGGTCGGAAACTCTGATATCCAAGAATTTTGGGAGGTTCTAGACCAACACTCGACGCCGGTTTCTGAATTTATGGGTAGCTTGATAAAAACCTGGGGAAACGTCTCCAATGAGGATCAGTTTTGGTTGCTGACAAAATTTAGAACAACAGACCCAGCTAAAGTTGTGGCAGCCCAAGACAGGCTCGACAAAGCTATGAGCGACAAGTTCCCAGGCCAGGTCATTCTGCACGCAATTTCAATCGGCAACAGAACTGGTCGAAATAACGACTACTCCACCC
Organism: Candidatus Azotimanducaceae bacterium; assembly: GCA_045560825.1. GTDB lineage: Bacteria > Pseudomonadota > Gammaproteobacteria > Pseudomonadales > Azotimanducaceae > UBA4421. The sequence continues at coordinate 38,929 of JBJKYX010000034.1, forward strand.
ATATGTTTATCGTTGGCTATGAGTCAGTTAAAGAAATGGAAAGCTGGACGAACTACATGAATATGCAACCAGCCTGGGCAGAGTATCTAAATTCACTGCGGGATGTGGTGACGTGGCAAGGATCAGAGTTACTTCAAAATACCGTCATTTACGATAATGGTATGGACGTGGAAAGCTTTCACGGACAGTAGTCCTTTTTTGAACTCGGGGGCTAAAGAAATTCTTTGGCCTCGCGTTCTAAGACAACAATCTGCGCTCTAAACCTCAAGACCTTACTACACAACTAGTTGGGTTAATCGACTATAAAATTTTTCATTACGTCGAAAGCTCTTGGATCATCTCGGTGGACCCCGTGTCCGCAATTCTCAAATAATTCAAACTCTCTTATTTTGTTTGGAATCTGAGCCGCCATTTCCTCCATCCCTTCCAAGGGTGTGACCGGATCGATGTCTCCGGCAGTAATAAGAGTCGGGCAAGTAATGGACTTCAGGCCTTCCCTGAAATCAAATGTCCAATTCTCTCCTCCTGGCTTGGAAAAATGCTCGATTACCGCAGGCGTCCATATTGCTCTTTGTTCAGCCTCTTCATCCCTGTTGGAGCGCGTATACAAGGGCACACATTCTCGAAGGTAATTTGCAGTATTCTCCTCATCTGGGCCTCCCCAAAACTCGATAGCTGCGTCCCTAGCCTTTTCTCCACCAAATCGATAGAAAGCATCAAATACGCGCTCGGGAAGCATTCTAGCAACCGTGCTTGCTAGAATGAGTTTGTGTAATCGATCCGGGTGTCTTATCGCATAGTTCTGAGCAACGAAACCACCAAAAGAAAGTCCCAGTACAATGGGTTTTTCCACACCCAAGGCATCAATAAGCCCGTCAGATCGTCCGCCCACTGATCTAGGTTCCAATTTTCGGGGTTATCATTATCACTCCTGCCCTGTCCCCGATGATCGTAATAGATTAACTGGGCAACCTCAGACAGAGGATCAAAATCAGGCTTCATCGTCGTATGGTCCATGCCAGGACCACCATGAAGCAGGATAACCACCGGTCGCTCGCACATGGAGGTCCCTGCCGCTACCAACCCAGAACCTACAACGTCCACAAACAAACGGCAGCCGTTGACCTCAATTCGCATGGTCAATCTTCCTTTTCTATGCTCTCTCCGCTAAATGACCCAAATCAGACACATAGCAAAACAACCAGAGCGCCTAGCTCCTTGACAACAAATCAGCTCACTTTTTCGAGTGGCGGATGGCCTAATGCCTCTCGATAGTTATTATGAAAGTGATGGAGAGCGGGTTCATTCCGGCCAAACATAATCTCTTTAAGTTGCCCATTTTCAGCGGCTCGTTGTTGCATCTCGCCCATATCGTAGTCCTCTTGTTCGATCGTGCTACGAAAGACTTCGCGCGAACCCTCTAGGTTTGGCCCGGCGTCGCGACCATCTGGGTCATAGACATCGACTTCTTCAGCTCTCACGTTTTGCTCAGCGGCATAATCCATGGCGGCTTGAGAGTAATAGAAACTAATCTTTGTAACTGATCGACTAGGACCTTCCTCATGAGGGTATATACGAATCAGCGTCGTGGTATGGGGGCCAACAACCAACTGAATATTTGGAAACAGGTGATACAACACAAAAGTCCCATGATTAATTTCCCATTCTGACTCGGGCATTTGTCTCAACTGATCGATTCCTCTACTGGCGGTCACGAAACGATGATGGCGGCCGAATTCCTTGAAGTGCAGATTATTTCCATAAAATATCCTACCTAGCGTGTCCTTGTGCAATTTCGCGAAATGGTAGGTTTCACCAAAGGTGTCGTTCGCGAACTTCCAGTTGAGGCGCTTATCAATTGTCGAGCTTCCCTGGTATAGGTGATTTTCCATACCAAAGGAATCAAGTTCAGGACCCAATTCTCCCAACAGTTTATCTAAATTGATTTCACCGTCTGCCTTAGGGTGCACCCAAAGTAATCCACCGTGTTCAACCGCAGGTAATTCGATTAACCCATGACATGACTTATCAATAGAACCAAAGTGATCCTCATCCGGAATCGACATTAGATCGCCTTTGTTTGAGTAACTCCAGTGATGGAACGGACACATAAACACGGACTTCTTACCTCTTTCCTCAGAGGCCACTTTAACCGAGCGGTGCCTGCAAGCGTTCAAAAAAGCGTGGAACTTACCTTCTTTATCTCGGGTAGCTAAAATAGGAGTTCCAAAATCATCGAGCGTAAAGAAAGAACCTGGATCTGGCAGATCGTTAGTTAACCCAATTAATTGCGGATGATTCTGAAAAAACTCTTTCTTCTCAAGCGTCGCCATTTCCGGACAAACATAGGATGTTGTCGGCATTTTATATTGGACCCCAGCGTCGATGTTTCTTCCTTCATCGAGCTGAGTCATCAACTCTTTTAGAATCTCTACCTGAAGCGCGTGCTGCATAGTGCTCTCCGATTATTAATTCAATTACTCAAATAGTATTCAATTTAAACGCTTTATACCACGATTGATCTGCGCCGGCGCCGACATTGGTAATGTGCACGTCCAGCAAATAAGGTTCTCCAGAAGCTTGTACCTCTTTAGCACGTTTAAGCGCTTTGTCGAGATCACCGGGCTCGTTCACATGCTGGCCTTCGATACCTTGTGCTTTGGCTAACAAAACGAAGTCAATCTCAGGATCACCCAAAAATGTCTCAGGATATTTATTCATCTCGGCCATATTGCCGCCCCAGCGAGCGAAGTTAGTTCTCACCGTTTGATAATTCATGTTATTCCAAACCACAGTCAAAATAGGTAAACCGTATCTCGCCATCGTCCAAAAACCAGAAGAGCTATACATCACCGAGCCGTCACCAATACTTAACACCACTGGTCGGTCAGGGTTTGCTAACTGCGCACCAACCGCAGCACCAACCCCATAACCCAGACTGCCACCATAAGCACGAACCAAGCGCCATTCATCTTGCGCAAAACCAAAGGGCATCAAGTGGTCAGCTGCCATAAAGTTTTCCGACACTACCGTCGTATTTCTCGCCAGAACCTCACCCATTCGATAACCCAAGAAATCAGGGTGGATAGGATTAGCGTGTGACTCATTCGCCGCACGAGCATTTTGCGTATCAATACGCTCACGTGCATTCGAAGCCAGTTTCGCTTTTCGACTGGACAGGTGATGAAGATTACTGTCCCCAGGGTTCCACTTGTTGTTGACAGCCGAGAGCCCAGACTTCACATCAGACCAAAGGCTAACATCCAGCGCAAAGGAGCCGTTCAACATCGCTGAATCATGTCCAATACCAATTTTGAAAGCACTCGGAAATCTTTCGTCAGTGGCGTTGGCTCGAGTATTAGGTCGGTATCCAACGCAACAGACGACGTCGTAATCATCAGGTGGCAAAGCATCCACCATCCCTTGAAAGTTTGGATGACTCCTAGGAAAGGAACCATAGTCAAAAAAACCGACCGCGACGGGCAAGCCATAATTTTCAGCTAGCTCTAAAATCTCTTGCTGGGCAGACGCTTGTTGTATATCTGGACCAACTACCAACAAGGGGTTTTCAGCGTTTAGTAGTGCATCGTGAATCTGCTCAAGAGTACCCTCATCCGGAGCAACCCCCATATTTAAAGGGCGCCCGGGTTCAATTGTCGCTTCGATCCCCTTCTCGTCGAGCGCCTCGCCTGAAAACGCCAGATAAACTGGCCCAGAGGGCATCGTCAACGCTTCGCTAAAGGCTCTTCTAGTCGCCATGGGAATACCTTTAGCATCGCGAACCTCCCAACGTTTCTTAGTGACATCCTGGACCATACTCATCTGAGAGAATCCACTACTTGCGGCCAGGGTCCCGTGGTCTCCAAAGGAGCCATTATCCCGTAAGGCTGCCGTAACAACCATTGGAACACCATCAAAGTGTGAGTTGAATAGCTGACCAGACCCTTGTCTGGTTCCTGCCGCCAAATGAACATTAACAAAAGCAGGATTGCGACTGGCTCTCGCATAACCATCAGCCGCAGATAGTACGAGCGATTCATTCAGCAACAGAATCGGTTGAACACCCGGAACGGTTAAAAAAGCGTCAAAAAAACCCGCTTCGGCACTTCCTGTATTGGTAAACGCGTATTCTACCCCTTGAGCTACTAGCTGATGCATTAACAACTCGCCACCAGTGCCAACCACTTTCTCTTTTTTCACCGAAACCTCCCTAAGATAAGATTTATTCAGGACCAGACTAAACTCCTGTCAAATCTACTGAAATCTGAAATCCCCGCCTCCCCAACAGATAATAGTTGAATTCTTTGCTTTAAAGGAAGAGGTATGCGTGGACACCATCTCTCGATTCCATTCTGCAAACCGGTCTTGGTCTCAGACTACTATAGCCAGAACTTCAGATCAGACTTTGTTATAATTCTAAAGCGAATACCGAGAATGCCCGTATCAAAACTCGCGCTAATAAGTATGCGAACTAAAAACATCCAAACCAACCCAATCGAACCATCAGGAACAAGAGAGAGAATCCTAATCGAGTCCGCGAAACTTTTTTCCAGGCAAGGCTATGCCGGCACATCAACACGTGAGATCACAGAGGCCGTCGGCATAAGCCAGCCCGGTCTATATCGGCATTTCAGGTCGAAAGAAGAAATTATTTTGGCACTAGGAGACGCGATACTCGATCCGCTAGTTCATATCATCTCGGAAGAAAGGAAACAGAGTTCAACTCGAGCGGTCACTTTGGCCTCGTTTATATTCCGAGTTTGCTACCAACTAGTACAGTCGCCCTATAGTGCTCAGTTCTGGATCAGTTGGCCCTATGAAGCATCCCAATTCACCGCCGCAAAAACAAAATACACAAAAATCGGTAATTATCTCGATGAAATCATAAAAGAAGGGGTAAATAACGAAGAGTTCAGAGATATTCCGGTTGGATTGGCAAGAGAGACTATCCTTAACCTCATCATCTCTGGCGTCTTTCAGGGAGTTGGCGATATTAAAAACCGAATAGAGTATGTGGTTGAGGTCTCCCTAAGAAGTGTCATAAAAAACAGCTCTAGCATAACGTTAGCAGTGTCAGCATCACGAAAGAGACTTAGATAAGCCTGCCCCCACACCTTTACATTAACAGGGAGCCTTCCCTAAACAACATTTTAGTTCAGGACCATTCATCCCAAACAGGTTTACAGACCGCAGGAAGATTCTGAGTTTTACCCAACTGAGACCATCTTTTCTCCAGAGAATGAAAATCCGATCCGCATGAAGCACTTAGATTAAAGCGTGTGCATATGTCAGCAAGCAGTTTGGTTGTTTCTGGATTTTGATAGCCGGAGGTAACTTCAATAGATCGACCACCAAAAGATTTGAAATCCTCGATCATGGATACTAGTTTTGAAAGACTTGCTTTATATTTTGCTGGATGTGCAAGTACCGGAATCCCTCCTAACGATCTAATCCATCCAACCACCTCACTCATATGGGGCCATTCGTCCTTGACATCTCCTATTTTTCCCGCAGACAAATATAGCTTAAACGCAGCACGAGTATCTGAACATGAACCCATCTCCACCAGATACTGAGCAAAGTGAGGCCGACCTATTGTGCCACCCTTGGCAATTTTTTTGACACCCTCCAAAGCTGCATCAACCGATCCAATCAGTTTCTTTGAGAGTAGTTTTTTGGCTATCTTTTCGGCTCTTCTTAATCGTCGCTTTGCTTGTTCGTTACAAACCGAGGTCATATCTACCGCATAGGGGTCAACATTCAAACCAACGACATGAACATCTAAGTTTCGCCAGGCACTGGAAAACTCAACACCAGGGACAAGGTGCAGACCAATTTCGCTGGGTAAATCTCTGTATGCCGATACCGTATCGTGATCGGTGATGGAAATCATCGTGGCTTGGTTGGTTAAAGCAAGCTTAATCAAATCAGTTGGTGAAAGGCTACCATCTGAGTGCGTGCTATGGCAGTGAAGATCTATACCCAACTATCATCAACCTTGGTTAATTTCGTACTCTATCCAAGATTGGGAGACTCACATCCCCCATTTGTTTGCCATGGCCAATACAGGCTCTTCTTTGGTAATGAATTCGAGAAGAGTTGGCACTCCTTCCTCGGTCTTTTTAATCCCTCGTTCGAGCGCCTCGCGAACATCGGACGCTTTTTCTATTCGTTCCGCATGACCACCCATCGCGATCGCCATACCAGTGTAATCCCCCCCTAATGAGCTCGACTGATATTTCTCTACCGCTTCAGGCATATAAGCACCGTAGCCGCCCATCACCCCATTATTTACCAACACCGTGAGAATGGGCAGATTTGATCGAACTGCAGTTTCAAAATCGTTAGCTGTCTGTCCAAACCCAGCATCCCCAATGAAGTTCACTGATAACCAATCTGGCTTTGCTAACTTACCACCCAAAGCCATGCCCAAAGAAGAGCCTAGATGCGTGGATTTACCCCACCCTAAATAACCTCTGGGTGTATGAGTCTCATAAAAAGGCACTATTTGATCACGAGGATTACCCGCATCGTGGGTAACCACTGTCTTTCCCTTGTCGAAGAGAGTATTCATTTCGTGGATCACCCGATAGGGAGAGATTGGGCCTGGATCATCACAAAGCAGACGATCAGACCATTCGTCAAAAAATTCTTGTTTGAGTTTTTTAATCTCTTCAATGGTTTCCATTGCAGTTTCTCGGCCTTCCTGGCCCACACGTTTTTTTGCAGCTTCGATTAACTGATTCAACACCAATTTAGCATCGCCTACGGCTGCACAAGACACCGGTCTACACTTGGCAATATCTGATGAAGCATTTGTGATCTGACCCAGGTTTGCATCTTTTGGCATCCTTGCGGTGAAATCATTAATAGTAAAACTGGTTCCGATTCCCAAAATGAAATCAGATTCATTAGCAAAATGACCAGCGGCCTTGGTAATTGTTCGACCAGAGACTCCAAGGGCTAAATCATGATTTTCTGGAAAAGCGCTTTTTCCTAAGAGCGAAGTTGTCACCGGAATCTGAAGTAACTCAGCCAGCTGCCTAAGCTCATTCCAAGCCTCAGCGTACAATACGCCATGGCCAGCAATAATTATCGGATTGTTAGCATCCAACAACGTATCCAAGATTCTCTCCACATCATCAGGATCCGCCATGGACCGATGCCCCGCCGGCGACCGGTACTCTTTTTTGGATTCTTCGTCACTTTGACCCCAAAGCACATTAACTGTCGTTTCAAGTAACACGGGTCCGCTCTTGCTATTTTTTAATGCGGAAAAAGCCATTTCAAACTTTCTCGATATGGACCCGGCATCATTTATTAATCCAGCCATCTTTGTAATGTCTTTAAATGAACGAGAAGCCATGAACTGAGGATCATAATCCTGCATCGCAAGGGAATGCGCACCCGGAAGCATTAGAATTGGCGTGTTGTCGCCGTAGGCTTGTGCAACCGCGGAAAAACTCGCTTCGATACCAGGACCATCTTGAACAGCAATCACCCCTATTTTCTTTCCGTTATGCATTCTGGTGTACGCGTCCGCCATATTAATCGCTACTCTTTCTGTCCTTGCGATTATCGGTCGAATCGAATGCGCCGCGGCAGAGTTAAACAGCCGGTTATTAGGGAAACCCGCCAAATATTCCACTCCCTCTTGTGCCAAGATCTCAATAATTACGTCCGCGTTACTCATAAACCCCTCTAATTCTCTTTCAGTACTGTAATTGCATTAACAGTAAAACCAACCACTAAAAATTCCAAATAGTTTCGTGAAATTGCTTAACGACTAACTCCAGCCTCTCAAACGAATTAAAAAAAAACTATGCACACAAGCCACCATCAATGATTAACTCAGTGCCGGTCATATATCTAGATTCATCGCTGGCAAGGAATAACACTCCGTTCGCAATATCCAATGGATAACCTAACTGCCCGGTTGGCACACTAAGTTCCGCCATCTCTTCACGGTCAATGATATTTGCTCCGCCCTGGAATACCTCCGGGTTTATTTTATCCCAAATCGGCGTCTCAATAATTCCAGGGTGAACGGAATTAACCCGTATTGGCCAGCGATTATTAGCACATTCAAGAGCGACACCTTTGGTTAAGAGTCTCACGCCTCCTTTTGTCGCGTTATAAGCCGACAAGGAAGCAGCCCCTTTTATCCCTGCAACAGAAGATAAATTAACAATCGACCCGGACTCAGACTCGATCATCGGAGGTATACAATGTTTGATTCCCAAAAACACTCCATCCAAATTGATCGCTTGCTGTTTTTGCCAATCCTCTAGCGACAGCGTGACAATACTTCCTCCAATGGCAATACCGGCATTGTTCACAAGAACATGTAACCCGCCATAAACTTCAGCAGTTTTTACCACGATCCTCTGCCAGTCCTCTTCCTGAGTCACATCGTGGCTCAAAAATTCAGCAGTCCCTCCCGCATCCTTGATTTCCGAAACAGTAATCATCCCCATATCTTCCTGGATATCGGTGACAACCACCTTAGCTCCTTCTTCGGCTAGGCGTTTGCTGACAGCCTTACCTATTCCAGAAGCCCCCCCTGTGACAATCGCAACCCGATCTTGAACTCTTCCCACGTCAGAACCCCGACAATAATGATTCGAAAAGCCATCTTCTGGTTAAATCGAAGCAAGTGCAATGCTCGATCATAATTAATAATCTTTGACAAAGTGTTAAAGACAAATTTTGTGGTATTGTCTCTTTGGAAAAGGTTAGGAACCCCTAGTATATGAAATCGCTTCTCTATAACTATAGACATCTATGGACATCGATTTAGACACTGGCAAGCTAGGCGTCTTCATTGCTGGCCTTGCCTGTTTCTTTCTTATGGAACGGCTGTGGAGCGGCAGATCAGCGACTATGCCACTTGCGCCAAGAATTCTTTTGCATTCTGGGATAGCAATCTTAAATACAGTGGTAATTCGAACCCTATCCTACGTGCCGCTTCTACTTTGGATCGTACACGTGGAGCAAATGGGGTGGGGCATTTCTCGTTTGATTGGTTTATCAGGTTGGACGGAGTTTCTAATTTCCATAATCATCCTGGATCTCTTCGACTACATCTGGCACCGCGCAAATCATAGGATCACTTTTCTTTGGCGTTTCCACAAAGCGCACCATTCAGATAACGATATGGACATCTTTACCGCTCTAAGGTTTCATCCAGGCGAACTGTTAATCTCTTTACTTGTTAAAGCAGGTTGGGTCTTTATCTGGGGTCCATCAGCCATAGCCTGGTTTTTATTTGAGGCCCTAGTAAGTCTGTCCGCGCAATTTCATCACTCAAATATCAATCTGCCAGATCAAATAGATAAACGTCTGTCGTCTTTTTTGGTGACACCAAAATTCCACACACTTCATCATTTAGTCAATCGATCCTATGGAGATAAGAATTTTTCGACAATCTTGAGCTGCTGGGACATCCTCTTTGGAACAAAAGCAAAATCACTTCCTAATTCTAAGCTTAGGACTCAGCAAATCGGTCTCCCCGAAGGACGTGACTTAACTTTGTCGGTCTCCCATTGGTTGCTCGAACCTATAAAACCCCGTAATCTCGTTCTCGCTAGGAGGCATGTCAGTCAGTAGGAAATTCGAGGTGTATTCTCTCTGAGCTTACTGTCGCGCTTAATCCATTAAATACTGGAGATCTCAAATGTATAAACTCATACTCGTTCTTTTTTTACTGATCACTCCCCTATCTCTCTATTCAGCTGGCCATAAAGAAGGCAAAGAGCATGGCGGAAAAGAAGCCCAATCCAAGGAACACGGTGGCAAAGAGGCTAAATCCAAAGAGCACGGCGGGAAAGAAGCCCAATCCAAGGAACACGGTGGCAAAGAGGCTAAATCCAAAGAGCACGGTGGAAAAGAAGCTAAATCCAAAACCGACTAGGCAAAATCAACGATTGTCGGATGCGCAATCAGACCCTGTTTATCCAGCAGCTTTCAACGATTCTGACGGTAATCTTTCTGTCGGGGTCGTTGTCGCAAGCTAGTGAACAACAGACCAGCCAGAATATCTTCTATGCCGAAGACATAAAAGAAGCTATGACTAGGCACTTAGCTGAAACTGTCAGCAAAGAGGGTATTTTCGACATATACGATGAGATAACCGAAGAAGATCTCGAGCTGGTCTTTTCGCAAATTCACGACCCCGTCCGACAGATCGGTGAGGATGTCTACTTTGCTTGCACAGATTTCAAAGTAAAAACCCATGAAGAAAAAGTATATGACATCGATTTTTGGCTAAGAGAAGAAAACGGTTATCTCAAAGTCTTTCAAACAAAGATACATAAAGAGCCCAGAAATTCCCTGATTTACGGATGGTACAAACATCCCCGCTATACCTTCGTAAACGATGAAATCGAATATTTATACGATTAATAACTCTTCATCGAAAGTCCGAAAAACCGCCGCCTTACGATCAAATTTTTTGAGTATTAAAGATCCCAAGAGTGGTCTGTGTTAACTTTTATCTAAAGATTTTGAAGCACACTTTATGGCTCAAAAAAGAGTCCCTGGAAAATTTAAATATGATTAAAACTAAATTAGGCATCATTGGAGGATCAGGTCTCTATCAATTTCCACAACTACAACACGCCAAGTGGGTTAACGTACAATCACCTTGGGGAGAAGTTTCTGATGATCTTCTTTTTGGCAAGATCGGCGATTTAGAGATCGTTTTTTTACCCAGACACGGTCGAAAACATCGTCTGTCACCCTCCTATATCAATTACCGAGCGAACATAGACGCGCTAAAACAAGCCGGAGTTACCGACATCATATCGGTCTCTGCCTGCGGCTCCTTAAGAGAAGATCTTCCTCCAGGAGCTTTTTTACTAGTCGACCAATTCATTGATATGACGAAGTCTCGAAATAAAAGTTTTTTCGGTGACGGTATCGTAGCTCATGTCTCGTTCGCTGAACCTATCTCTCAGCGTTTGGTGGATCAGTTAAGCACCGTCATGACTTCAAAAAAAATTCAATATCAAGCAACAGGCACTTACCTCTGCATAGAGGGGCCCCAGTTTTCGACCAAAGCAGAAAGTCAACTTTATCGCTCATGGAGCTGCGACGTCATTGGGATGACTAACTTACCAGAAGTCCAATTAGCTCGTGAGGCCGAAATACCCTATGCGACTTTGGCTATGGTTACCGATTATGATTGCTGGCATCCGGACCACGACGCGGTCACCGTTGAGCAAGTCTCAAAAATCATGGCGCAAAACACGTTGATCGCTAAAGAAATTATTACTGAGTTCGCTATCCACTTCCCTCAACATCGAGAGGCCTGTTCCTCCGGAGCCGACACAGCACTAGATGGCTCTATCATGTCGAGTCTACAATCCTTAGAACCCGAGAAATTAGAAAAATTTACAACTATCGCCGGTCGTTTATTAAATGAACAGGGAGGCAAGTGAAAACCCTCAAAGAACTTATCAGAACAGTACCTGATTATCCCAAACCGGGCATTCAATATAGAGACATCACAACGTTACTTAAAAGCGGTGAGGGCTTTCGAAGGAGCGTCGAGCAGATAGCGAGCTGGTCCAGCCAATTTGAGCCTGATTTAATTGCTGGCATCGACGCGAGAGGTTTTATATTTGGTTCCGCTGTAGCCTTCGAACTTAACTTAGGTTTCGTACCAATCAGGAAGGAAGGCAAGCTACCACACAGAACGATCTCAGAGCGCTACGAATTAGAGTACGGCTCAGACTGTCTTGAGGTGCATGAAGATACAGTAGAAAAAGGAGCGAAAGTAGTCATAGTTGATGATTTACTGGCGACTGGCGGCACAGCTAAAGCGGCTCATCAACTGTTACACCGATGCGGTGCGGACGTGGTAGGTTTAGGTTTTCTTATCGAGCTAGCGTCACTCAAGGGAAGAGAACTACTAGAGAACCTCGATACTAAAGTTTTTTCGGTATTCCAGTTTGATGATTAAATATAACTCTTCGCTCACTGGTAAAATAGAAAAGAGAGTCAACTCATGAATACCATATTAGTCACAGGAACAAATAAAGGAGTTGGGCTAGAGATCACCAGACTGCTGAGCAACCGAGGTGATCGAGTCATAGCCTGCTGCAGGCGACCTCTTGAAGCTACCGCTTTGAGCAAATTAGAGGGAAATATAGATATCCAAGAAGTATCAGTTGGTGAGGATGAATCAGTTTCTCAACTAGCTAGTCGCTTAAACGGCGTTGCTATCGATACCATAATCAATAACGCCGGCACTATGGGGCCTGAAGCCAAGCGCCAATCGGTGTTGGATATGGATTTCAGCGGTTGGGCAGATGCTTTCAATATAAACTCGATGGGGCCTGTTCGAATTATGCAGGCACTTCTCCCCAACTTAAAAATGACTGAGTCGCCCAAAGTTATGACTGTAACAAGCCAAATGGGCGCTTTGTCCTTGGATATGACCTCGGCACATGCCTATTGCTCAAGTAAGGCGGCTTTGAACAAGTTCATGAGGCTTGCCTCTATCGACCTAAAACCTGATGGTATCGCGGTAGGGTTAGTTCACCCTGGCTGGGTTCGAACCGACATGGGAGGGCCTCGAGCCCATTTGTCGCCGGAAGAGAGCGCTGCAGGATGCATTGAAGTCACGGATACTCTGAGTCTGGATAACACCGGAGGGTTCTGGAAATGGAATGGTGAAACCCATGACTGGTAACGGACATGCAATCACAATCTGACTCAACGAGGACTTTGTTGAGCACCTCTTAATAATTTTCCCGGAAGGATTCCCGTCGGCTCCCCCATAGAGTAAATCTGCTGGCCTCTTACAAAAGTGGCCTCAATTCCTGTCGCGTCCTGCAAAAATCGACTGCCACCACCCGGAAGGTCATGCACGATGCGAGGCGTCATCAACTTCAGGTTATCAATATCAATGATATTAAAATCCGCTTTCATCCCATTTTTCAAAAGGCCCCGATCATTCAATGAGAAAAAATTTGCAGGCTCCGAAGTTAGCATTCGAACACCTTCTGCCAAACTAAAAACACCTTCATCTTTCACCCACTTTGTTAGGAGAAACAGGTTGGCGCTGGTATCACAAATCGAGCCTACATGAGCCCCACCATCCCCTAGAGCCTCAATAGTATGGGGGTGCCTGAGTAATTCAGAGATCACTGATTTCGACTTGCTAGTCGCCGGAATATAAATCAAATTCGAACCATCGTTTCCTAACAAGAAGTCATACAACCAATCAATAGGTGATTGATTGGCTCGCTTTGCTTGCTCCGCCACATTACGCTCTGATGCCGGGAGGTAATCAATAGGGTCTTCCATCGGGTACATGTTACTGAAATTGTCGGAGAGCAACTGTACGAAGATGTGGGGGTTCTCATTTTCTTCAGCCAATATTTTGGCTTTGATCAGAGGATCTCTGAGTTTTGCCATTCTCTTTTCGTGCGGCAACTGCTGACATGCCATAAAAGTAGGTCTACGATAAAAAGGACTCATCGTTGCGGGGTGACCCATTAAAATACCGATCGGGCGCGAAATGACCTGCCCTCTAATATCAAGACCCTTGCTTTGCGCTTCCTCAATACGAACAAGATGCTGACGCCAGACCTCAGAGCTTTCCGTCACCTCTCCGAGAGGATTATCCGTTGCAATCAACGTAAAGGTGCCCTTTGCGCCTGTTTGAAGGCTAGTTTCTCGCAAAATATCGAATTCCTGTTCCGCTTCGGCAAAATCAGATATGAATTGCAGTACCTGACCTTGCTCACCAGAGAGACAGCTTCCAAGCTCCTTCACCTCATGGGTGGCTGCTTCGTAAGTCGGTACGTTATCCCCTGTACTGCTGAGGTGAAGCAGGGTTCTCGAACTAGAAATACCAACCGCTCCGGCGGCAAGACCCTCTCTGGCAATCTGCTTCATGGATTCTAGGTCTTCCTGAGATGCTTCTTCACGATTCACGCCCCCTCTTCCCCATGACATAAACCCGTAAAGGCCCGTGCGGTAAGAAAACCGCCAAATCGATATCTCGAGGCTTTTCATCAAGCGCGTCCATATACTCAGGAAAGCTTTCCCAATTCCATGGAATACCGGCCGCAAGAGCGCTCCCCGGAATTTCCTCGACTCCCTCCATCAGCTGAACAAGTACTTCTCTATCCTGAGGTTTACAAGGTGCAAACCCCACCCCGCAGTTGCCCGCAATGACTGTCGTGGTACCCAAAGCAGAGGATGGATTGAGATGATTATCCCATGTCGCTTGTCCGTCATAGTGAGTATGTACGTCCACAAAACCAGGTGTAACCGTCTTGCCAGAAGCATCCACCTCGTGGTCAGAAGAACCCTCAACCTTGGGGCTGACCTCACATATAGTCCCATCTTTGATTGCAACATCACCGACAAACGGTTCCGACCCTGAGCCATCAACAATACGCCCACCTCGAATTATCAAATCATAATCAGACATCACTCTACCAACCTTCCTTTAAAGAAGTTAACACTCGTCTCTTGCTCAACCCCAACACACTGGTCCTAAATAACTTTAAAGCAAACGAGCACGATAACTAAATTGCTACACACCTATACCCACACCTAGCATAGAATATATGATGGCCTAAATAAGCATTTAACTCGAGGAACTCATGGCGCTAATCTTAATCAAATTTCATGTCTTTGTAGTGACTTTACTTTTTTCCCTTAGTGGTTACGCGAATCATCACGAATTAAAAAGAGCAGACTACAAAAGCCAGGAGGCATACCTAAAAAGTATCATGGAAATTGCCATGTCGGCGGCACCTTCTAATGTCAGTTCTGAAGCGACGATCATGGGGGCAAACGGTGAAATTCTTCGAGAAGGCACTAATGGTTGGACTTGCATGCCGGGCACCCCGCCCAACGAGAACGTAAATCCGATGTGCGTTGACAAGGCTTGGCAGAAGTGGCTCGACGCTTTTGTAAACAAAAAGCCCTACGACTCTGAGTCAGCGGCTTTTGGAATGTCCTATATGTTGGTTGGCGACGTGCCTGTCGACAACGACGATCCGCGTAACACCGACCGCTCAAAAGGAACCTGGGTTCAGGAGGGGCCTCACCTAATGATACTGCTTCCTGAAAGTATGATGAAAGATTTCCCCAGAGATCCCTATGCGGGAGGTCCTTACGTTATGTTTGACGGTACCGACTACGTCCATATGATGGTCCCGTTGACAGCCTTAGAAAGACCAGAATAAAGAGATCAAAAAAACCTTCGCTGCTCCTTATTAAGAATCAATGTTTGTCTGGTTAGGGAGCAATCTTTTAATCTCATCGTAGACCTCATTCAAAGGGGGTCGGTCGCGAAAACCTGGAACCGCGAACTTCGCCTTGATACTACCGTCTGGAGTAATCCAGAAAATACCGGGGTACGGAATACCGTATGCGCTGCTATCTTTTTGGTAATCCAAATCACGAACCTGAAAAAGGTTAACGTGTTTGGCATCTTCATCACGTAATAGAGGAAACCCAATAGACTCTGCTTGATGAAAACTCTTCAGGTTGGGTAATTCGTCATACGTCATCGCGGCAAGTCTCAACCCCAAACCTTCGAATCTCTCTCGCCATCCTGCCAGTTGGACCAACTGGCCTTTACAGTATCCTCACCAATCAGCAGAACGACTTAATATGAATAAAAGACCTTGCTTGCCAGACAGCGATTCGAAATTTCTTATTTGGCCATCCTGATCCTGAGCTTGGATTGGGGGAGAATCTGTCCCTACTCGCAAGCCCCATGTGTCTGAATATTGACTTCCTAAGGAAGTAAGACTTGTAAACAACAGAACCAAAAACACTAATTTTTTCATGACCAATTCAATCCAAGCTTCACTGACTACTCAGGCTCGCTTTAAATCTACCTCTTCGTTCAGCTGCTTTTGTAGATTTGTCAGCCTCATCTAATCTCGCTAGCGTAACACCAATAATTCTGCCATTGAATTCATAATTGTGTGGGTATGGACCCACCGGAGAGCCTGTATCCCGGCCCACGTCAAAGGTCTCTCCGCTCATGGAATAGATCACTGGCACGGTTGCAGGAATTACCTTTTGAGAAACTAGTTGCTCATCTACGGATAAGTTCGCAATACCACCTGACCCAAACCCCCCTTCATGTCGATAGAGAAGCGAAACCGTGCAGGACCCAGCACCTAGCGCATGCGCGCTCGACAAGAAAGTCAGCTCATGACCAAACCAATTATAAAGATAGGTCACTCGACCCGACTCGTCAAAGTACAAGCTCCACCCACCCATATTGCCCCCCTGACAGGCAACGACCCCGGTCGTTATCTCTTCTTCTAGCACAAGCTCCGCCGTGATTTTGTGTGAAACGTTCTTCAGATTCATAACGGAATGCTCGGGCATTCGAACATGCGATCGGTTATAAGTGATCGCATCGTGACCTTCCAATGAATGAGGAACAGCATATTCGCCTCCCCGTCGTGCAGAAGCGTCACGCAACGGATAAATCAACATTCGCCGTGCTTCTTCATCGAAGAGCTCTTTCAGCGCCAACAATCGATCAGGTTCTGATGCCGCAAGATTTTCCGATTGAGAAAAATCTTCTTCGATATTATAAAGCTCCCAGACCTCATCCGGCCCATCAAACTCGAATCCCGCAAAACGGATCCACGGCAGGCGCCCATGAAAACACGAAGCAATCCAGCCCTCATGATAAATTGCACGATTGCCTAAAATCTCAAAGTATTGAGTCGTCCTTTTGCTCGCCACATTCGGTTCTGAAAAACAGTAACGCATACTTACGCCGTGTAGCGGCATTTGATTAATACCATTCACTTTTTCAGGCGCTTCAATCTCTAGAGCGTCTAGGACAGTTGGCAAAACATCGATCACATGATGGAACTGTGAACGTCGATTATCATTTCCACACTCGATGCCTTTTGGCCAGGAAATAGCAAGCGCATTGCGAGTTCCTCCAAAATGGGATGCCACCTGCTTCATCCACTGAAAGGGTGAATCCAACGCCCAAGCCCAGCCAACGTTAAAATGGTTCTCACAACGATCACTACCAAAATCATCCATGTGCTCCAGCAACCATTCAGGATCCTCGTGTATTCCGTTCTGGAAAGATGGGGCACTCCAAGCGCCATGTATAGTCCCCTCTGCAGACGCCCCATTGTCCCCCGTCAAATAAATGATCAAGGTATCATCGAATTGCCCCATTCGATCAAGCGCCTGAAACAGTCGATTAACCTGAGAATCTGTGTGCGCAAGAAAGCCAGCAAAAACCTCCATTAATCGGCTAGCAACCGGCTTATAACGATCCGGATACGATAACCAACTCGGGACTTGTTCTGGCCTAGGGGTTAGTCTGGTTGTCGGCGGAATAACCCCCATTTTTAGTTGCCGCTCGTAAATCGTTGATCTGAGTTGATCCCAACCATCATCAAACTGACCTTTAAAAGGTCTGATCCATTCTTCAGATACGTGGTGAGGTGCATGAACTGCAGCCGGTGCAAAATAACAAAAGAAGGGTTTATCTGGGGCTGAAGCTTTCTGACGCTCTATCCAAAGGATCGCCTGATCCGCCAGATCTTCAGTCAGATGATACTCAGAAACATTCAGATGAGGCTCAATCGGCGTAGTCTGATCATAAACAGGCGGTTCCCAGTGGCTCGCCTCTGCTCCGAGGATCCCATAGAAACGCTCAAATCCAAGACCGGTTGGCCAACGATCAAAGGGGCCTGCCGGACTTTGCTCCCAGCTTGGAGTCAAATGCCATTTTCCAAAACAACCAGTTGAATACCCATTGAGTTTCAGGATCTCCGCCATCGTCGCACTCTCTTTCGGTATTGCACTGTCATAAGCTGGGAAGCTGTTGGCAATTTCCGTAATACCTCCCATATGAACACTGTGATGATTTCTGCCTGTTAATAACGAAGCTCTGGTAGGCGAACAAAGTGCAGTCGTGTGGAATTGATTGAAGGTTAGACCATTGGAAGCAATTCGATCTACGCCAGGACTCGGAATAACACCGCCAAAAGTTTCACAGCTCCCAAAACCCACATCATCAAGCATGACTAGCAACACATTGGGCTTGCCAGCCGCTTGACTAGGAAGCCGCATTCGCACACCAGAAGAGTCCTCAATAAGGCGCTTGATGTCGCCCTCGAATGGTTCCGAACCTTTGGGGATTTCATTCATATCCGATCCTTTGGCTATCTCTGCAGACTTACTAAATCGAATGACGACAACAAGCTATAATGACTTTCTCACGTTCTTTTTCCGTCAAATCATTCACATCCTGAAGCACATCACTCAGAGAGACTTTCGTTCCTAGAAGTTTTGCCCAGGAGGTTTTGGTTAAATTCAATTTAATCTCGCAGTCTTCGGGGGCAATACCCACGGCAACTTGACTGCGAATAATCAAACCAGCAGATGAACCATCATCAAAATAGAACCCAATACTCCCCACTTGCTCACCTATTCTCTGCGGATCAAGTAGCACTCTTAAAATAGGAACCCATCGCGCAGATTCGCCAGACAAAATCTCTTGTTCTCGAAAGCGATGTTTACGAAAACGAGATAAATCGATCTTCCCATCGAGCTCTAACGCTCTGGTCAAACACCAATTTCTGATATTTGAAGAGCTCGAGCAATAAGCGATAGCTCGCAATGCCGAGGCGAGGCGAAGTTTGTCTTCCTCTGAGTCTTCCTCAACAACCAGAACAAGGTAAGTACCCAATTCTAAAGCCCAACGAAAGTCTTCTTCAGACATCGCTTGATCAAACATACTTCTTGCGGCTAAGTGACCCCCAAAGGCTTTAATCATCTTTTTTGCTCGGTCCGGCTGAGGCGTTGGAAACAACTTGCTAGGATCTTCATCAAACCAACCGAATAATCCGGTGTAGACCTGTCTGACATGGTGTTCAACGACGCCATATAACTGCTGAGTACGAAAGTCTTGTTCATGAATCTCGGGCAACTTAATTCGATCGATTGCTTCATCTAGCGTAAGACCTTGATTTGCAGCTCGCACTGTCTGATCCCAAACAAACTGGATCGAATCACGATAGCGAACTATCGACCTTCTGATTTCTTCCTTCCCAGACATGGGAGGCCCATGCGCGCAGATCTGGTGCTCTGCATCCAAAGCCAACAAGTCATCCAGTCCAACAAGTAATATCCGGGGATCACGATACTCTTCACCTCGAATCGCAAAAATATTAAAAAAAGTGGGCCAAAGAATATTATTGATCGCCAGATCAAGTTCAGGAAACCATATATTTACTGAGTCGGTTGAATCCGAGGGAGCAGGATAGAATTCGACATCTAGGCCTGCAATGTTGGTTCGATACTCTTCGCTGAATGTTTGAGTCGCAGGCAAATGTCCGGGAGTGAATGGTGAATGCGATGGGTTTCTATAAAAACGCCCCAACCCTATATTCACCAAACCATCTGGACCTTGCTCCGGAAGAAGCATCGCAAACTGATGGACCATACCTCTTGATCCACGAGGGCCAACCTCCCCACCAAATCGATCCAAATTTGCTTGGATCCCCGCGTGACCATAAATCGGGAAATCATCGTCTCCTCGCTCTTCAACAATCGCGGTAGTGCCCGCAACGTAGTGAAAATGGGTGTAGATACAAGCAACAATCGGTACGTCTGTCTCTTTTCGAAGCCAATCTATCGCCTGCTTCATTTCTTCATGACACTCGCCAGTATCAATAGCTATGATGCCCTCGGGGCCCTCCACAAAAGTCTGATTTGACAATCCGTTACCAACCAAACACCAAGCATGCTCACCGACTTTATAAAAGGACTCTTTCAGTCTCTCAGAATGATCTAACAACTGGGGATGAGCAAGTTGTCCATCAGCTCCAACTGCCTGCTGACCCACTCTGAATGCATCGGTCGATTTATTCATAACGATTTTTCCTCTTCGGTGACGAGTTTTTAGTTTCGAACCCGAATACGACTACAACCGCATTGCTGAGGTTACCAGTAATCTGCAGAGTGGCTAGATAGACAAGTCTTTTAGATTGTAATCTTTAATGACCCTGTTCCAATTTTCAGAATTGTAGGTGAGCGATTCCTCTCGACCCATCAAGGGTTGGTAGGCGTAGCGAGTTTCGTCGGGATAGAACTGCGAACGTGCATCAATAGCAACTCCAATCACTTCCGATCTCTCAAGAATTCTCCGCTCGTCGTAAACGATATCGGCGCTCTCAGCTAAAGCGCCCTTCGAGCCTAAAATTGACGACCGGCGGTGAAAGCCAAAAGTTAACGAAATTCGAGTTTCCGAGGAGGTATTCGCGAAAGAACAGTGCAGCGCCTGCCGATTTACAATAGTGACATCTCCTTGCTTACAGTGCAGAGGTACTGCATCAGGTAATCGCTCTCGATCCGGATTTTCTTCCACTCTTTTTCTAATGTCGATTCTGCCTAGCTTGTGTGTTCCAGGTACTACCCATAGGCAGCTCCTAGGGCTAGTTGGATACAACTGGACCTGAAAATTAAATCCATGTATGCCTTCGTCCCATTCCTCTGAATCCCAGTGAGTCACACCATCCTGATGCCAAGACACGGAGCCTCCCATGCCAGGCTGTTTTACAAAAGTGGCATCATTATAAGGAACAAAATCATCTCCATTTATTGACGCAGCTATCGTCAACAAATCAGGATGTCCATAAAGGCGCAAACCAGACTCCATTGTCTGACACATCCCGGACATGATAAATACCACCTTTTCCGGCAAACCTTCTTTCGGCTTTGGCTGTGACATTTGAATTGGGTGGCG
Organism: Candidatus Azotimanducaceae bacterium; assembly: GCA_045560825.1. Classification (GTDB taxonomy): domain Bacteria; phylum Pseudomonadota; class Gammaproteobacteria; order Pseudomonadales; family Azotimanducaceae; genus UBA4421. The sequence continues at coordinate 59,702 of JBJKYX010000034.1, forward strand.
ACCATTTAACAACTCGGTTCCGCCCCAAGGATCGGATAGAGGTTTCACCAATTGATAAACCGGCCTCGCAAACTCCTGACCGAAGGCCGCTCGGCCTTTGCCGTCCACCTTAGCACCATTATCAATCGGCGCTCGGTCGAGCAATTCACTCATCTCAGATCGAAGCTGTTCGATCTCAGCAACATCAACCAAGTCCTCAAAAACATAGAAGCCGGTCTCCCAGTAAGCCTTTAAAATATGTGACGCCAGCTTCCCTCGACTATCAAAAGCTATCGGGCCACGATTTCCTAAAGCGTAAGATCGAGAGGTCCCCTGCTCGACATACAATTCCATTGTTTCCGCATGATCTTCCGCGTGTTGCGTTTGCTCAGACATTGGTAATCTCTCCACGCCAATCCTCTGTTACTCCTCGATACTAGCACTCAATTCATTTCTTGTACTACTACCATCATCTTGAACTAGCGAGAGGGAAAATCTGTTAAGGTAAACGGATCGTCATGATTAATTCTATTAGGGAGGATTATTGAAAACCTTGACAATCACACCACTGGTCAGAATAACGGTAGGCGCTTTTATTTTAATTGGCGCCTACGCGTGCAACACGCCTACAGCAGACGATGCATCGATCAGTTCGCCTGAGGTCGAGATACAACTGCACGACCTCCAATCTGAAATCCGAAACGAAGTAGTTCCGGTCTCAGTCATTCTTCCGCCCAACCACAGCGAATCCGATAAAGACCTGCCCTTACTGATACACCTCCATGGCGGCGGCGGCGACCGGAACTCACTGACCCGCCTGTCGAGTCTCTATACTCAGATGTTTAACAATGAGACTCTGCCGTCCATGGTGATCGTCTCGTTTTCGAGCGGCCCGGGAAGTTTCTACCACGGCTCCTGGGAAGACTTCGTGACCAAGGAGTTACCGACTTGGGCAAATCACACTTTCGGTACGTCTCTGGATCCGGATAAAACCCTGATGACCGGTATCTCAATGGGCGGCTATGGCACCCTAAAGATTGCCTTCAAGAATCCAGATCGCTTTAAGGCTATCGCGCCAATGGAGCCCGCGATCATGCCCACCCTCGAGTGGCCAGAAGAAAACACTCGCGCTTCCTGGTGGTTACCAAAGGCTTCTGTAGAAGCAATTTGGGGTGACTCGTCGGGTACCGAAAAATTTCTGCGAGATAACCCGGCCAATCTGGCCCGCAGTAACGCACAAAAAATCAAAGCACGTAACCTCGATATCTATCTCGAGGTCGGAGATCAGGATTTCATCCAACTGCAGGACGGCGCAGAATTCTTGCACCGAGTGTTATGGGATCACGACATCCCACACGAGTACCATCTTGTAAGATGGGCGGACCACGTAGGACTGAGCATGAACGATCGAATCATAGAAGCGCACGCCTTTCTCGCGGCATCATTGAAAGGCGGAAAGGCAGAGCCTATTGATTTAGTGCTCACTGAGGCAGAAAGGGCCTACGCTGAAAACGCGATGAGTGGTACCAATGAGGAAGGCAACAGCGATGATCAAAATGGAGGAGAGGGAGAAGCAAATCAACTGCTATCGAACCCCGAGCGAGCTCCCTCGGTCCACGCGACTCTCTGGAGGCCACTCAAAAATCTGGCTGCAGATGACCCAGACATGAAAAGGACCTATGGAATACTCCCTGACACCCAGGCTAGTCCTTAGTTTTTTCAATCCAACATTTTCAGATTATTAAGCGAATCAAGCATATGAGCGAACCAGAACAGAACACAGTTACTCACTCTAAACCAGCACCCATCGTCTTAGGCGCGGTAGCCTTCGGAAAACCCAAGCCCACGACCCGCGATCATCCTCTGTCATCAGATGAGTCTTGTGACAGTTTGCTCAAGCTCTTCTACGAGCGAGGAGGACGAGAACTGGACACTGCTCGTGTATATCAGAACGGCAACTGCGAAGGCGTGCTCGGCAGACTAGATATCGCTAAGAAAATCCGAATCGCTACCAAATATAACCCCCACTTACCGGGGACTCCGGAGCAACAGCTAGATGAATCTCTCGCTGCGTTACAACAAGATTCCGTACCCATCTTTTATCTCCACATGCCCGCTACCAACATCGACTTGGAAGAAACCCTCGCGTCCGTACAGGCAGCTTACGAGGCAGGAAAATTTGAAGAGTTCGGTCTGTCGAATTTTCCGGCCTGGCAGGTAGTAGAGATATTACAATACTGCCAACGAAAGGGTATTGTCTTGCCCACCGTCTACCAAGGCGTCTATAACGCTCTAAATAGAACTTCCGAATACGAGCTGGTCCCAGTTCTACGAAATTACGGAATCAAATATTACACTCACGGTTCACTGGCCAGCGGTTTTCTTACCGGCAAATATCAGAAGGGCGTAGCGCCAGTAGCAGGTGTCGATCGTTTCGCGCAAAAACGAAGAATCACTCAGTACGAGGAGCGATACCTAAAACGAGATGAAATGTTTTTGGCCCTTGATGCAATCTCAAGCGCCTCGTCTGCTGCGGGCATCGACAGCATTTTAGAGGCCGCCGTCAGATGGACTCAATATCACTCGGCGGCAGACGGCAGTCGTGGAGATGCGGTACTGATAGGCGTCTCAAGGATCGAGCAACTCACACCAATCATGGACGCTTCAGACAATGGCCCGCTTCCCAAGCCTGTTCTGGAGGCATTTGAACAAGCAAGCGAATACGTGAAAATGAAATCGGAGTATTACTTACAGTACCCCTACCCCAAGGAGGGAAGCCCCTGGAACAACAGGCTCGGCTAAAAGCAAAACTATACAGTTAGTTTCTCCCTTAAACCAAACTAATGCTCTCTTGTCGCCTTAATTTGTTCAGTATTAAAGCCCAGCCAATGCATGTGACCAAGATATCTAGCGTGTTCTATTTTGATGCAGCGGTCGACGACACTCTGCATGCCCCCATTGGTTGCAATAGCCACCCCTTCAGAACTTATGACACCGAACTGCAACCAAAGAAACTCCGCACCTATCGCAACGGCCTCCTCAGCAATCTCCGGAACTGCCCCTGGATCCCTAAAAACATCGACAACGTCGACTGACCCTGGAATCTCCGTCAAATTGGGATAACAAGTCAACCCCAGTATTTCTGTCTCTCTCGGGTTGACCGGCACCACATCATAACCGTTACGTAAAAGGTAGAAGCCAACAAAGTAACTAGCCCTTAGCTCCTTTGAAGACATTCCCACCACAGCAACTCTTTTTCTTGCCAGGGCAGCTCTTATCACACCAGGATCTTGCCAGTCTTCCAAGTTCAACTCATGCACCTTTCTAACCCCCTCTTATCTCGCAACATTAATTTAAATTATCCAAGCCAGACTTCAAATCTGATATCAAATCATCAGAATCCTCAATCCCGATCGATAATCTAATTGTCCCTGGACCGATACCTGCATCAAGCAGTTCTGAATCAGATAGTTGTCGATGCGTTGTTGAAGCAGGGTGAATGACCAAGCTCTTTGCATCTCCCACATTAGCCAGATGACTGAAGAGCTGTAGATTTTCAATAAACCTTATTCCTTCCTTGCGTCCCCCTGCTAAATCAAAGCAAAACACGGCTCCCCCGCTTCCTTTCAGATATTTATGAGCAAGTTCTTGTTGCGCCGGCGTTGAATAGTCTACGTAATGAACGTTCTCTACCCTATTAGAGCCGTGCAAAAACTCCGCTACAGTCGACGCGTTACGAATATGCTGTTGCATTCTCAATGGTAATGTTTCAACACCTAGACCAATCAAAAATGCGTTGAAAGGACTCATACAAGCACCCAGATCGCGCAAGGTCTCAGCTCGCAACTTCATCAAATAACCAAAGGTACCGAAGGTTTCGTAAAACTCTAGATCGTGATACGCGGGTGATGGCTCGGCGACAATCGGAAAGCGTCCATTAGACCAATCAAATTCTCCCGACTCGAGTACGATACCTCCAATTGACGTGCCATGGCCACCCAAAAACTTCGTGACAGAGTGGACAACAATATCAGCTCCCCACTCCATAGGCCGACACAAATAAGGAGTCGCAAAGGTGTTATCGACCATTAAAGGCACTTCATTTTCCTTCGCTATTTTGGAAATAGCTTCGATGTCGAGAATAACACCCGAAGGATTGCCTATGGTTTCTCCAAATAACAGCTTGGTATTTCCTTTTATCGCATCTTTCCATTGATCAAGCTCTATCGCGTCGACAAAATCCAAGTCAACGGAAAGTTTTCTCATTAAATGCTTCAACTGGGTCACGCTTCCGCCATACAATGATCTCGAAGCCACGATATGATCGCCAGGCTGCAGTAAAGTGAAAAGAGCTGCACTCTGAGCGGCTAAACCACTAGCGAATGCAACGCCCCCCACAGCCCCCTCTAGGTTCGCTATTCGCTCTTCCAGGGCGGCTACGGTTGGATTCATGATTCTTGAATAAGTATTGCCATACTCTTGCAAGTTGAAGTACGCGGCTGCCGAATCCGGACTCTCGAAGACGTAACTCGTAGTTTGATGAATCGGTTGAGCTCTGGAACCTGTAGTAGCATCTGGTCTTGCGCCGGCGTGTACAGAGCGAGTTCGAAACCCATTAAATTCGTTATTGGAGCCCAACTTAAATTCCTCCCTAGCCAATCCTCTCGTGGTTACTGTTCACTATAGATTAACTTGCGTCAAATATTGCGTTCTAAATTTCCTAGCAATTATATTTAGTAACTGGGGGAACACACGAAAGACCAGGAATAGGCACGGAGACAACTCCATACAAAAACTCAGAACACTACTTCTTTACAGCAGATAAGTTCAAAAAAGAAATTCAACAGTATTAAGCAAAAGTATCTATCTCTTCATTAACGGGCGACGAGGTTACTGATCAAATCAGTTTAGTAACCCATAAAGTTAAGCTTAAATTTCTATGAGTTCGGGCAAAACCGAGTGATTAAAAACCTCATCCTGCAAACTCAGGTGGAGCATCTCAACACCCAATTCGCGGTATTCATGAATCCTACTCAAAATTGTTTTTGGCGACCCTATCAGACGGCTTGCATAGCCTTCGTTAGTATCTAAGACACTCAGAGGATCGTCTTCGTCACCCCACATTCCTCTAGCGCCAGAGGTTCTGGTTTTCCGTTTTTCCACAAGATCCTTATTAACTCGACCAAGCATGTCTTCGATTGCTGCCCAGGCTTCTTCATCCGTTTTACGGCATAGCGGCGCAGCGTACATTGCAAAACGGACCTTTCGACCCGTCAGACGAGTTGCCGCTTCCACTCGCTCGATAACACTAGAAATTCTCTCTAAAGATCCACCATTTAAGAACATCCAATCTGAATGCTTAGCCCCCAATTCAATTGCAGCATCACTCTGCCCTCCCTGAAACACTTCAAGGTTACTTGTAGGCCTAGGCTCTAGTTGCAGATCGTCCGCTCGGTAATATTGGCCTTCATAATTAAACACTTCGTTTGACCAAGCGCCCCTGATCAATTCAATAAATTCTGCCGAACGCCGATAACGTTCATCATGTTCTAACTTGTCAACACCATACATGTCAAACTCCTGCATATTCCAACCGCTAGTCACATTAATGCCCCATCTGCCTCGGGTAAGGTTGTCTATAGTCGTAGCCCATTTAGCAATGCTAGTAGGGTTGAAGAAACCAGGATGAATCGCAGTAATCAAGTTCATTTTTTTAGTGCAGGCCGCAAAGATTGCGGTCATCGCGAGACAGTCTAGAGAGGACCCTTCAATTTCCTGGCCAGTGCCCCACCAACGTTGCGCGATCAGAAGATCGCTTACCCCTAGATTCTCATAGTGTGTAACTAATTTTGTGGTCAGCTCGAACAGCCCTTCTCCGCTTGGAACCGAGAGAGGCTTAGCATCCCTCTCTATTATCCGAGTACCCTGAAAAGTGGTTGGAGCCCAAGTACAAGTTCTCATGTTGCCATCCTAAAGGAGAGGTTTATTCCTACGCTAATAATCGTTAATTATTTCATTAGAACCAGATAGCTCTGTAATAGTTAGAGCCTTTAATTCGATCGCAGTTTAATCTCAACACTTAACAGGCTGGAAACCAACAGGGTAATGTATCAGCACACTAACTTTGTTATCTTTACTGGCAACCAAGAAACAATAAATTAATCTACAAATTCCACTACTGGACATCCGCCGCTAAAGAGCGTCTTTAAAAGGGAGAAATCAAACGATGGCACGACGAAAAAGCCATAAAAGCCATAAAGGAAAAAGCCGGCAAAACAGTACACTCCTTCAAAACAGAACGCTTCAAGGCATCGGGCTAATTTTGCTGACTTTGTTTCTCGCAGTTTCATTATTTGAAACACAGTCAGCGTCTTCTCCAACACTAGGAGGCCTTGGCTCCTTAGCGGGCACGTTCTTGAATTATCTCTTTGGCTTCGCCTCTTGGCTAATAATTGCTTGGCTTTCAGCGTTTACGTATTTTTGGCTAAGATCGAGGCAGTCTCCCCTTATGCTAAAATTACCGTCATCTCTTCTGTTACTTGCAAGCGCAGGAATTTTGGGTTCTTCAGGCGGACTAATAGGCGAATCATTATCCTTGTTACTTGAAGGTGCTATAGGCACCTGGGCTTCCAAGCTACTATTCCTGATCATATCAGCGCTCTGTCTGATCAAGTTGAAGGGATATTCCAATCAACAGATAACAGATTTTTTCAAGAAATCTAGGATTAATAGGAACCAAAGTGCCGAGGGAAATTCTTCTCAAGAAAGAACAGGGCAACTCTCTGACAATATAAATTCAAGAGACCAAAACCAGGAACGCTCTTCTAAAACCAAGCACCAAGAAGTTGATTCAACGCCGGCTATGCAAGAGCACCAGGAAAGCGTTGAGGACACTATTACCGCTACAGAATCGAAACAGTCTTCTCCAAAACGCTTCGATTCTCGTCCCACCCCCACTAACTATAGTATCCCTAGTTTTGAAAATTTGAACTCAATTGCTGAAGATAGCGGACCATCAGAGAGTGAATTAGAACAAACAGCAGAAGATCTCAGAAGGGCATTAGTGGGTTTTGACATCAAGTCAAAGGTAGTTGATTGGATGGTCGGGCCGATGGCTACCACTTTCCACATCGAACTGTCAGTAGGAGAGAGGGCGAAGAACATTGAAAACAGGCTTACAGACATAGAGCGCGCTATGGGGCTCGATGAGGATTGCATAAGACTGGCCGGAAACGTTGCGGGCAAAAAGAACACGATTGGAATAGAAATTCCAAATAAACAAAGACGAATCTGCGTGATCAAAGAAGCACTCTCTCACGACTCCTTCGTAAGCAGTAATCAGTCCTTACCCATAGCTTTGGGAGTGGGTATAGACGGAGATAAAATCTGCGAGGATCTAGCTGAATTTCCTCACCTGATGGTGGCGGGGTCAACCGGATCAGGCAAGTCAGTAGCTTTAAATGGGATTATTTTTTCGCTGCTGTTTAAAAAAACGCCCGCAGAACTGCAATTAGTGCTGATCGATCCTAAAGCCGTGGAATTCTCTCCTTATAAAGAGATTCCCCACCTATTGACGGACGTTGTTACCGAGATGGAAGAAGCCGTCGATGTTCTACAAAAATTGTGTGAAGTAATGGACGAACGCTATGAACTTCTCGAAAAAAATTCAGTCAGAAATATTGACGAATACCACGATTTAGTCGGGAACACTGAGAATATGCCTTTCATAGTGATAATAATCGATGAGCTCGCTGATCTCATGATGACCCAAGGAAAACAGGTCGAAGATTTAGTAGGCAGATTATCGCAAAAAGCTCGAGCAGCAGGCATGCACCTCGTTTTAGCGACTCAGAGACCGACCTCAGATGTTATCAAAGGGCTTATCAAAACAAACGTACCGGCAAGATTGGCATTTAGAGTAGCAAACAACGTCGACTCAAGAGTAATTATCCAGGAAAAAGGCGCCGAAACTCTAATGGGTTTGGGAGATTGTTTGTTTCGAACCCCAAGAAAATCAGGACTAACTCGTATTCAATCCCCCCTAGTAACGGGCGAAGAAGTTCGAAACGTTGTTGGTCAGCTCAGCTTCTAAATACCCAACTTCCTAATCGCACCTCCATCGACCAAGAATAGCTATACAATATTTTTAATGCCATTTGAGATGCCTTCACGCGCCCACCCTCTCCAGGGTAACGTGAAGAATCGAAAACCTCTCTCTATTAAGCCTTTAGGCTCCAGTTCTGGAGGCACCAAGTACAGTCCGGGAACTACTCCCGCGTTTATTGATGCTTCAGCTATTCGATTTAACGCGTCTTGATATTTAGGATTTGTGTAATCCAGAGCAACGTCCAAATTGATTGATAGATCGGAGGGTCCTATAAGGAGTACATCTATTCCTTTAACAGCAAGTATTTCTTCGATAACGTCTAAGGCCTCGGCAGTCTCAATCATTGGTACTATTAGAAGTTGTTCATTTACAGCATCCATATAATCACGGTAACCATCAAACTCACCCCGCTCATGCCAGCTGAGCTGCCAACACCCTCATGAGGGTACTTGCACCAGCGCACCATATCCTCGACTTCTTTCGCGCTATTAACCATTGGAACAATGATCCCCTTAGCGCCTTGGTCCAGCGCATAGCAAATCTGATCTGCGCGGTTTTCCCCTACCCGAACAATCGGCACACCCTCTCGGCCTCGCATTGACCTTATAACAGCTCCTAATTGCTTTATCTCGACTGGCGCGTGCTGAGTATCAAAGAGTAAAAAATCGAAACCTGAATCCGCTAAAAACGCCACGTCATCACCAGGAAAAGCGGCTGAACCTATCACAGCGCCACCCCCTCCTAAAATCTCTTTCACGCGATTCATACTGCCCCTTCTGTCTATAGATCCCAAAGCGTTATCTACAACAGCAAAAAACCGTGATTGGTAGAAAAAAGGTCATTGGTATAGAAGGGTTTAAGTTAAACAGTAAGGTAAACCCCATCAAGTCTTCGCGTTCGTTCTTGAGATTAAAGAACCAGATTTCGTAGAGATTGATTTTATTAGCAACAAGATTACTTTTCATTACGCCAATATTTGGCATACTCAAAGCACCTGTTTAGATAAGAGGTTATTTGTCATGAACCTTGTTAAAAAAATTCTATTGATCGTTTTGATAATCTATATCGGTATCGTGGTGATTTTTGAATCTTGGTTGGGTTATTCACAGCCTCAAGGAGAGGGCATGGTAACCATAAACACAACAAGTGACGAAGGTACTACCAGCGGACGAGTGGTTTCCTTGTTAAAAAGCAAGGACAACTTTTATATAGCGCGCAATCATTGGCCCAAAAGATGGTACGACCAAGCTCTCGCCAATCCAGAGATAACTGTTGAATCGGCGGGCACGACAACTAGTTATTTGGCGGCACCCGTAACCGGAGACGAATACGATCGAGTGGATTCTGACAATCCTCTCCCTGCCTTTTTCAGATTTCTCACTGGATTCCCGCCAAGGTATTTTATCCGATTGGACCCGAGGTGATTCGTTGCCATAATACAAAGGTGAATCTCCTAAGAAGTTAATTGTCATTCGCTTTCTAAGGTCAGTTAGCCTAATCATTAAGGAACTGTAGTGGCCGAAAAAACAGTCTCGGTACAAGATGCGTCAAATTCGACTATCTATACCTACGGTATAGGAGGTATTGGCGTTGGTATCAAAAATAATTTCTTAGGTACTTGGGCGCTTATTTACTACAACCAGGTGCTTGGGCTAGACGCTTATTTAGTTACGATTGCCTTGGCAATAGCGCTCATCTTTGACGCGATATCCGATCCTCTTGTCGGAATCTGGTCGGATCGAGTCAGGACTCGTTGGGGACGAAGACACCCATTTATGTACGTTGCGGTAATCCCCTTTGCGCTTTCTTATTATTTCTTGCTGGCAGATCCAGGCGATATTGAGGATTCAGATCTATTTTATCGGTTGCTTATTTTAATGCTCATCCTAAGGCTCTCGATGACATTCTATGAGGTACCAAGGGGCGCTTTGGCTGCCGAGTTAACGAAAGACTATGATCAAAGAAATAAAATTCAGGGCGTCAGCATGGCTCTAGGCTGGGTAGGCGGTGCAGGAATAGGAGCGATACACCAATATTTTTTCCTGGGCGATAGTTTTCTCAATGCTCAAGGCTATCAAACGCTAGCGTTCTGGGGCGGGCTAGGAATCTTCCTTAGTACACTGTACTCCGCATTAGGCACACACCATCATATTCCTGATCTATACAAACCCCCGCAACGCAGTCTTGAATTCAAAGAATTTTTCAGAGAGTTAAAACAGACTCTGTCAAACAAATCCTGGGTCGTCCTCTTTCTTGCAGGGACTGTGTACGCAATGGCAACAGGCATCGACACAGGAGTAGGAACTTACTACAACCAATATCTCTGGAAATGGGAACCACAAGCCATCGCTATTTTTTCGGTATGCGCGGCGTTAACCGTGATCGCTGTATCGTTTTCTGCACCACTCATCGCACGGGGGCGCGACAAAAAGCAAATCGCAATCAAAGTATTTTTGTGTGCTGTGTTTATGGGCCCCCTGCCGGTTTTCTTGAGACTGATAGATCCTCATGTTGCATTCACAACTTTCCCTGCGAACGGCTCCGATCTTCTCTGGTGGGTTCTACTCCTTCATGCCTGTACAAGCTCAGGATTGGCGATGTTAGGCTTTATATTTGTGGCTTCCATGGGAATGGAAATAGTTGAAGACCAGCAGACAAAAACTGGGCGGAGGGAGGAAGGATTATTAGGCACAGTCAATTCAATGATTCACAAACTGGTCGGTGCTGGCGGAGTCGTCATCGCCGGAGTGATAATAACAGTCTCGGGTTTCGACGACTCCTCCCTTGATCCAAGCGAGAAATACACGACGGCTATAAACACTTTTTCCTGGATTCACGTTGGAGTAGGTTTCTTTTTACCGCTTTGCTCTACCTTGTTGATTACTCAATATTCCATCAACCGAGAAAGCCACATGGAAAATGTCTCAGAACTTGGGTACACCAATACCTCATCTAGTTCAGGCTATTCCGGGCTCGGTGATTCTGGCGATAGCTCTGGAGGGATTTAGTTTTAAGAAGGCATTTCTGATCTAAGAGACACCAAAAAAATAATCTAAGTTACTAAAACAGTAAGACTTCTGCTTCCCCAGGAGTTGTCACTTCTCCTTCAGAGTTCTTCACCCATAGCTCAACCATGATTGTCTTATTGCCCTCATCGATAACAATAATTTCCCCTCCAGAGTAGAGCGTTTCTCCCAAATAAGTTGCGCGGCGATTACTGTAACCAAATCTTTTTATCAAGCCGAAATCGCCAATCCAATTGGAAACACATTGCGCTAACCAGTCTCCCTGAAGAGGACCATCGATCACAATGTCTGGATGCCCTTCCTGGTCCTTGGTATAAGTTTCATCGTAATGAATCCGGTGAGCATTCCAAACCGCTGCATTGTACAAAAATAATGAGACATTCGAGGGACAATGCTCTCGCTCTGTCAATACATCACCCACTTTTAAATCACTGATATTCATTGCTAACGCGCGATGCTCGTTTCTGTTTCAGTGAAAACTGGAAGCCCAGTAGGATCTTTAACCTCAAACTCCCGCTCGGTAAATATCAAGGGACCCTGCTTACCCGACTTCTCATAGATATTCTTTATTCGGTTAATTCCGATTAATTTATCGCCTGGTCTAATTGGTCGAAACACCTGGACATCCTTACCTCCAGCCATAACCCGCTTTAAAGGAAGTGAAGGCCCTCTTTGAACGCCCCTCGCTAATCCGTCGACCCTCAATTGATCCACAGGAACGGGTTGCGCAAACAAATTGAAGATAAACATCAAGGGAGCCTCATCACCATCAAGATATTTTCGTTGTTTCTGCTCAGTCGCCATCGAATACTTGATAATGTCTCGACGACTGACCTCTATCTCAATGGGAGCATCTTCGTGCCCTATCCAGGACAGGTGTTCTTCAGATAACAGTTTTTTCTCACTCATAAAAGCAAGTGGCCAGTCAATAAGATGTGATTACTTTGCCTTAGTCAAACTAGAAGTCCAACACTAGAATTAAGGGATAAAGGTAATTGAGATGAAAAGTTGTGCTCTAACGCTTGAGTAGTTCTATTGCCATACGGGTGATTTCGTTGGCCTGCACTAAAACAGAGGCTCCTGCCTGTTGTATAACCTGATTCTTTGAAAGTCTCGCTGCTTCTAAGGCATAATCAGCGTCCTCTATGCGTGATCGAGAAACAGTGGTCTGTTCATTTATTCCAATTTGCTTTGAGATCACCTGATTCAACCGAGTCTCCATCGCCCCCATATCAGACCGCATCAGGGACAATTTATCCAACGCATTGTCGATAATGTTGATGGATTTACTTGCGTCCCTCGCATTTGAAACATCGACATCGCTTACCTGGTAAAGAGTCGACTCTCCAGAATCATCAATTCGAAACTCAAAAGACTCGTTAGACATTACTGCTTTGAATGGCTGAGGAAAGCCTTCAGCGGTAGTGACTAAGCGTTGACCCAATTGCTGGATCGCTGCAGCACTCAATACTGGTGGACTAGCATCAATTTTTACATTATCTACATAAAGCTGAGCGCCAGCCCACTCTCCACCAGAGGCGTCCCAAGTTCCAGCAATGAATACAAATTTATACTTACCCGCCTCGCTGACGCTTTTAGAAACCGTAGCCCAATTAGTTGAAGCCGAACCATTAGGTCCAGTCTGATTCAAAATCTCTTCTACTCGACCCGTGTCCTCGTCTACCAAATAACCCATAACATCATATGCATCGCTGCCACCGGTGGCTCGCCAGTCAAACTCAATTTTGTCACCTGCTTGAAGCTTTACTGCCTTCTGGCTCGCCAAATAAGGTCCGTGCAAGATCCCATAAGAAGGGACCATCGCATCGGAATCGGACGATTTCATCATGACTGACTTACCACTTCCAGTAGATGTCTGTGAGGAAAGTGCAGTCTGAAAAACAGGCGCATTTGCGTTACTGAGAACGGTCGCGTCGTAGGGCGCGTTTTGTCCTGTGTCAACATTAGCAGGAAACACGGTATCGTCCGGAGTCGGGTGGCCAGCTACCGTGCTGTTTCCATTCAGTCGAATCTGCTTATTGTAGACTTGCCATCCAGGTATGCTGGTATCACCAACGCTGCCTTCCTCAAAATCTCCATTTTCGAATTCATAATTTAAGTTAAATTTGAAGGGTTCACCGTTTAGGCCATCTTTCGATGCATCGATCCGCCCAACGATTATTGCGCTTGTGCCAGTGCCTTCATACAAAATATCTCCTACGAGCGACAACTGTCCAACACTCGTTAAAGCAGAAGCATCTTTCTGAACGTATAGATCCTGAGGGACAGCAAAGTAACCTGGTTGCGCTGATCCCCTAATTTCAGTCACCGCAGTTCCGCCTGTAATTTTCGTACCATCCGCCTTATAAATATCAAAATCACCATAGACTTTGGGACCTGTAATTTTCATCTCATCATCGTTGTTAGTTCCGCCATCAACCTCCACGACCGTAAACGCGTTATCGCCCGTTGCCGCCCGAATTTTAGCCTGGAACTCCGCTGTGGTAGCGGCAGTGGTCGTGAAATTGGTTCGCGTTCCATTGGAATTGATAATGTAATAATCGCCTGCGCCATATGTATTTACATTAGCTGTTGTGACTTTGACTGCGGCCGTCGCTTTGTCTCCCTGCTGTGAAACAGTAAAGTTCTCTGCAGAAGACAGCTTAATCGTACCTGAGACTCGCACAGAATCGTTGGCCCCAGCAACACCGATCATGGAGGGCCCACCGATGGTTGAAACTCCATCATCCCCAACTTTTTGCAAGGCAAGTCCCTTACCAGCCGACAGATTTTCAACGGTAATATCGCCGCCATTCGGATCTGTTAGAACGACCTTGTGATCCTGCTGTGTCGCTATCACGCCCGTCTGTCCGGATATCTGGTTAATCGCCCAGACTGCCTCATCAGCAAAACTTTCGTTCATGACAAAGTTTCCGGTAGTAACTCCATTTACATTTAATCTAAAGCGAGCGCTTTTGACTCCAACAACTTCCGTTGTCGCGTTACCCCCGGTTAGCTTAAAAAAATCATGCCCCAAGATCTCAAAGTCCCCAAAGGTTGCTGGACCCTCAAATTTCAGTTCATCATTATGGTCCGTACCGCCATCGACTTCGGTCACTTTGAAAGCATCGTCTCCCATCATCGCTCGAATCTTTGCTTGGAAGTCTGCAGCCGTCGCTGCAGCAGTGAAAAACTGATGCTTCGTACCATCTGCTTCTTGAATGTAGTAAGTGCCGGCTGTGTAAACGTTAGCAACCGCCGTGGTTACTTTCACTGCAGGCGTACCAGTAAAAGACAGTAAGCCTATGGTTTTAGCGTCGGCCCTGACCCCCGTTTCGCCCGTTGCCTTATTAATCTTGTTAGCCATCATTTCGGCTGTATCCGCTATATCAGATGTAATCAGCTTCGTCCCAGAATAGCCCGTAATCTCTACCCCGTGCGAAGCGGTCACTAGATTCCTATCTCCCACCATTGTGGTTGACGGCATAGCCTCTAAACCGTTCCCGATATAGGTGTGTGCGCCTATCATCTCGGACGCAACAGAATCGACAGAGAATTTGATTTCATCGGACGACTCTGCTCCAACCATGAAACTCTGATTCTTAAAGCGTCCATCTAAAATCAATGCGCCGTTGTAACGCGTAGTTTCCGATACTCGTGTTATTTCCTTCTGCAACAATTCCACTTCTTCTTGCAGAAAACTTCTATCAATGTTGGAGTTCGTCCCATTTGTTGACTGCATAGCCAACTCTCGCATTCGTTGCAGCATGTCGGTCAATGTACCAATCGCCCCTTCGATAGATCGCGTCAGAGCAATTCCATCATTCGCATTTTTGATTGCAGTATTAAGTGATTGAATCTGAGCAGACATCTTTTGACTGATCGAATGACCGATGGGATCATCGGCGGAATTATTGATTTTAGTCCCCGTGGCAAGACGCTCCATCGCCTCGGTCATATCCTTACCAGCGGAACTCATCGCTCTTTGCGTTGTCAGCATCGATACAGAGTTATTAATCTGCATTAGGTCCTCATCGATCAACCAAGTGTCTCTCATCAAACAAAGTGAGCGTTGTTGCTAAAGTGTGGAACAAAGCTACCGACTACTTACTTTGGTCGAAGAAAATAAAAAACTACTCCTAGTTGAGAGCAAATCCTGTGCCATACCCAGCGCGGTAAAAACCGTTCCTACGGCGCTTTTACAGCTGTTTTTCTACCTTTTTGATCAATCATTACGGCAATGCATATTTAAATCGGCAAAAAGAAGCCACACGACGGGAAGATTGTTGCCAGATATAGAATGGCAATCTTTATCATGAAGAGGTCAGGTAAAGGTTCTAATAGCTAGAGCTTTGAGATCTACTTAGACGAGGAAATCAGTGATAATCTATTTTTCAAAATACGCAACATTAAAAATATTTAAAGGAATCTATTATGAGTGAAGCATTAGAGATACCTACTGACATCAAGTCACAAGTTTCTGAGGAAGAATGGAAAACCAGAGAAGACCTAGCAGCAGCGTACCGCTTAGTTGCGAACTACGGTTGGGACGATATGGTTTTTACTCACTTATCTGCAAGAGTCCCTGGTCCAGATGAACACTTTTTACTAAATCCTTTCGGCGTTCTATTTGAAGAAGTCACAGCATCAAGTTTAGTCAAAATAGATTTAGATGGTACGGTGGTTCTCGACAACGGTTATCAGGTTAACGCTGCAGGTTTTACGATTCACTCGGCAATTCATGGCGCTCGAGAGGATGCCCAAGCGGTGATGCACTTGCATACAGACGCTGGAGTTGCCGTTTCGTGCATGAAAGAGGGTTTTTTACCCCTTAATCAACACGCCATGTTTGTCTACCATGATGTCGCCTACCACGACTGGGAAGGTGTCGCTCTAAATCTTGATGAAAGAGAACGGCTCATCGCAGATATCCAAGACAAGCACCTCATGATGTTGCGCAATCACGGCACCCTCGCGGTAGGTAGCAGTATCGCCTCTTGTTTTATGCGTCTTTATTATTTAGAGCGAGCTTGCTCTATCCAGTTAAAAGCGATGAATGGCAATCTCCAGACGCCAAACCAAGAAGCTATCTCAATGATGAAGGAAACCTTTAACAATCCCAACGCTTGGGAGGGCCTCGCGGCAACCGCCTGGCCAGCTATGATAAGGCTAGCTCAAAGAATTGATCCCAACTTCACAAACTAGCAAATAGAGTACCTTGGGCAGGAAATTCTTGAAAAACCATGCCCAAGGGAAAATCAGAGGCTACCTTTCTATATAGTACCGGGTCGAATGTTGATTTCCACATCGTATCTGAGCGGATCACTACAAGTCATAATCTCATCAAAGCTAGCCTGAATCTCTTGTCCACTTTCAGCATAAGCAGCCATACCAGAACTTTCTTCTGACTCACTAGCCCACGCATTCATCCAGATAAAGTCATAAGCATTAGGAACACCATCGCTGGCTTTGGATGCTTCCGGATCGAAATCGGGCGCAAAGTAGGCCCAGCTATATCCAGTTGCTCCATTCTTGGCTTCATAATCATCAAGCCAAGCTCCATAAGTATCTACGGCAACAGGACGTAAATCGCTACCTTCCTTGCCTTCGTTATAAGTGCAAAACTGATAACTCGCTATCCTTCCTTTACTTTCCTGACCGCCCATAGCCACCGTAGCTGGCCGTGGTTGATAAACATTGACTGCAAACAACTCGTCAGACCCATCACCCGCACAGGTTTCAACACCGGGGAATTTTTCCTGCAGATTTTCTTCAATACCTGACTCTATATAGGCCGCCCATCCCGCATCGCGGGAGGCCTTATCATTCCAAATCAAGCCTACAATTCGATCAAAGTTACTTTCATCGAACTTTGGAAAGAGACTAAAGTGCCCAAACGCAGGAACATCAGACTCGGCCACCATCTGTCGCCAATAGGCCTGCGAAGCTTCAAAACTCTCCTCTGAGAAATTAGACCCATTGTGGCACCACAAATATTCTTGATACCTATCGGGTTCTCTAGGGCCCGAGTTATTGCTGGCAGCCGTATCCTCTTGAGGTCGCTCAGCCGGAGAGCAGGCCAATAACAACCCTAACATCAGTAGATATAAAAAATTATTCTTCATTTTATCATCCTCATTTAATTCAGAACTAAGACCGAGACTTCACACTCCTACCAGCCCAAACTTGCTCTTCACTACAAGTCGCGACATCGTTAGCCGCTTCCATCATAGTGTTTCCGTATTGTTCCACGGCAGACCATCCACTATCTCGCCCAGCCTCATCCGACCAGATATTCACCCATAGATAATCAAAAGTATCCGGGACACCCTCGTGTACCTCAACTGCTTCATCATCAAAGTCTGGGACATTGACTGCAGTTCCAAAACTTATGTTGGGGTTTTCAGAATCGTAACGATCTAAAAAGTCGTTCCATGGCCCTGCCAAAAACTCCCTCAGGTTATCGCGACTTTTACCTTCATTAAAATTGCAAAACTGATAACCAACCACAAAAGAATCAGAAGCTTCCCGCTCCCGTAGTCTGTAGGAATTCATGGGATATACGTTAGACCAGCCTTCGCCCCCACAACTTTCAACGCCAGGATGTGCTTGATTCAACCTTTCCTCTATTCCAGAACTCAAATAAGCTTCCCAGCCTGCATCACGTTCTGCTTTGTTCTCCCAAAATAGAACTGACACTCTGTCAAAATTCTCTGAAGACCAACCCAGCGGTGTTATCTCAGCCGATCCCATCCTGCTTAATCCCAACTGACCAACTTCTTCTAGCCAAATTTCTTCTCGAGCCTTCACAGACTCAACAGAATAATTCTCGCCATCAGAGCACCACAAATATTCAACGTATCCATTAGGTTCAGGGACGCTTTCTTGGGTAACATCAGAACCTGACGAAGCTACCGATTTATCCGCAGGTCGCTCCGCTGGAGAACAGGCAAAAAGCCCGAACACCAAAAACAAAAACAATAATCTGAACATGCTATTTTCCCTCTTATTCTTATAAATTTTTTTCAACTGATTCCAATTAACATCAAACCAGTTTCAATATGTTCTACCTCTTTAAAACAGGTTGTTCAACTACAAATTGAAAAATTTGCAACACCAATTTTGATCTCGCCAGTAATCTGGGCTAAGAGTCGTCTTGCAGCCTCGTTTTCGCCTCACTCACCAAAGCCAACTGTCCAATGTGACAGAAACCATCAAGCATTATTGGTTCCGCATCTTCCGAAATTCGTCCAAGCACGTAGATACAAACTTGCTGGCTTTCCTGATAAAAATGTTATCCAAAAACACAATTAACCGATCTTTTTGCCACCACCCTAGAAAAACCAGAATAGCCAAAAATATAAGTACGGCAAAAAGTCTTATAAAAAATGTTTTAAACATAATGACCAGTACCAATGAGAATCAAATAAAGGAAAACCCGAACCAAAGAACAACGAAAGAATAAAATCGGTCTGACAAAATACTCTCTTAGAGTCATACTCTTAATCAAACCGGAAGTTATAAAGGCCTTCAACATGGAACAATTTTTCAACTATAGCAATTCAGGCTTCGAGGTGAGAGATGAAATAGTAAATGCTCACCGAGAAAGTTGGAAGACGATATCTAATTCAGGCAGTTTCTGGAGTGGAGAAGACCGCGTGGAAATTGCTCAGCAAGCTCGATCAGCACGGCTCCAAAGAAGGGAACTCCCCTTTAATAGATCGTATCCCTCTTGCTCGCTATCCAATGGAGCTCTTGAGACTACCTACACTATCGCAGCCGATGCCCATAAGATTGATAAAGTTTGGGCAGATAACCAGATAGCCAAACTCGGCAGCGGTGCTTACATAGAAATCGCATCTATCGTGGCAACAGTTTCCGCAATAGACGCCTTTTCAGAAGCACTCGGTCGTAATCATGAGGATTTTCCGGCACCGCAACCCGGGAAGCCTAACGGTAATCAAAATCCCAACGTAACGGATATTGGAGCCTATGTTCCAATGATGGAGCCTTGGAAAGGCCCCAATGTGGCCAGGGCATTCAGTCTGGTACCAACTGCTAACCAGCTATTCTTCTCAAACGTGCAACAAATGTACGCAAGCCATGGAGGGGGATTCTCTGAAATGGTCTGGAAGGGTCCATTGACTAGGCCACAAGCTGAGCTACTCGCCGCTCGCGTCTCGTCCGCCAACGAATGTTTTTACTGAACCACTTCACATGTTTTACTGCTTCGTGAAAGCAGCAAGGCTATATCACAGGAGGTCAATTTACAGTCTACTGTTTCGGGAGAGGATGCAGACCTTATTCCAGCAGGAGCCGAGCTCATCGAGTTTGGCGAAGCATTGTCACTTGGCTCCGATAATTTAGGCATAACGAGAAAAAAGCTACTAGACAAGGTCACTAAAGAAGCATTTGTGGAGGCGGCGTCTATAGCAGCAATTTTTAACGGGCTAGTCAGAACCGCAGATTCCAGTGGAATACCACTAGACGACTCTACAAAATCAGCCTCCGAAGCCTTCAGAGCCGACCTAGGATTAAATAGTTTCCCTGGGGCTGCAAATACCGAGAGAAATGCTCTTAAAAACGGCGGAAAACTAGTTTGACCTAATAGTACTTCTCATCAAGAAATACTAAACTAGCACTAAAGCCCGGGTGGTGAAATTGGTAGACACAAGGGACTTAAAATCCCTCGGAATAATATTCCGTGCCGGTTCGAGTCCGGCCCCGGGCACCAACAAATGTTCGTAACTTATTGTATTTATTATATTATTTAATAGATACTAAGCCTATAGGAGTCACTTTAAGGAGACACAATGGGCTTAAAGTACATCGTTCTACATAAAGACGTTTTATATTACAGAAGACGTTATCCAAAGAATTTGAAACCAGCATTCGGCGGTAAAGAGTTTTACCGTCATAGTCTCAAACTGCCCAAGAATGCCCCGGACTCTAAAATCACTGCAGCATGGCAGAAAGCTAACGAAGATGCTGGCAAGACACCTTATGAAGATATTTGTGACCAGGCCAAGATAGACGATAGAGCTAGATGTAAGGCGTTCATTACTGTAGCTATGGGTGCTGATGACAGGACTAAAGCTGCTAACGCTCTAAGACAGCAGGGAATGAATACGAAGACATTTGAAGCCTTTGAAGCAGCTGCTCTAGAACGCTTCCCTAAAGTCAGTCTGTTCACTGGCTGGACTCATCAAGCTCAGAACCTAGAGGGACAAATTCTTAAGGATGTGATGCTTAAAGGGGTTAGGGATAACATTGTCACGTTACCAGTTCATGATGCAGTGGCTGTACAACGACGACATGCTAAATGGGCTGAGGAAGCCATGAAGGAAGCATGGCAATTTCATACAGGAGTTAAGTTTGAGCCGGTGTTGAAAGTGGATGAGGGGGATTGAGAAGAAACGTTAAGGTTGTGCAGCATTTGTCTAAAGTTTGCTGGAGTAGAGGGTTGCTTTCGAATAAGCTCCACGAAATCTGATTGGAGATAACCACATGAAAAACATAAAAAACGCGATGAAAGTTGCGACATTTTGCGGTGTTGCATTTACAGCATTTACTATGCCTGCTGTAGCCGACTACAAATTTTCTGTGAAGGTCAAAAACAATACAGATCATTTGCTCACAAATGTGAAAGGTTATTGGACAGCAAAGGGTAGTAATAACCAAAAGAATTGCTGGAGAGATAGTCAAGGTATATCCAAAAACAAATCTTACCAGCGAGTTTGTGGATCAACTGCTAATTCTAAAAAATGGCAAAGACGGATTAAGATACGTTTTAATTGTCCTAACTACATGGTGAACAGCTCAAATCCAGCCGGGTCAAAAGTGAAGTATTTTCCTGCCGCTAATAAGTATTTCGCGAGAGACCACGCTATCAATAAGAAAGATACATATACTGTCACGATTAAAAATAGTGATTGTTTTTTACCCCCAGCTGAGTAGCTAGTATTCTAGCGTTTCCTATCTGAAAGCTAGGAATGGACCTATTTTTGGCTTGGATTCTTTTGTTATATTGAGGCAAGTTGTTAACGCGAAATCAGAAATGTCTGGAGAACATCCGTACGATAAGTGGTTAAGGACGAGATCTAAGCTTGTGAGATTTTTGATTCGAATAATTGGAATCATAGTTTTGTATTACATTTTGCCTCCGCTCTCGTGTTTAGCAGCACTTCAGCACACCGGGATGGCACAGTTTGCTTGCTTACAGGAGAGTAATTGGGGAGATTGGCGAATGGACGTATTCTTTCCGGATCGTCCGGACCCTCTTGAGAGGCTCAATCTACCCAACCAGAACCAATAACAATTAGAGAAAGGCTAAAGCTCTCCCCGGGGTGTTAAAAAGAACCCACCCCACTTGAGATTACCTTGGTTTCTTTTGTTATAGTTATAAAATATTGGCTGTCACGTCAGGGAAAATACTGGTGTGGCTGCTCTATAAAGCTGTAACAAAGGGAACAAAAAAGGATGAAAAGCATAGTTGTCATTTTGCTGACTTTGGTTTTTTTGAGTTGGGCTAGCTTGGGTAATTCCGCCAAGTATCAGTTTGCCGTAAAGATAATTAATAAGACAGGCAAAGATTTAACTAAAGTCTCTGCGGTTTGGAATGTAAAAGGAACACCCGATGAGAATTGGTCTTGCTTTAAGTCAAGATCCATATCCGCAGGACAGAACTATCAAACGGATTGTTACCATAAAGCGCTGGTAGAAAAGTGGCAACGACAGATAGTGGTTACTTTTACTTGTCCGAGCATGGGGGCTAGGACTATAACCTTCCCTAGAAACGCCAAGTATTACAAAAGAGACCACGCTACCAGCAAGGGTGATAGATATACAGTGAGATTAAAAGCATCCGATTGCTAATCTTTTTTTGATAAGGGTCACAAAGCCTATAGTAGGACCAATCAGAACTAGATGCTTGAGGTGGAGCAACTCGAGCTTGCAGAATCAAGTCCTAAGAAGCTCTATAAGTACCCAACCAGAACCAATAACAATTAGAGAAAAGCTAAAACTCTTCCGTGGGTGTTAAAAAAGACCCAGTTCTTTTATCAATAATGGAAATCAACAGTATCCGTGCTAGGCTAAAAATGGCTTGTAATCATGCGGGCAAAAAGAAAAATAATACTTTAGGGGAATAAATCATGAAATATTGGATAACGGCCTTTATTGCGACGACACTCGCAATCAACAGCTTTGCAGACAATCACGAACCTGATTGGGCTGTCCAAATTGGAGACGGGGTTTCGCAAACAGTTCATTTTTGCAAACTCATTAATGGCGCAACCATGGACGATATAGCTAAGTTAGATGCGGCTGGAATTAAGTGGCTTGACAAAGAAAAACTAAGACTGGGCATTGATATTCTAACGCCCGTTTTTGATACGTTTTCAAGTTACGATTATATCTCCTTGCAGTGGGCTACCTGGAAGGAATGGGGAACCTTCTGGAGCAAGATCTCGGAAAGCGCTGAAGGCCAGGCCGTCATGAATTCATATAGTAGTGTTGAAGATTGCAATATTATGGTCGCATCGGTATTCCCTATCATGAGGAAAGGAGTCGTGATTGAGGATCGTGACAAGGTTTCTACTGTCGAATGGTGCAGCAGGAAGCAAGGGATCAGCTCAGATCAACTAAGCGCAAAGCACCGAGAAATTGCAGCTTCGATCAAAGATGACACATCTGTGATTTGGTGGGGTGTAGGTTATCCTCAGATCGGAGCACAAAATAAAGATCTTCCAGGGGATTTCTATCACTATATGACTTACACCGATTACGCTGGGCTTGCAGCCTCGAAGCACAAGGTAGCGAATGAAGAAGGTTGGAGGATGCTGCAGGATTACTATACGTCTTATGCAGATTGCAACGGTCAGGTCGCTGTATCAGTGAACACCATTCGACAGCGATAGGGCGGTAAGATCAATCTAAATTGGCGCGGCTCCTTTAGTGGGGGCCGCCGGCTCAACTAATCTACCCAACCAGAACCAATAACGATTAGAGAAAAGCTAAAACTCTTCCCGGGATACTAAAAAGACTCAACCGTACTTGTTATGACCTTGGTTTGGTTTGTTATATTTGTGTGGCTCACAATGTCTGGAAAGGGATTTATTTTTAATAAAAAGAATTACTAACCTTTAATGAATTTTGTGTAGCTATGCGGAGATATAAATGACAAAACTATGTATTAAGAAATTTGGATTAGGTGAAAAGCCATTAACAACGGTTTCTATTCCTCTTGCCGTTATAAAGATGGTAAAAAGTTTAATCCCAAAAAAAGCTAAAGAAGAACTGCAAAAAGAAGGGATTGATATTCAAGAAATCATAAAACTTTCTGAGTCCCCTGATTTTACAGGAACTGTTTTAGAAGTTGAGAATCATGAAAAGAATGAAAAGGTAATAATCTCAATAGAGAAATAGCTAACCCCGACAGGAGAATTTATAGCAGCCTTAGTTTTACTTTTTTGAATATTGACTCAGGTTCAATAACAATTAAAGAAAAGCTAAAGCCCTCCCCGGTGTGTAAAAAGACCCACCCCTAAGTAAATATCCACACACTTTGCTGGTTGTTAGAAATCAAATGCTGTTGTTAGAAACGTTGTTAGAATTTGCTAATTGGTAGGTTAAAGGTGGCGCTATAGGTGCGTTTCCAAGGGGCTTGTGAGCTATTTGGTACTGCGTTCCGGCACCATTTTCATTTATACGCCTCTTAAGCTTATGAAATTGCTAATGTAATCAGTAGAATTCCGTGATTTTCAAAAGCTTTTAAGAGCACCTAGATGTGAATTTTTGTGTTCG
>JBJKYX010000035.1:0-30059 GCA_045560825.1 Candidatus Azotimanducaceae bacterium
GCTCTATCTAGATAGTCAAGAACTCGAATCTAACATTGCCAACTTTTCTGTAATAAAAATCAATGAAATCGATACTAACAACGCTTCATCACAGAAAAGTCATCCTATTCCAAGCTTAAGAAGTGAAACAAAACCAGAGCTTAACGAAACCGAAGTCATTAACTTCGTTTCAAAAGTCAGCCAGCCGATCTTATTTTCATGTTCTTCAGAAGGTCGACGAGAAATGCTTGATTCAAAGCTTCTTAAGCTGGGGATCAAAACGTCAATCGTTTCAGAATTCCAGGATTATCTCGCCTCGAACAACCATTGCATCACCGTTTCTCAAATAACTGAGGGGATTTGGAACGACAAGATTATAGTACTGACTGAGAACGAGCTCTACGGAACGAAACCTACCGTGAGTAAAAGTTTTGCAAATAAGGTCATCGACCCAGAGCAAATCATTCAAAACCTTAACGAGCTAAGCATTGGCGCCCCCGTGGTGCACCTGGAACATGGGATTGGACGTTACATGGGTCTGGAGCTACTGGAAATCGAGGGAGTAGAAAACGAATACTTGACGCTGACTTATGCAGGAAGCGCCAAACTCTACGTACCTGTAGCCTCCCTACATCTAATATCTCGATATGCGGGAGCAGACGAGGAGCACGCACCACTACATCGCCTAGGATCAAGCCAATGGACCAAGGCTAAAAGAAAGGCTTCAGAAAAAATAGTTGATGTTGCCGCAGAACTGTTACAAGCCTACGCGACGAGAGAAGCCAAAAGATCTGCAAGCTTGGCTGTAGATGCCGAGGATCTTGCTCGTTTTAACGACGAATTTAGTTTCGAGTTAACACAAGATCAAGAATCGGCAATTGAAGCAGTATTAAATGATCTGCAATCAGAAAGAGCAATGGATAGATTAGTTTGCGGCGACGTTGGTTTTGGAAAAACAGAAGTCGCAATGCGAGCAGCTTTAGTGGCTGTCAAATCAGGCAAACAAGTGGTGATTTTGGTGCCAACCACTCTGCTTGCACAACAGCACTATGACACTCTGAAAGACCGATTTGCCCAGTGGCCCTTCATTATCGAGCTCGTGAGTAGACTCCGCCACAAGTCAGAAATTGAGGCGGTCGCTCTTGGGTGCTCCTCCGGGAAGGTTGATATTGTAGTGGGAACTCACAAATTATTTGGAGAAGATTTTAAATTCAAAGACCTAGGTCTAGTTGTTATTGACGAAGAGCACCGTTTTGGAGTTCGTCAGAAAGAACTGATAAGAGCCTTTAGAGCACAGGCCGATGTTTTAACTTTGACGGCAACCCCCATACCCAGAACTCTGAATATGTCTCTCGGAGGTATCAGAGATTTATCTATCATTGCCACCCCACCTGCTAAACGCCTTTCCATTAAGACTTTCGTACAGGAAAAAAGATCGGACCTGATTAAAGAAGCAATTAATAGAGAACTGATGAGGGGAGGGCAGGTATTTTTTGTTCATAACGAGGTCAAGACCATTGAGCTGATTGCTCAAACACTATCCGAACAATTAACCGAAGCACGAATCGGAATTGGACATGGTCAGATGCCGAAAAAGCAACTTGAGCAAGTGATGGGGGATTTTTATCAACGTAAAATCAACGTGCTTATTTGCACAACAATTATAGAAAATGGGATCGACATACCAAATGCCAACACCATCATTATTGATCGAGCTGATAAATTTGGGCTCGCCCAACTCCATCAGTTGAGAGGAAGAGTCGGAAGAAGCAACAGACAAGCCTATGCTTATCTGCTCACCCCTGAACCTGATGCTATAACACCAGATGCCACAAAAAGACTCGAAGCAATAGAAGCCGCAGGAGAATTAGGAATAGGGTTCACTCTTGCTACTCAGGACATGGAAATCAGAGGCGCAGGACAGTTACTCGGAGAAGAACAGTCTGGCCAGATGGAATCGATTGGTTTTTCTCTGTACATGCAAATGCTCAATAAAGCCGTCGAGGATATAAACCAAGGAAAGATTCCTGAACTCGATAACCCGCTGAATGAAGTTGCCAAAGAAATCAACCTACATTGTTCAGCCATCATCCCGGAAACGTATCTCCCTGATGTCCATCATCGACTAATGTTTTACAAAAGACTGGCAAACGCCAAAACCAAGAATGAAATCGACGCTCTTCAAGTCGAAATGATAGACCGTTTCGGACTGCTGCCTGAGGCTTTGAAAAGATTGTTTGTTATTTCGGCACTTAAGCTGCTTTGCGAATCACATGGCTTGCAGACAGTTGAAATAGGTCAAGAAAGGGGCAAGCTTGTCTTCGCTGACACCACAACTATCGAACCACTCAGCATAGTAAAGTTGGTACAAGAAGACAGCAATACCTACCAATTCGAGGGAAGCTCCACTCTAATCACTGCTCATCAGTTGGACTCTTTCGAAGATCGCGTTCAATTCCTCGAGGAGCTCATTAACAAATTAAGCAATTCTTCTTCTGAAGCCGCGAACGCTTAGTATGCTATTCAAAGCCATCATTGGATTTTGTTTCTGCTTTGTTTTCACTAAGTCGGGAATTTGTAACGATCAAACAGCAAAAAAATTTCTTATTGAGCGCTGGTACGAGACGGAGTTTATAGTCTTCGAGTACCTACCCACCCTATCGTTCAACGAATCAGAACAACTCGTATTGAACGAAACGCGCCAGTGGCCTTCTCTGTTGGTAAAAAACAGTAATACAAAGCCCAACGAAGTATTTACAGACTCATCTGATCTAACCAAACTCAAAAATTCGAATAGTTTTGAAAACAAGCTACTCGAAGAAATAACACGAATTAATAATAGGTGTTGGGGATACCCAGCGCTACCAAGAAAAGACCCGCTGCGTGAAGAACTCTTGGAGCTCGGGATTACACTCGCGAGAATCGATAACTTTCAGAGTTCTTCTGATAGAGAGATCGACCCCAAAATAACCACAATGGACACCGATGAGCCAGTTGAGACAACGAAAATCAACTCATTGCCGCAAGATCAAACTAAAAATCAAAAACCGTCCAAACGGTTAAATTCAACTTCTTTAATCGACTTTCTATCAGCCGCTGCACAATTTGAAACGCAACTACGCAGCAGCGCTTTCAGTTGGTTACCCGAGGAAACCTTCAACCTAGATGAAGAATATTTAGCCCTACGAAGGGCTCGTGGTGTAAGGCCAATATATCACGGAAGATGGCGCCAACCGGTTCCTGAACGAGATGAGGCTATCCCAATATTACTCCAACTAAATGGATCAGATAGGTTGTTAACCTTAGACAAAAATTTGCATAAGCTAGAAGGGACTGTGCACGTAACTGCAAAGAAATTTTTGCATCTATACTTCAATCTTTGGCATCACGCGGACGCAATCGGACAGACTCCAATGGTAATGCCAAGTACTGTGGCCCTGCTCAAATCAGATACACAAGGCTTCATGAAGCTGAGCGAAAGCAGGCGCATGCGATCATCCGAATTACATTACATCGACCACCCAAAAATCGGAATCATCGCTCAAATTGAAGAAGTAAAGCTTCCAAGTATTCTTGAAGAACTATTCGCGCTGTCGACTAAAACTGTAAACTAAGCAGCACATCGACCAAGCTTCTTAAGTCCCGCTAACCTGACTTGCTGCATTTGATTGCATCACTTTTTCGCACTAGTACCATTTGTCACTAGGCAACCCCCAGCGAGTAAAGGTCAGGCAAATTACTCCCATAACCATCTCGAGACAGCCCGCAGCCAACGATACTATCTTGTCCAACGGAGAAGCACGAGTAACGATGATCCGAACTCAGTCCTTTACCAGCCCGAATTACTAGGGACGCGTTCGATATTTTGATAGCCCCGCGTTTTAGGCTCCAATCTGTGACGAATTCTTTTTCATGCCTGTTATTCAAATCTCCGAAAACAAACAAAATGAGATTGTTCTCCACTTTCGCTGTTGGCTCGACCCTCCACGTAGGCTGATTGTCTCGAGTCCTTTCTTCAATTTCAAAACAACCCAGATTTGCAGGGATTTGGAGACGTTGCATCAGACATCCAAATAACCATGCGGCGTCTTTTAGGTTAAACAAAATAACAGGTCGATCATGACGAAAAGCAACGCTTAATCGTATAGCCAACTGATCGACCGCCCTTAATACTTTGTCCCGAGGAATAAAGACTTCAGCCGAACCAAAAAGCTCTCGTGCTTTAGGGGGTATATCTTGACCCAGATAATTATAGAGCGATTCTATACTCACTCTAGACCGCTAAAAGATTTGACATCGATTGTTTGAGTAGGGAAAGCAATCTCTGCTTTATTCTTCTCAATGATTTCAGCAATCTGTAATAAAACAGATTCTTTGACTTGATGATATCTTGCCCAGTCTGTTGTCTTAGTAAAACAATAAACAAAAAAATCCAGAGAAGAAGCACCAAAGTTTAGAAAGTTGACCATGATAATTTGGTTTTGATCTACCTCCGTATGATGACTCAGCATATCTCGAATATCGATTAAGACCGGTTCCAGATTTCTAATATCGTCATATCTGAGACCTATTGTTTCGTAAATTCTTCTATTTGTTTGTCTAGACGGAGTTTCCACTGCCATATTAGCGAAAAGCGAATTCGGCACATAAAGTGGGCGTTTATCAAACGTCCGAATAATAGTCGCTCTCCAATTAATTTCCTCAACCGTCCCTTCGATTTCCCGGTCCGGCGACCTCACCCAGTCACCTACTTTAAAGGGCTTATCAATAAAAATCATGATGGTCCCAAATAGGTTGGCCAGTAAATCACGAGCAGCGAAACCGACAGCAAGCCCACCTACTCCACCCATGGCAAGTACACCTGTCACTGAAATACCGAATGCCTGCATGACTAGCAAAAACCCCGCTATCAATATGGTCGCTCGTACCAGCTTCCCTATCATCGAAAGGGTTGTTTTATCTATCGTTTCTTCCGCTATTTCAGTCTTATTAAGACCCTCCTCAACCAATCTCGTAAAACGAGTTGAAAACCAAACCAGCATGGAAATCATGCCCGCATCTCTAAGCTTAGCCACATGAGAAAAAATCTCAGCTTGCGCCGCTCCGCCAACAGCATCCGCAGCAAAAGAAATACCCAAAATCCAAATTGAGTACACCACAGGGCGGCGGGCCGCCTCGATAAGCGCATCGTCGTATACGTTAGCGGTATCTAAAGACTTCGCAGCCAATCGGTCTAATATTAACTTCGCAACGAAACGTATCACCGCAGTGAAGGCTAGAATGGCAAAAACCTCTACCATCCATCCGTTTTGCCCAAATGAACCCATCAAATCGTCCATGATGCTCTTTTTCTCTCAAGCCTCCGATATTTGAGGCACAGTTTGTCACAAATACTTGAGCAGATCTTCCTTCGAAAAGCGGAATGAGTTTTTAACAAAAATTCCAGGTATTTAGCGTTGGTAGTCGCTTAAGAAACATGACTTGAAAAACTAGATTCTCAAGCGGGTTACTCAATTATCGGCTTGGCTTTATTCTGAGAACTGTATAAAATAACAGTCTAATGTATATTCAAACAGGTTTTTTATGGCCACCAATCTAACCGCCAGACAGGCCCAGATCTTAGAGCTTATTAAGCGACATATAAACGATACTGGCTTTCCACCTACTCGAGTGGACATCGCTGAGGAATTTGGCTTTCGATCAGCAAACGCGGCAGAAGAGCACCTAAAGGCTTTGGCAAAAAAAGGCATGATAGAAATCATCCCAGGGACTTCTAGAGGTATTAGGCTGACTGAAACAAGCATTCAAGGAATCCCTCTTGTTGGAAGAGTTGCTGCAGGAGACCCAATTCTTGCAGAGGAAAATATTGAGGACCGGATAGATCTTCCTCCAGGTTTTTTCAATCCTCACGCTGATTTTTTGCTGAGAGTCAAAGGCGACAGTATGAAGGAAGTGGGCATATTAGATGGTGATTTATTGGCTGTGCATAAGACTCAAATTGCGACGAACGGTCAAATTGTCGTCGCCCGGGTTGAAGATGAGGTCACAGTGAAACGATTCCAAAGAACCAGAAATAAAAACCAGATTTTTCTGTATCCTGAAAATGAAGACTATCATCCGATCGAAGTGGATCTAACCACCCAATCTTTTTCCATTGAAGGCCTTTCGGTAGGGGTAATCAGACAACGTATTTAAACGTTCAAGAAGCTTTTTTCTTCGTACCTTTTGATTTAACTCGCTCGACCCAGCGGCCGGCCTCGAAAAACGCTTGCCAGCCAGTTGCTTTGCCATCTATTTCGGTTTGCAGGTATTGCTCTTTGTTTTTTCTGCTGAATCGCAAAATCGATGGGTTTCCATCTGGATCACTTTCCGGTCCATCAAGCAAATATTTGAATTTTGGATCTAACTCATTCGCATGCAACTTAATCTCACGCAGCATAGGAGCTCGCGTTTCGCGGTGTTTCGGAAATTGACTTGCCGCAAGAAAAACACCCGAAGCCCCGTCTCTTAAAAGGTAATAATCATCGACCTTTTCGCATCTGAGTTCCGGCATCGGGACAGGATCCGCTTTCGGCGGGGCTGCCTCACCGCTTCTTAACAATTTGCGGGTATTTTTACATTCCGTACAACCAAAATATTTTCCGAATCTTCCGGACTTTAGTTCCATGGGGGCCCCGCATTTATCACATTCTAAGGTAGGCCCATCGTAGCCCTTAATCTTGAAATGTCCGGTTTCAATCTCATGCCCATCACAATCCGGGTTATTACTGCATACATGAAGCTTTTTGTTTTCGTCGATCAAATGGCTCAGCATAATTGATCCACATTTAGGACACTTTCTGCGCTCCATCAATAGTTTCGATTCGCCCTCGTCATCATCAACATCTACTACCTCTTCTCCCCGAATCAAATTAATCGTTTGCTTACAGCGTTCTTTCGGTTTTAGTGCATATCCCGAGCACCCTAAAAATACACCTGTTGAGCCATTTCTGACCTGCATCTGCCGTGAACAAGAGGGACAGTCATAGGAAATATCGGCCGGCTCATTTAGTCGCATGCCTTTATCAGGATCTTTGGCCTTATCTAAATTACCACTGAAATCTTGGTAAAAATTATCCAGCACTTGATTCCATACCCGCTCTCCCTTGGCAACCTTATCTAGTTCTTCTTCCATGGTTGCTGTGAAACCGTAGTCGAGAAGGTCTCCAAAATTCTCACAAAGCCTGTCCGTTACCACTTCGCCTATTTTTTCAGCGTAAAACCGTTTACTTTCAAGACGAACATATCCCCTATCTTGAACAGTCGAAATAATACTTGAGTAGGTGGAGGGCCTCCCTATGCCGAGCTTTTCCAATTCCTTAACCAAACTGGCCTCTCCAAACCTGGCAACCGGCTTTGTGAAATGCTGCACTGTTTGAACATCTAACAAGTTTAGACTTTGTCCCACCTGAAAATCAGGAAGCACTGTATCCTCATCCTTTTTTCTAGACAGAGGAGGTAGCACACGAGTAAATCCATCAAACTGCATGACTCGACCTCGAACTCTCAATTCATAATCACCCGATTCAGCGGAAACCGAGGTGCTCAAATACTGTGCATCCGGCATCTGGCATGCAATGAATTGATTGCGAATGAGCTCATAGAGTCGAACCGCATCGGCATCCACTCCCATCAGCTGCTCTGGAGCTTTAGATACATCACTTGGCCTGATCGCTTCATGAGCTTCTTGTGCATCCTCTTTGCTGCTATAGCTACGAGGTTCTGGAAGCATATAGGAGCTTCCATACTCTGACTGAATCAACTCACGACAAGAAGTCACCGCTTCAACACTCAAATTAGTGGAATCTGTACGCATGTAAGTAATGTATCCGGCCTCGTATAATCGCTGAGCCATCGTCATGGTTTTTTTTACGGAAAAACCCATCCTGGTGCTTGCACCCTGTTGTAATGTTGACGTGATAAAAGGAGCATTCGGCTTGGACCTTGTGGGCTTATCTTCTCGCTTTGAGATTTTGAAAACGCCAGATCTCAAATCATCCTCAGCTTTAGCTGCCTGATCCGCATTCACAGGCCTGAAACTATTGCCTCCATGTCTCGCCACCTGAAATTTCACGGAATTCTCTCCGTCCTCTTCCTTTAGATCAGCGAAAGCTTCCCAATATTCTTCAGGGACAAAGGCCCGAATCTCTCGCTCTCTGGCCACAACAAGACGCACAGCAACGCTTTGCACCCGACCTGCGGACAGCCCTCTCGCGACCTTCGCCCAGAGCAACGGTGAAAGCTCAAATCCTACCACTCGGTCAAGAAAGCGTCGGGCCTGTTGAGCCTGGACCATATCCATATCAATATCACCAGGTTCCAGGAACGCTTCTTCAATTGCTTTTTTGGTGATTTCATTGAACACCACTCTGCGGAACTTATCTGAATCACCGCCAATTATCTCTTTGAGATGCCAGGCGATAGCCTCCCCTTCTCTATCTAGATCAGTTGCCAGGTAAATCTTATCGGCCTTCTCTGCAAATTTTTTAAGCTCGTCAATTACCTTTTCTTTTCCAGGCAAAATTTCGTAGAAAGCCTGCCAATCCTTGTCCGGATTGATTCCCATCTTACGAACTAACTGATCTCGAGAGCGTTTGGCCTTGTAGGCTGCCCGTTTTTCTGGGTCCAGAGCCTTCGTTTTTTTTGCTTCTTCAGCTCGAGCTTTCGGGTCTACCGGTTTACTTCGGGTAGGAAGATCCCGTACATGGCCTACACTAGACTTAACCACATAATCGGATCCTAGGTAGCGATTAATAGTTTTCGCCTTCGCAGGCGACTCCACGATAACAAGGGAACGAGCCATATTGTTTTCTCTGAACTCCTTTTTTTATTGGACCTCTTTTAAACGTGCAGCAAACGCCGAGGCACAATGAATTTCACAATCGAAACCGCGCGGTTTATAGGCGGTTTAAATACCTCCTGTCAAGTAAATAATTCAAATTTAGTGCAAACATATCTTTAACTTTTACTCTGAATCCAGTTCGAGTTCCGCTGCTTCTATGAGTGTTTTAAGCTTTTTTAGAACCTCAACCAGCTCAAGGTAACTCGCTTCTGAATCGTCTTTTTCTCTCCACAGAAGGCCAATTCTTTGGGAAGAGAATTCAACGGCCAAAACATCTTCAGTCAATTTCATCGAGAAATCTTCAAGAAAATTGAGAATCGAAACTCGGTCTCTTAAATAATGAAGTTCCATCGCTTTTCGAACTCCCCCAACCCTCGAATACTTTGATCAGGGAGTTCAGTTGGTTTTCATGAAACTTCAACAATAATACGTGAGGTACATTTGGCAGAGGTTTCTTGAAGGCAAGTTGGTATGCCGCACATTCCACTTTCACTTCCCTAAGCACCCCTTCAGTGTTAACGATCTCAGAAGCATCTGATGTCATTTTGGGTATAAACCGAATTTCGACCTGCAAACCATCTTGAGCCGCCCGCTTTCGCATTCTCGCTTGGCGCCTTTGTTTTGCGGAAGGGATGGCGTAAACCAGAGGGACAAACGCCAAAAGAAACAAAAATATAATCAGAAACCAACTCAAAGCAATCTACCAGTCATTATCAACGCATGAATAAGGTAGATAAGCTTACTAGACAAATCTTTTGATAAACAATGTTGAGGGGTTTAAATCTAATCTCGCTCTTAGCAATCGCTTGGATTATCTCGATTTTGAAGACACGTCTCGCCAGTGGCATAATCCGAGTCTTATCACATCCT
The DNA here is from genome assembly GCA_045560825.1 of Candidatus Azotimanducaceae bacterium. GTDB lineage: Bacteria > Pseudomonadota > Gammaproteobacteria > Pseudomonadales > Azotimanducaceae > UBA4421. The sequence goes on from JBJKYX010000035.1 coordinate 9,731, forward strand.
GATGGCTCAGCCTGACTTGACCATATGAACGTCATCAAGGCAAAGATATCAACTCTAATTCATTACAGGTGGACCCTTAAATGCTTTGCCAAAAACACTTTCGCAGTTTCCATCTCTTTCCTATATTGCTTGTACTAATCGTACCTCTACTTTGCTATTCCAAATCACAACCCGGAGAGACTTCTACACTTCAGCAACGGTCCCAATACAAAGAAGCCCTAAAGCACTTGTCTCAGGGTCAAATCAAAAAATTCAGCAAATTGCAAGATGAGTTAGACAGTTACCTCTTAAAAGACTACCTGAGCTATCACAAATTCAATCGACTCTTGCACAAACGATCACAAGTTGAGATGGATGAATTTAAAACCAAATTTGCTCACCTTCCAGTCACAGCTATTCTTGAAAAAAGATGGCTGAAGTTAATCGGCAAACAAAGAAGGTGGAAAGCATTCCAAGATAATTATGTAACAACATCGGATCCTGAATTACGGTGTTTATATACCCGCTCGCTTTACGGCACCAATCAGAAAGATGAAGCACTAGCACTAACAGAAGACCTTTGGGTAAAACCCAAATCACAGCCAAAGGTGTGTGATCCCCTATTTGAAGTCTGGAAGAAAACGAAGCACTTTAATGAAGAGGTCGTCTGGTCAAGGCTCAAACTTACAATTGGCGCAAACGAACGCCAACTCTCAAGATACTTACTTAGATTTTTATCAGGATCTAACAAACAGGCGGGTCAAGTCCTTTACCGAGTTCATACTCAACCCAAACGTCTATCCACATTCAAATCAGTTGGTGCGTCTAAGGAAAAAGAGAAACATATCGTGTTACACGGTGTCTCGCGTTTATCAAAGAACCATCCGACCCAAGCTAAGAAAGCATGGTCCAGTTTTAAAGGTCAATACAGCTTTTCAGACCAAGAAATCCAACTAGCTGAGTCAAACATCGTGATAGGCCAAGCAAAGGAAAATATCTTCCCTGCCACGAGCGACCGTTACCGGTTTAAGGACGAAACCCTGCTCAAAGAGCTCGCGAACTCGGCAATAAAGAACGCCAATTGGAAGGAGGCAAGCTATTGGGTAAAAAGAGCCATGTCTATTGAGGAAGAGATCCGATGGGATTACTGGCTATCGAGAGCCCAAATTGAACTAGGTGGAGAAGAACAAGAGGCAAAACTCCGGCTGACAAGAATTTCAAACGAACGGCACTACTATGGATTTATGGCAGCAAGTCTTCTGCAAAGTAAGCCAAGAATAAACGATGCTTCATTATCCAGATCAGCACTACAAGTACCGAATAACCAAAATGTCTTTCGGGCGAAGGAACTTTTTGCGGTAGGAGACAACGTCAACGCCCGACGTGAATGGTATCGCACATTATCGACTCAACCAGACGAAGAAAAAATAAACTCGATATATTTCATCAACAATCTTGGAAAAACGCCGTTAACTATTCGAACCGCTAGAGACGCCGGAGCACACGACCATCTGAAGCTAAGATTTCCCATTCTCTACCAGCAGGAATTTAAAGAGGCAGCTCTAACCACCGACCAACCAGTCGCTCTGCTCTATGCTGTATCGAGGCAAGAATCAGCATTCAATGTTCTAGCGGTGTCCAGCGCTAACGCTCGAGGACTCATGCAGCTAATACCCTCAACGGCAAACCTTACCGCCAGAAGAATGGGCCTTTCAGCCCCCTCAACTTCGCGCCTTCATAATCCTGGGCTTAACATTAAATTAGGTAGCTTTCATCTGAGCTGGCTTTTAAAAAGATACAGAGGTCAAACCGCGCTGGCGATAGCAGCATACAATGCTGGAGAACGACGAGTTGACCGCTGGACTAAAGGGAAAAAAGCCTTACCTTTGGATGTCTGGATTGAACAAATTCCATTTAAAGAAACGCGAAATTACGTAAAAAATGTCTTAGCCTTTAGACAAGTCTATGCGCAATTAGTTAATCAGCCACTACCCTTTATAAACCCTTCTAATAAGTTTCTACGGTAAGCTGGGTCTAGGGAATACTTTGCTTTATGAGTTCCAACATTTCTTCATCACTAAACGGACTCCTCAAAGTTTTTTCTGAGGTTTTGATTACCGGTATGTCCGCTCCATATTGGCTAAGCAGCTCATCATCTAAAGATACGTCAGTAACAACAAGTTCCAATCCCTGGTTAAGGGACAAATCAAATAGTTTGTCTATGACCTTCTCACAAAGAGTGCATCCGTCAGTACTAAATATTTGTATTCGCATAAATTCGATCGCCAGTAATCGAGAATATCGTAATATTCATTGATATTATGATCCGATGATACATAAACAGCGCTTCGCTGATACAAATATCAAAGAACGATTTCCTCTCAAGCTAGATGGGGACATTAACTGGACCAAAAGCGGTTCCAGCGCTTGGGTTGGCCTCATAAAAACCCCAAAAATACCTGCCGACCATATCATTGTGCCAAGTTATAGCGCTTTGGAGCATCTGGGCGAGTATCAGTTCTCACTAAGAGCACATTCCTGTCACAGGTTATATCCGATACCCAGTCCCAAAGACTACCATCCGCAAGAGGAAACCAACGAAGTATCTGGGCACATAGATTGTTGGCACACAAAATCAGATATGGATGCCGGCGAGGTCCGAATAATGATAAACCAAAAGACTCAACCCCAAGACTATCTTCTCACCCTATCGATTAGAGAGCTGACAAAACAAACTACATCTGAAATTCCTACAACCAATGTAAAAACAAACCCACCCCAAAGGTTTAGCCAGAAAAGCAAGAACAAAAACATTCGGGACAGAATTTGTTCGCCCACAGCCACAGCAATGGCCTTATCGCTAAGCAACAGCTCGATAGATTGGGGCGAGATCATCGACGAGTGTTTTGACCCAGCAACCAACGCCTTTGGTTCATGGCCACTTGCGATTAAAAGCGCCGCCAAATATGGATTTATTGGGTCGGTTGAAACCACAGAGAACTGGAAAGATGCGCTAAAGATCTTAGAAACGGGTCAACCCTTAGTGTGTAGCATCCGATTTAAGGAAAGCGAACTAAAGGGATCGCCTCTAAAGCAAACGCAGGGACATCTGGTATGTGTTTATGGACTAGAAAATAATAAAGTGTTAGCGCTAGACCCAGCAGCAGAAGATTCCGAGAATGTCGAAAGACAATATGATCTCAAGGAGTTTTCTAGAGCTTGGTTAGGAGAAAGAGGCGCAATCTATTATTTTTGCTACGTTAAATGATAATCACGATTTTTTTAAATTCGCTACTCCCGGCATAACGAAATGACCGAAGAGCCACGCGTATACATCAGAAGAGTAAACACCAAAGACGAAGTAGAATTCGTTGGTCTAATGAAACAAAGCATCTCTATGCACTTTCCCTGGATATCGCCACCTAATAATTCGAGCCTTTTTAAAGCCTACATCAACAGAATAAAGAAGGATGATCACGAAGGCTTCGCAATCTGCAGTAAAGAGCACGATGCAATAGTAGGTGTCATTAACATCAACAACATTATAAGAGGCTCCTTCCAGAGCGGATCGCTGGGATACTATGTTGGCAAACCTTATGCGGGACATGGTTTTATGAAAGAAGGTCTGTTAGCCGTATTGAAAATCGCATTTGAGACGTTTGGCTTACATAGATTAGAGGCCAACATACAACCAAAAAATCATAATTCAATCAGATTGGTGAAAAGTTGCGGTTTTATTAAAGAAGGCCTATCTACAGGGTTTTTATTCATTGATGGATCTTGGAAAGATCACGAAAGGTGGTGCGTGATAGACGATCGAAGAGAGCTTAGAAAACCGTGAAAAAGCCAAATCGAATTGGGGTGTTAGAGGGAGGAAATTCAGCCGAAGCTGACGTATCTCGCTCCAGTGCTGCCCAGATTACTGAGGCTCTCAAGGCGCAGGGTTACGAAACAAAACTGATAGACATTAGCCAAACCCAGCTAACTGAACATATCCTGGCATTCAAACCCGACGTAATATTTCCCGCTCTGCACGGCCCCGTAGGAGAGGATGGAACCATACAAGGATTTTTAGAAATTCTCGGCATCCCCTATGTAGGAAGCAATGTCAGAGGCAGTGCTCTGGCCATGGACAAGGGTGTCTCTAAAAAAATATTCGATACCCTAGAAATACCCAATGCGAGTGGAATCCTAATCGAGGATCTTCCAAGTTCAATGAGTACCCTTCACCAAAAAATCAAAGAAACCCTGGGTGAAACAATTGTGATTAAACCAATTAATCAAGGGTCCGCACTTGGAGTCGAGATATTATCCGAATTAAGCGATTTAGAGACCAAACTAGCTAGTTCATTAGATTATGGTCCCTGCTTGATCGAGAGTTTTATTGAAGGCAGAGAGATTACAGTGGGCGTTCTTGACGTTGGAGATAAAACCATTCCGTTCCCCGTTATCGAGGTTGTGACACCAGAGAACGAGTGGTACAACTTTGCTAACCGCTACGGCGAAAATCTAAGCGAGCATATAATTCCAGCGCCACTACCCGGGCCTATGTCTGCACGTTTACAAGATTTTGCTATTTCTGCCCATAAGGGTCTGGGTCTCAGAGATTTATCTCGGGCAGACTTTATAGTTTCTAGTGAGGGCAAAATAGTGATGCTTGAAGTGAACACTTTACCAGGCATGACCAAAACCAGCCTCTACCCAGATGGCGCCAAACACCTCGGATATGAGTTTCCTTTGTTGATCGAATTACTAGTCGAACAGGCCTTTAGCAGATCGAACTGAGAGCCCTCAAATAAACTACAAAGAATTTGAAGGGCTCTCTAAGTCGACCACAATTCACATGTCGTAACCACGTTCATTATGAGATGCCAGATCCAAACCTCCGACCTCTTCATCCGATGAAACTCTGTTACCAACTAAGGCCTCAGTTATCTTAAGTAACACCCAAGTAATGATCGCCGTATAAACCAGCACCACTAGCACACCAATCAATTGTGTTACAAATTGGCCTCCCATCGTCGCATCCATTCCCTGACCACTAAAGACTCCTATAGAGGAACTGGCAAACACAGCAGTAGCCAACATTCCCAGCGCTCCACCTACCCCGTGGACAGGAAATACATCGAGTGAGTCGTCAATCTTTAGGGACCTCTTAATGAAATTGGTAGCCAAGAAGCAGACTGCACCTCCAACTATACCAATCACTAACCCCCCGCCCGGACCAACAAAACCCGAGGCAGGCGTAATAGTTGCCAAGCCTGCTACCATCCCAGTCACTAGGCCAAGAGCTGAGGGTTTACCATATTTAGACCATTCAAAGCCCATCCAGGTTAAGGCGCCTGCAGCAGCTGATATATGCGTTACAAGCATAGCCATGGCTGCATCGCCATTCGCTGCTAATGCGCTTCCTCCATTAAACCCAAACCAACCAACCCAAAGCATGGCTGCGCCTGTAATAGTCATCGTCATATTGTGAGGAGGCATGGCTTGATTAGGAAAGCCAGCACGGTTTCCTATTACCATCGCAATCACTATCGCTGCGACGCCCGCGGTCACATGAACGACTGTACCCCCTGCGAAATCCATCAGACCCATGTCGGCTAACCATCCGCCACCCCAAACCCAATGACAAACAGGGGCATAAACCAGCAAGAGCCACGCAGCTGAGAACAAAACCACAGCTGAGAACCGCATGCGTTCTGCAAAACCACCTACTATCAGAGCCGGCGTAATAACTGCAAAGGTCATTTGAAAAAGTGCGAAGTTGCTCTCTGGAATCGAACCTGAAAGAGTCTCCTCTTGAATACCGCCCATCAGAAAGTTACCTAGACCACCGATAAACTGATTCAGACTGCCTCCATCTCCGAAGGCCAAGGAATAACCAACTACTAGCCACAAAACCGACATAAGACAGCAAATAGTAAAGCACTGCATTAATACGCTTAAGACATTTTTCGACCGGACTAAACCCGCATAAAATAAAGACAACCCTGGTATGGTCATAAACAGCACGAGTGCTGTAGATGTCAATATCCAAGCGGTGTCACCGCTATCCAAACCTTCTGCGAAACTTGGCACTGCAATTCCGCACAAAACTAAGCCAATCAATAACTTGATCATTGAAGTCCCCTCTTAATTACCTAATCAAAGCAGAGTTAGTTTGAAACAGATGAAATCAAAATGCCACATAATTGTGCATTTATTTAAATCTCACAAATAAGCTATACCCTAGATATTTTGTGCACCATTTTGGTGCCTTTATAGAGAAAACCGGTATAGACCTGAATTAAATCAGCACCATTATTTAAAAAGGTCTCAGCTTTTTCCTCGTCCGAGATACCGCCAACGCCCAATACCGGGCAATTGGGGTGCAAATGGCTCCGAAACAATTTCAAGATTTCTAAGCTTTTTTCAAACAGAGGTAGTCCACTTAATCCGCCTTCTTCGTTTTGCACCAAATTTGCAGGTCGATCCAAAGTAGTATTTGTAGCGATCACCCCATCTAATTCGTATTCCTTGATTTTTTCACACATGTACTCAGCATTTTCTAAATTCAAGTCAGGAGCCACTTTCACAAGAAGGGGTACATAGTTTTTTTGTAAGCTTTGAGCATTCTTTACTGAATCGAGCATTCGCTCTAGTTGATCTCCCGTTTGCATAGACCTTAATCCAGGCGTATTCGGAGAGGAGATATTCAAGGTTAAATAATCCGCAAGGCTGTTAAACCGTTCTATACCTGTCAGGTAGTCATCTACCGCTCTTTCTATGGGCGTATCCTTATTCTTACCGATATTCACACCCACAATAGTACCCTTAAGTCTATCGCGCGCTCTGATGCCATCTAACTTATCCACCATGGCATCCATACCGAGGTTGTTGAATCCCATTCGATTAATTACCGCTTCATGGTCAGGATACCTAAACAGCCTTGGTTTCGGATTTCCCGGCTGGGGCCGAGGTGTAACCGTTCCGACTTCAATAAAACCAAAACCTAGTTTTGCCAATCCCTCAACAGCTTGCGCATCCTTATCGAACCCAGCAGCGAGGCCTAAACGATTTTGAAAGCGCAAACCCAATACTTCTATTTTGGTGCCCGGTATGGGCTTTATAGTACCTGGTAAAGAGCCGAACGATTTTAAAGACGTTATCGCCAGGTTATGAGAAGCTTCGGGAGGCAGAAGAAACAACAACTTTTCAATCTGTCTGAACATGACTTTCCTTGATTGCAAAAAAATAATTCTAGAACGCAAATTGGTTCTAATATTCGAATCAACACTCACTACTATAGACGTAAACGCGAACGAAGATACAATACCGGCTCACCCGAAAACATAGGTTATCGAAGAAATATGCAGGACCAAGCCGTTTTTGACTCAATAACCGAGACGATAAAAAATCTAGGACTGAAAATCATTGGTCAAGAGAGACTGATACAAAGACTGGTGATCGCACTAGTTTGTGGAGGACACCTCATTGTAGAAGGAGCTCCAGGCCTCGCCAAGACTCGAGCAATCAAAGAACTAGCCGATCGGGTAGAGGGAGATTTTCAACGAATTCAGTTCACACCCGACCTATTGCCAAGTGACATCACTGGTAGCGAGATCTATCGTCCCGAAGATGGCTCCTTCAGTTTTCAACAAGGACCGATTTTTCACAATCTGATCCTCGCAGACGAAATAAATCGAGCTCCAGCCAAAGTTCAGTCAGCGCTTCTTGAGGCCATGTCAGAAGGACAAGTCAGTATCGGCCGCGAAACGTTCGATTTGCCTGAACTCTTCCTGGTTATGGCTACCCAAAACCCAATTGAACAAGAAGGAACCTACACCCTACCAGAGGCCCAGCTCGATCGGTTTCTGATGCACTTACTCGTTGATTATCCAGATTCTGAATCTGAACTAAAAATCCTGAACCTGGTGAGAAACGAAAGACAAGCAGAGCATACTGATGAACCAATTAAACCACTTAAAAGCAGTCTCATTAGCAGCGCCAGACAGTCTGTCCTAAAACTTCATATGTCTGAAACCATCGAGCAATATATTGTTGAACTCATCGCCGCGACTAGAGATACAGAATCTGACCTAAAGCAATGGCTGGATTATGGCGCTAGCCCAAGGGGCACAATTTCACTAGACATTTGTGCCCGAGCACTGGCGTGGCTCGATGGCAGGGATTACGTTGCCCCAGAAGACATACAAAACGTCGCTCATGACGTTCTAAGACATCGGCTGGTGCTCAGTTTTGAAGCGGAAGCCCAAAATGTAACAAGCGATAATTTAATTGATACATTGATTGAGCAGGTGCCAGTCCCCTGACTTCTTAATGCTATGACAGAAGAACAATCGATCCAGAAGACTCTCAGAGGCGCCTACGTGTCGCTCAATGATCTGCTCTCCCTCAGACATCGGTTTTCTAGCTTCCTAGAAGAGACTTCCGCTCAGAAGACCGGAAACCAAAGCGGAATAAAACTATCCAAGTACAATGGGCGAGGTATTGAATTCTCCGAAGTCAGAGCTTACCAGGTTGGCGATGACATTAAATCAATAGACTGGAGAGTGACAGCGCGGAAGAACAAGCCACACACCAAAATTTTCCAGGAAGAGCGAGAGCACCCTACCATCGTCGCCGTAGATCAAACTCAGAACATGTTCTTTGGCTCAGTGGCTCGATTGAAATCTGTAGCTGCAGCAGAAGTCGCAGCACGTATTGCTTGGCAAACACTCAATTTGGGCGACCGTGTCGGAGGTCTCGTCAAATCTAATACGGATTGCCAATTACACAGACCTCGCAGAAGTCAGAAGGCTGTAGCTAAACTTTTAAACAGCGTTTCACTTTCTAATCAGGCTCTAAATAGAAATTCAAAAAATAAAGGAGATAGCTTTTTAGAAGGCCTGATCAACCTCAATCGGCTATCAAGAAACCGATACAGAATCTACTTAATCTCTGATTTCAGAGGAGAATTATCAAACTGGCAAGAGGTGATTTCTCGAATATCCCGCTCCAACCTCGTTTCATGTATACATATTACGGACCCACTCGAGAGTAAATTACCGCAGAGTGGCTATTATTCCGTCACTGACGGAACCACTAGGGTTCAGTTCTTCACTGGGAACAAAAGGACGCTACAAGACTATCAAAGCCGATTTGACCAGCGCTGCAATCAGATTGCCGACATATGCGCCCAACAGGAGGTCAGATATAAAAAAATCGAAACCGGCGAAGAGAATTTGGATTTAGTAAGGCTTTACTAATGCAGAGTGACCCTTTACAACAACTCAAACCTCTACACTTGCCTCCAGATCCATCCTGGTGGCCACCCGCAATAGGCTGGTGGGTCTTACTGTTAGCCTTAGTCATCGTGACAGCTTGGACAATCTACAGATTAGTGAAGTTTTCCCTCGCAATGCGGCCAATTCGTCATGGCAAAAACCTGCTGAGAGAACTCTATGCCTCGCAAAAGCAAGGAGACCTATCCGATGAAGACTTTGTTCATTTATCAAATGAGCTAGTCAAAAGAGTACTGGTGCCGGGATTAGGAAAAACCAAATACTCAAGGCTATCAGGTTCACAATGGCTCACTGAGTTGGATTCAATCTCGGGATCAAACAGTTTTAGCGAGGGCGATGGCAAAGTATTGGGCAATGAGCGGTTTACCCGAGATTTCAAGGTAAACTGTGACAAACTTTATCTTGCGCTAGAGCAACTACTTAAGAGTATAAGGCCATGATTGAATGGTTATGGCCCTTAGCCTTTCTTCTGGTCCCAACTCCAATTCTGGTCAGGTGGTTAACAAAAGCGAGTAGGAAGAAGCAGCCAGCTCTCATCGTACCCACATTGGACGGCTTCAGTGAACTGTCCACAGAAGAGAACTTCAGCGCTACTCTCAGCACAATGAAACTCATAATTTTATGGCTGGCCTGGATCCTGGTGATTGCGGCAGTTGCCCGGCCTCAATGGGTGGGAGAAATGGTGAGTCTGCCAACAACCGGCAGGGACCTTATGCTTGCCATCGATATCTCCGGGAGCATGGCTACCGAAGATATGCAGGTCAACGACGATTACGTAGACCGCTTGTCGGTTGTAAAAGCTGTCATAAGCCAGTTCCTGGATGCCAGGAAAGGCGACCGAGTCGGCCTTGTTCTCTTCGGCACTAACGCCTATGTACAAGCACCGCTAACCTTTGACTTAAAGAGTGTCAAAAAACTTATGATCGAGGCTCCTGTGGGCATAGCTGGAGGAAAAACAGCCATCGGCGATGCTATCGGCCTGACAGTTAAGCGTCTTAGGGAAAGGCAAAACGAAGAAAAAATCGTTATATTACTTACCGACGGGGCAAATAACGTAGGAGAGATACCGCCCATTAAAGCAGCGGAGTTGGCCAGCGTAGATGGAATTAAAATCTATACGATAGGTGTTGGCGCCGAGGAGATGAGAGTTCCCAGTCTGTTCGGTTCTCTTGCAGGTCGAACAACAAACCCATCAGCTGATTTAGACGAAGAAACTCTTCTAAAAATAGCTGAAGCAACACAAGGCAGATACTTTCGAGCTAAGGACACAAATACACTTGCTCAAATCTATGAACTTATAGACAAACTCGAACCTATCGAACAAGAACCCGAAACTTATAGACCCTTTCAAGTGTTGTATTATTGGCCATTGGGTATTTCTCTGTGTCTCTTTCTTTCCCTCCTCTTAATCGATGCGCTGAGACCTTCAAATGCTTGAATATTTCCACCTAATCAGACCCTGGTGGCTACTTGCTCTATTACCAGTCGTTGCAATAGCAATTTTGTGGTCAAGGAGAAATTCAGGACAAAGCAAATGGACCTCAGCGATATCAGGCGATTTGTTAAAAGTCTTACTGGAAGAAGGTGTTTCCAAGACAAAACGTTGGTTCTCAAGTTTAGTCGTTGGAGCCTTGATACTCGTCACAATAGGCCTATCAGGCCCCGCCTGGCAGAAGCTACCCCAGGAAGTCGAACAGAAACAAGATACGTTGATCATATTGCTTGATCTATCTCTTTCCATGTTTGCGGATGATGTAAAGCCATCTCGAGTTGAACGAGCCCGCCAAAAAATTGCAGACATATTAAGGGCTCGAAGAGAAGGCGTGACGGCGCTGGTCGCCTACGCTGGAGATGGCCATGCAGTAGTACCTCTAACAGATGATACAAAAACCATTGAAAACCTGCTGTTCTCACTAAGCCCTGAAATGATGCCCGTGTTTGGAAGCAATCCAAATCACGCGTTAGAAATAGCTTCCGAACTCTTTGAAAATGCGGGCATCCAGCAGGGAAGGATACTGTTGATCACCGATGGTATAGACGATATCAGTAGTGTAACAAGACATCGAAATATCTCGTTCCCTATTTCTATATTAGGTATTGGTACAGCACAGGGAGCACCTATTCCCCTAGATCGTTTGCGCCAGCCTGGTCGGTTCTTACAAACACAAGAAGGCAATCGTGTCGTCGCCTTGTTAGATGAGGAACGGCTTCAACAGATAGCAGATATCTCTTATGGTTATTATCAGACTGTTAACCTCGGAAACCAAGATATCAATTATTTACTTTCAACAAAGTTGCCTAGTGAGGACAAAAGTATCGAGGTTGAGCGCAAATTCGACACCTGGATAGATCAAGGATACTGGGCAGCAATCATTCTCCTGCCTTTGCTTCTTGCCGGTTTCAGAAAAGGCGTTTTTGTGTCTCTAACCTTGTGCTTAATGATACCTACCGGATCGATTCAAGCCTCCTCATTGACAAATTTTTGGGAATCGATTTGGTCACGAGATGACCAACTCGCTTTAAAAGCGCTCCGACAGGGTGAACCTGAAAAAGCGGCCGCCCTCTTCAAGGATGAACAGTGGGAAAGTGTCGCCAACTATCGAAGTGGCGAATACGAAAACTCACTTAATGGATTTCGAAAAAATAAAACTGCAGACGGACTCTACAATCAGGGAAATGCATTAGCCAGGATCGGACAATATGAAGATTCTATCGCCAGTTATGAACAGGCCCTGATTTCACAACCAAACGATCCCGACACGCTTTTTAATAAAGCACTGATAGAAAAGCTGCTAGAAGAAAAACAGCAATCCAATGATCAGGATGGTCAAAACCAGCAAGATCAGCAGAGCGAATCGTCTAATGACTCACAAAGCTCTTCGAATGATGAGCAACAAGAGAAAAACCAAGAGGAAAACCAATCGGGAGATGAAAATCAATCGAAAGAGGAAAAGAAAGAAGCAGAAAACAAAAGCTCAGAACAAGGAACCGAACCCCAACAACAAGAAGATGATGAATCAACAAGAGATGAGAAAAAACAAGCACTGGCTCAATGGCTACGCAGGATTCCTGATGATCCAGGCGGCTTGATACGACGTAAATTCCAACATGAAACAAAACAACGCTTACGTCGAGGGGAGTATGAAAATCGACAGGGCGACAAAGTATGGTAAGAAAAATACTTTTACTACTGAGCCTTTTAATCTGGAGCGAAATAAGCAACGCCGAGCTTTCAACACGCCTGTCCAGATCGAATATCGATGAATTGGAATCAGTTCAGCTCACAATAAGAGCTAATGGTGCTAGGTCGGTGGAAGAACTTGATCTTTCTGAACTAGAGAAAGATTTTCAGGTATTAAATACAAACACCAGTAGTCAATATCAGTACATCAATGGCAACGAACAAAGCTGGGTCGACTATCAGATCACCTTAAAACCAAGAGTAGCAGGCATTTTAACCATCCCAAGCTTAACAATAGGAAATGAGAGTTCACTGCCACTCACATTGCAAGTGACGCCCATTAGCCAATCACTGAGGAACGAAATCGATCAGCTAGTTTTCTTTGAGGTAGAAACATCCAAGGAAAGCGTTTACGTGCAAGAACAATTAGTGTTTACGCGGCGACTCGTCTACTCCAACGGGGTTCAACTCTATAACGAAATACCGGGTCCTCCAAAAATAGCTAATGCTCTGGTTTTAGTATTGGGAGAGACAAGATCTGGTACCACGGAGAGAAACGGAAAGAAATATGGCGTCGTCGAGCAAAGGTTTGCTATTTTCCCTGAAATGAGCGGGAAGCTCAAAATCCCTGCGATAGACATCACTGCCAGCGTACGATTAATTGAGGGTGGAAGAGTTTCCCGTAAGGGCGTTCGCGTGAGCACAGCCAGTCTCCAAGTGGAGGTCATCCCTATACCTGGGGTATACCCCGAAGAAACGCCTTGGCTTCCAGCGCAAGCCGTAATACTCAGTCAGGTTTTAGAACCTGGGACCAAAAAAGCAAACGTAGGGGATACCTTACGAAGAAAAATCGAGGTCCGTATCGATGGGAATACGGGCTCAATTTTGCCTAGTTTAAACGCACAACCCTCACAGAAACTCTTTAGTATTTATCCCGCTGCCCCTTCCATCGAAGACGACACGTCTGGTGATTCCGTTATCGGATTTAGAACAGAATCTTCGTCAATCGTTCCTCTCCAGGCAGGCCAACTATCTCTAGGTAAAACCAGCATAACCTGGTGGGATACCGTCTCCAACGAACTTCGCGTATCGGTTTTAGCCGACTCCCAAGTTAGCGCAACAGGTTCCACCATCTATCGAGAATATGAGGAGCAACGAAAAATCAGAGATGTAGAGCCCGAAGTCAGTAAATCCCAACCCAAGGTCATCGCAGAAAATACTGAACAATCGAGTTTGATCAATTTCTACTGGAAAGAATCTTTGGCAATCATGTTAGGCCTCGTTACCCTTTATCTAATCGGTCAATTTGTTTTCAAAATAACCTATAAACCTCAAAGAAAGCCCTACCAGCTGATAAAAAAAGCTATCAGAAGAGGCTCAGCTAGAGAGGTCAAAATAGCTTTAAAAGCGATCAATCTAGAAAATAAAACACAACGAGCAAAGGCCGATGAGATACTAGAAATTCTAAATAATTATCTTTATCCCCAGAACCCTTTAGAAATGCTCAGTGAAAACGATCAAGCAATCCTCACCCAATTGGTCGAAAGAATGAAAGAAACAGAAAAACTTGATAAGCAGGAAAATAGTTACCGACTGCCTCCTCTATACAGTCACTAAGGAAGCGTATCTAAACTTTTAGAGACGATCTCGTACAAATCCTTGGATATACCCTCCGATGAAGCCATGTTTTTTAAGGCGCCAATCATAAGTCTTTGTCGACTTGTATCATAACGTCCCCAACGAGTCAGTGGTCCCGCCAATCTGGCTGCCAGCTGGGGATTCGATTCGTCGAGACTACTGACCACATTCGCCAAATACTCGTAACCCGACCCGTCTGTCGCATGAAATCTGAAATGATTCCCCATTCCAAAGGAAGAAAACACAGAACGCACCCGATTTGGATTCTTTCTGTCGAAAAGTGGATGCGACTCCAACTTTTTGAGCTCTTCGATTGATGTTAAAGAACTTTGCGCCTGAACACTGAACCAAAGATCCAGTACCAAAGCTTCAGAACTCCACCTCTCATAAAAATCCCCTAGAACTTCTTCCCGAACTTGTATATTCAATCGAGGATCTCGACATACGAAATTCAAAGCAGTTTTCCTATCAGTTAAATTGTTGGCGTTGAAATAATGGCTTTTCACAAAATCAGCTAATTCTTCAGAACCCATCCCTCGGGCAACGTATTCAAAAGCCAGGTTAGCCAATGCTCTATTGGCCATCGCATCTGACATTGGAGAAAAGGCGTCTCGAGACTGAAAGCGCTTATATATTTCACGCCACGTATCCAAATAACGACTGGCAATCTGGTTGATTAGACCTTCTTTTAACTCAATTATTCGAATAACCTCGAAACGCTCTAACTGCTCGAACAGATAATTCTCATCAGGGATCTTCAGCATGTAAGCCATCAAATGCTTCGCTTCCGCCTCTAGTGATTCCTCCAACAGGCCTTTGGCGATCGCTCCAATCGAATCGATCGCATCAACACCCTGGAGCTTGCCATCGGTTTTAAAATACTCAACCCAAAGACTCTGAAGCGAGTCCCACCGCACAAATCCATCTGTATCAAGTCTAGCGAGATACACTAGCTCGCTCAAAGGCCTCGAATAATCAACCTTCACAGGCGCCGTGAATTCTCTAAGGAAACTCACAACAGGTTTCGCGTCGAAGCTACCTAACTCAATTTTAGTTTTCTCGGACTTTAGATGGAAAAGTAGGCTTTGACCGCTCTTAAGTAGTTCGTGTTTTGCATCTGAAAATATGTCAAGCGAATCAATTAGGGACGGTTGACCATCTGAATTTATTAATCCGAGTTCCACCGGTATGTGAAATGGCTTCTTAACCAATTGACCGGGGGTCGAAGGACACGACTGCTCCACTTCCAGTCTCAATATTCCCTCCTGAAAACTTTCGCTAACAGTTAACAAAGGGGTCCCTGCTTGCTGATACCAACGCTTAAACTGCTTTAAATCCACACCGCCAACCTCCTCCATAGTTGAGGCAAAATCATCAGTTGTGGCTGCTGTACCGTCATGTCGATCAAAATATAAATCCGTTGCTTGCCTGAACTTCTCTCCGCCGAGCATGGTGTTGTACATGCGAACTATTTCGGCGCCTTTTTCATAGATAGTCGGCGTGTAAAAATTAGAGATTTCAATATATGAGTCAGGACGAACGGGATGTGAAAGCGGACCCGCATCTTCAGCAAACTGGATGGATCTCAAAAACCCCACGTCCTCGATACGCTTAACGGCATGAGAATTCATATCGCCAGAAAAAAGGGCATCTCGATAAACGGTGAACCCTTCTTTTAAACTGAGTTGAAACCAGTCTCTACAGGTCACTCGATTACCAGACCAATTGTGAAAGTACTCGTGAGCAACCACTGCCTCAACCCTCTGATAAGCTTGATCAGTAGCAGTGTTAGGTGAAGCCAAGACACAAGAAGTGTTGAATATATTCAAGCCCTTGTTTTCCATTGCACCCATGTTGAAATCTTCTACGGCTACGATCATAAAAATATCAAGGTCATATTCCCGACCAAATCGTTCCTCGTCCCATTTCATAGAACGCTTCAATGCATCCATCGCGTAATGACATTGTTCTATATTATGAGCTTCCGAGTAGATCTTTAGATTTACTCTTCTCCCGCTCTTAGTAACGAAAACATCCTCTAAAACAGACAAATTCCCGACCACAAGAGCAAATAAATAGCTTGGCTTGGGAAAGGGGTCACTCCAGGTCGCTGATTTTCTGCCTCCATTTAACGATTCCTCTTTAACCAAATTTCCATTAGAAAGTAGATTAGGGAATCTCTCACCATCTGCGATCACGGTGGTCGTGAATCGGGACAGTATATCTGGTCGGTCCTGGTAGTAAGTTATTTTTCTAAAGCCCTCGGCCTCGCACTGAGTGCAATACATAGCACTGGACTTATACAATCCCTCGAGAGCTGTATTTTGTTCAGGAACAATCTCAGTAACGATCTCAATGGTGTGGGCCTCACCAAGACCAAATATGGTCATTCCAAAATCATCTACAGAATACTCATTCTCGCTTATCACGCGACCATCGACAGAGACGGACACCAACTCTAACTCCTCTCCATTAAGGTAGATTTCTGTTGAGTCTCCCCGAACTCTCCTGATATCGAGTTCACTACTGACTCTTGTTCGACCATCTTCTATATCGAACTTAAGCCTGGTGTTATCCGTTACGAAGGCAGGAGACTGATACTCATCAAGCCTTACTAGTTTTGGTTGTCCTTCTTTCATGAAATTGGCTCCACCCTCTCTGGCGATAGCCCAATTGTCCCGCGATTAAGTAAATCAATCTAGTATTCTTAGCGGATGACAGAAAGGACTACCAAGCTATAATCAGGGTTAGAAGTTACCTTAGAAACACGCTGAGCCCTAAGGGCATTATGTTAATTCGAATGAGTCTATAAAATGCAGAGCGTTGACAAAGAAGTCATCCAATCAATTGTGGACTGGCTGAATTCAGGCAAACAATGTTGGCTAGCCACCGTGATCGAAACCTGGGGGTCCTCGCCGAGGCCCAAGGGATCCTTGCTAGCCTGTAATAGTGAATCAAAGTTAGTCGGGTCTCTTTCTGGGGGTTGCGTTGAGGAAGACCTTCTAGACAAATTGATTAAAGGACAACTCGCAACTAACGAAGCACAATTCTTTCAATATGGTGTGACTAACGAGGAAGCCGAGAAGTTCGGTTTACCCTGCGGCGGTAATCTCGACATCGTCGTTGAACCTCACAAACCTTCAAAAAAGACAATCCAACATTTTGAGCAGATAAACCTGGCTCTTCGCAACAGGGAAACGATCGAGCGTACGGTTAACTTAAGCTCTCCATCGATGTCTCTGAAGGAGAGTGTGACTTATAAAAATTTGACATGGGACAAGTCGGATCAAAAGCTCGTCCACATCTACGGTCCCAGGCAGCATCTTTTCATCATAGGTGCAGGGATGGTAAGCAAGTACCTCGCGGAATTTGCGCTCGCACTGGAATATCACGTTACTGTTTGTGACCCGCGCTCGGACTTCATCGAAGATTTTAATATCCAGGGAGTTCAGCTGGTCTGCGACATGCCTGACGACGCAGTTCTTGAGCACGCAAATGACGAGTCCACGGCGATCGTAGCTTTGACTCACGATCCCAGAATAGATGATATGGGTTTGATGGTCGCCTTGGATACCGAAGCTTTTTATGTCGGCGCTATGGGATCAAAAAAGACCTCTGCTAGCAGATTAGAGAGGCTGGCGGCCTTAGACGTATCAAACGAAAGCCTATCAAAACTTCATGCGCCGATCGGCCTACCCATAGGAAGTAAAACACCCCCAGAAATAGCGATCGCGATTCTCGCAGAAATCACGGCCGTTAAAACAAAAAATCGTGATCTGACCAGAAATCAATTGAGCAGCAGCACCGCCTCTTGAGCAATAAAATCATCGGAGCTCTGATTCTGGGAGCTGGCTATTCCCGCCGATTTGGCTCCGACAAGCGTCTCCATGGCTTTAAAGGGTCCAGTGTTGCTGAGGCTACCGTACTCACCTATTCAAAGGTATTTGACCATTTAAAGGTAGTTATTCGGCCCGAAGATCATCGACTGATCGATCGCCTTAAGGACTTTAAGGTCGAGTTAATCAAATCCGAGAACGCGAAGCACGGCATGGGCCATTCTTTATCAGACGGGATAATCGATACCCCATGGCACTGGACATTTATCGGACTACTGGATATGCCATACGTCAAAGCTAATACGCTGCGAAAGCTTAAACAAATGGCCGCTGATGCAAATCCTAGTGAAATCAGAATTGTTCGAGCACAGCATCTAGTCCACTCTGATTGGCAAACTCACCCCATCGGGTTCCACAAATCCCTTTATGACGAACTCGCGGAGACCACTGGTGATCAAGGCGCAAGGAATATTTTACGAGCACACTCTCAGCGGACGGCCCAACTAGATTCAGACGACATAGGACTTTGCAAAGACATCGATAGGCCATCAGATCTTCGATGAATTGATTGAATTTTTATACAGGTCACTCGGATCCGCCCAGTCTACTGGCCCAATCCAATTTACTTCGACAGGATTCATAAAAGCTATGACCGGCTGGATAAAGCAGATTAAGCGGTTCCTTAGACTTTCCAACCTTTACGACATCACCAACTTCGAGAGGTAAATTTATTTGAGAGTCACAACTCAACTGCGGTGCACCCTCAGCAGCATCAATGATTCGAACCATCACAGTCGAGTCACCACTGACCACTAACGGGCGAGAGGTCAAAGTGTGCGGAAACATAGGAACCACCACCAGAGCATCCAATCTGGGATGCATTATTGGCCCCCCCCGCAGACAATGAGTAAGCGGTCGATCCCGTTGGGCTGGCCACGATAATTCCATCAGATCTTTGGTTGTAAACGAATTCATCATTAACAAGCAAATCGAATTCCATCATTCTCGACATGCTGCTTGGATTAACCACCACATCGTTCAAAGCCGTTGAGGAAGATACTAAAGCCTCATCTCTAAACACTTGGGCCTCAAGAAGAAAATGATCTTCTATTGAGTAATCACCAGAGAATATCTGCCCAAACTTTTCCTCTATGTCACCCGGCGCGATCGCAGCGAGGAACCCCAGACTCCCCCTATTTACCCCCACCACTGGCACTCCACTTCCAGCCAGATCTCTCGACACACCCAGAATACTACCATCGCCACCGACGACAACCACTAGATCCGCGACGCCTCCTAATTGCGCTCTAGTGACAGTTCTATCACTACGAATTAATTTGAGAGCCGAGAGAACCTTTTCCTCAAGAAGAGTTTGGATCCTCATTTCATTCAAGAGAGAATCAATCTTTGTGATCGATTCGAGAATACGATCTGTTAAGCGCCTAGCTACTATTGCTACTACATTAAATTCTTTTTTCATAATGCATTGAGGTTGTCAGTGAACCCATTATACACGTTACTCGAAATATGAGCCGAGCACCTCAACGTTGAATTTGAGCGAGATACATTCGATTTTTTGAACTTCCAGTGATTTAGGCCGGCTACTGCGTCTTAATTTTCTCAGAAATTCGCCGTAAAACCTGACTGATGGTTTCCTCTGTTTGTGCTCCAGGCAACAAATACCCATTCTCAAATAGATACCCGGGAACAGAAAAAATGTCTCGTTCTTGTGCGAAATTCAAATACTTTGACATATCAACATTTTCAGTGACGGACAGAAGAATCTCTTCGACATCGACTGGGATCATCCCAACCGATTCGCAAATATTGATCAATGATCTAGTTTCTCCAACATCAACCCCCCGACAAAAATAAGCTTGAAATAGAGCTTCTGCTAAATCATGTTGTAAACCGAATTCTAATGACCACTCAAGCAGGTAGTGTGCATAGGCAGTATTTGGGATTTTCCTTATTAGATCGTACCGCAATTCGATCCCAACCGATTTCGCTTCGTCCTCGATGCGTCGAGGGACTGACCTATTAACAGCCGAATCTCCATACCTTCTACGAAGATACTCTCTGCGATCAATACCTTCATATGGAAGTCCTGGATAGAGTTGATAAGGGCGCCAGATTAGTTCCACATCAACTTCAGTCAGTTCTTTAATCACGCTGTCCCAGCGTCGTTTGCCTATAAAGCACCAAGGGCAAACAATGTCTGAGAAAATCTGTACCTTAACCGAGCTGGACTTGCTCATCTAAATATCAATGGCAATCTAAACAGCATTTCTATTAAGAGCTACTTCTGAAATAAGCTATGGCAGCCAGTTCCATCCAAAAAGTCGAGGACGAGCTTTCTTTCATCATCTTCAAGCCGAACAAATTCTTGTCGAAGCCATTGCAAGCAC
>JBJKYX010000036.1:0-81583 GCA_045560825.1 Candidatus Azotimanducaceae bacterium
CTGTCTTCAGTCCAACAGTATGAAGCAATCAGACAAAAGGTAGACGCGGGCCTCGATGTTTCTACAACCCTCGAAGAGAAAGCTAAGCTTAAAATGGACAGGTTTACCTCAGTAAAAGAAATGAGGCTTGGTGATGTCATAAAGGTCCCCACCTGGACTCCACACTCGCTGCAGCATGGTGTTCGGGTGGTCGAATTTCAAACGCCTACTTATGAGAGATACATTATCTCTTTCGAACAAAGGGTGCTGACACAGAACCACTGGGATAGCGAACACGCGATAACTCATATGACACTTGATACTCCAGCAGCCACAAAACATGAGAGCATTTCCAAGGGGCTCGAAATAATAGCTCGATTCGAAGACTTTAATGTCTTCCGAACCGATTTCACTAAGAGTCCTAATGTCGACCTGACAATGAGCCTAGACTACGCAGTATTCATGTCGATCGGTGGATCATGTTTGGTTGGAAGTTTAGAAGTTCCTTCTGAAACTGCTTGTTTTATACCCAGAGCAGCACTAAAAAATCACAAAATAAGAGGCCAAAAAGGAGCCTACGGTTTAATAGCAAGTCCAAACAATTAAAACTATAACGAGCAATCGAACACATCCAGAGATCGGTTAGTTAATTTGTATATCCTTTATCTTTAAGGTTAGTCTATCTCGAATAAGGAAGTCAGGAATTAAGATGTCCGAAGAATCATGGGAAGAACCTCAGGAGCTAATTATCGAGCAAATCGAAATTGGCCCAATGCAAAATTATACCTACATCGTTGGAAGCAAGACTACACGTGAGGTAGTCATAGTGGACCCTGCTTGGGATATTCCAAATCTGATCGAGCACCTCAACCAGCGCGACTACACGCTTGTGGGGGCTTTGGCTACGCACTACCACCCTGACCACGTTGGCGGGTCCTTTAGCGGAAACCAGGTTCCCGGAGTGGCCGAGCTGCTCGAAACCAACCCTGTGAAAGTTTACGCTCACAAGCTCGAGGCCGATGGCATCAAGAAGGTGACCGAAATATCCGACAGTGATCTCGTCAAGGTCGAGTCCGGCGACAAGCTGTCGGTAGGCAATGTGGAAATCGAGTTTCTTCACACCCCAGGACACACTCCTGGCAGCCAGTGCTTCAAAATCAAAAACACAGTGGTTTCCGGAGATACGCTATTCATTAATGGATGTGGGAGAGTTGACTTACCCGGTTCCAATTCCGAGGACATGTTTCGAAGCATGAGCAAACTGGCATCACTCCCAGACGACACCCTTTTACTGCCTGGTCATAATTATGGACACGTGCCTAACGCGACTATAGGGGAAACCAAAACGTTCAATCCGTACCTGAAAATTTCCGATTTGGATACTTGGCATAACTTAATGGGCCACTAGGCAATCGACTAAAATACTAATTCAAGAGGGGAAAAATATGAAAACTGGAGCCTTCACTGGTTTCGATTTGACGATTCGGGAAAAAGGCATTGCCTGGTTTCAATTTAATACGCCTGAACGACTTAATGGAATGACAACGGCTATCAAGAGAGATCTAATTGAAGCGGTTACACAGGCGCAAATGGACAATGGCGTGAGAGTACTGGTCTTCACGGGAACCGGTCGAGGGTTTTGTGCAGGCGATGACCTTAAAGCCTATAAGTCAGCTGAGTTGGGAGGCGCGCCTCTAGTTGATCCGATCCCTCCAGGACATGACAATCCAATAGGCACCTACGATGGGCTTCGCACTATTTCCCAGCAGCTGAACACGACCATAAGAAACATCGATAAACTCACTATATGCGCCATTAACGGTGTCGCAATACAAACAGGGTTTTCCCTGGCACTCTCATGTGATTTCCGAATAGCTTCCGAAACTGCCAGAATGGGTAGCGCAACCCTCCGCTTTGGATTACTACCAGACGAAGGCGGTCAATATCTTCTTGTTAGATTATTAGGCGTCGCCAAAGCGATGGAATTCATGATGCGCAAAAAGATCGTGACGGCCCAGGAAGCGCTGGATCTTGGTTTGGTTAGTCAAGTCACGACTAACGAGCAACTTGAAGAAGAGGCCATGTCCTTTGCTTTGGAACTCGCAAATGGCCCTCAAGTCTCTATGCGGTTATTAAAAAAGTCTATTTACAATGCAGCAGAACTCTCTTGGGAGCATGCTTTGGATGAAATAGCAGCTAAAACTGCCATCAGTGATCATCACAGCGACGCAAAGGAGGGGGTTGCTGCTTTTCATGAGAAACGAGAGGCCAAATTTAACGACTGGTTGGGGTCATAATATGAGCGATGTGGTTACTCATGAATCACAAAACGGGATCAGCATCATCACACTGAATCGTCCCGAAAAAATGAACGCACTGAATGAAGAACTGATTCTTGCTTTACAAGAAAAACTGAAAATCTTTCAGGAAGGCGCTGATCGTGTTGCGATTCTGCATGCATCCGGAGACAAGGCATTTTCGGTTGGCGCTGATATAAAGGATCCTCCCAAAGAAATGTGGCAGGGTGTTCCAAATATCGGTGCCCAATTGAGCAAGCCAATTATCGCCGCAGTACACGGTTGGTGCATCGGGGGCGCCTATGTCATCGTTCAAATGTGCGACCTCGTCGTGGCATCTGAAAACACCACCTTTAAATACCCTGAAGCTCAACTAGGATTTACCGGTGGTTTAATTGCAAGCGCAGTCTCGAGAATCCCGCATAAATTAGCCATGGAATTTATGCTACTGGGAGAAGACTTTTCGGCTGAGAGAGCAAAAGAAGCTGGCATGGTCAACAAGGTAGTTGGGCGAGGAGAGGAACTTCAGGCATCAATAGCATGGGCAAAAATATTGGCCGAATCGGCCCCGTTAGTGGTAGAGACTTTGAAAACCTTTTCCCTAGAGACCCTAAACCGGAGCCCAGCAGAAACTGGCGCCATAGCTCGACATCAATTGTTAAAAGTAAGCACGAGCGAAGACGGGGCTGAAGGTAAGAGGGCATTTGCAGAAAAACGAAATCCTATTTTCAAAGGGAAATAGATCCAAATCTACATTTGCCGAAAACAACTTCTCAATTCTTCGATAAACAAGGCAGGTTGCTCGAAAGCAGCGAAGTGCCCCCCCTTTTCTAGCTCATTCCAATACACGATATTGGTGTAGATTTGTTCTGCCCATTCTCTAGGAGTAGGGACTATTTCTTTCGGGAATATACTGCATCCGGTAGGCAGCTTTATATTCTTCATTCCGCCGGAAAACGCTTTCCCAAAACTTTCCCAATATAATCGACCCGAGGAGGCTCCAGATCCTGTCAGCCAGTAAAACATCACATTATCTAGAAGCTCATCTTTAGAAACTATGTTTTCTGGATGACCATCACAATCCGTCCACTCGAAAAACTTCTCTATAATCCAAGCCGCCTGCCCGACAGGTGAATCCACCAGTCCGTATCCCAAGGTTTGCGGCCTAGTGCTTTGCTGCTTGGAATACCCTGCTCCCCATTGCTGATAATATTGACCGCCCGCCAAAGCAAGCTTGTCACGGTCCGAAGGGTTCTCCAAAGCCTCCTTAGTTGGAGGCGAAGACGGCATATTGACGTGAATCCCGAGACAATTGCCCAAGGCCTGCATACCAATAGCAGTCGTGACGGCCGAACCCCAGTCCCCGCCTTGAGCGAAATACGAGTCGTAACCCAAGGACAGCATCAGCTTATTCCACATGGCCGCAATTTTTTCGACCCCATACCCGGTCTCATTCGGTTTCGACGAAAATCCATAACCCGGCAAAGCCGGACAAACCACGTGAAAAGCATCTTTCGAAGCTCCACCGTGCTTCGTTGGATCAGCCAAGGGTTCGATAACTTTGCGAAATTCAACGATAGACCCAGGCCAGCCATGCGTCATTAACAAAGCCTTAGCGTCAGGGTGAGGGCTCTTATAATGAATAAAGTGAATATCTAGACCTTCGCAATCAGCAATAAACTGAGGCATCTGATTATGAAAAGATTCGCGAGCTCGCCAATCGTACTCATTAAGCCAATAGTCTGCTATTTCTCGCATATAACCTAAAGGAACGCCCTGAGACCAATCATCCACGGTTTCTTTCTCGGGCCAGCGAGAACCTCTTAATTTCTGGTTAAGCTCCTCTATCTGTTCATCCGACACATCAATTTTGAACTCTTTTATTTTTGAAGACACTTAACCGGCTCCTGAATTAGGACAAACTATTTTTTAGACTATGCCCACTCCTAAAAGAGGTGAGCAACCGCGTCTCTCTCCTCGATAAGCTCCTGGGCCGTGGCATCCATCTTGGACCGACTGAAGTCATTGATATCAACATCTTGCACTATTTGCCAATCTCCTCCCTCACACTTAACAGGATAAGAGTAGATGAGTGCAGGCTCGACGCCATAACTCCCATCGGAATATACGCCCATACTCACTATCTCGTCATTCCCCATGACCCAATCACGCATGTGGTCTATCGCAGCGTTTGCGGCCGACGCTGCGCTCGATGCACCTCGAGCTTCAATGATTGCCGCGCCTCTCTGCTGAACCGTGGGGATGAAGTCTTGCTCATACCAATTCATATCAACAAGATCCATCGCAGCCGAGTCAGCGACAGTAGCGCCGTGCAAATCCGGATACTGAGTGGCAGAGTGGTTACCCCAGATGCAAAGCCCTTTTACCTCACTAACGTGCCGACCCACTTTCCCCGCAACTTGCGCCATTGCTCGGTTGTGATCCAGTCGGGTCATCGCAGTGAAGTTACGCGGGTCAAGATCAGGCGCATTTCGCTGTGCAATAAGACAATTTGTATTCGCGGGGTTTCCAACGACCAGCGTCTTGACGCTCTTTGAGGCATGGTCATTTAACGCCTTGCCCTGAACTGAAAATATTGCCGCATTGGCCTCGAGAAGGTCCTTTCTCTCCATCCCAGGACCTCTAGGCCGGGAACCGACCAGTAAGGCATAGTCGCAATCTTTGAACGCGACATTTGCATCATCGGTCTGCACAGTGCCCGCCAGTAATGGAAAAGCGCAATCGTCCAGTTCCATAACAACGCCTTTAAGCGCATCCAAAGCCGGAGTAATTTCTAAAAGCTGTAGGATGACCGGTTGTTCAGGGCCCAACATCGCGCCCGATGCAATGCGAAACAATAATGCATAACCGATCTGTCCCGCAGCTCCAGTTATTGTGACTCGTACAGGCTCATTCATTTCCCGTTCTTCCTTATAATTGGTTTCACCGGCATTGTATTCGATAGACCAAAAGCTGCACAGCAAGAAAATTGCAGAATCAATTTTCTAGTTAAAGCTCTCTACCAATTCGACGTCATTTTGATTTTTTCGATACGCGTCAACTGCATCTTTAACCCAAGGCAGAGTTTTAGACGGTAATTCGTGGAGTAGGAAAAAACCCCCATCGTCAAAGACTTCAGGCTCAGCGATGCGAGGCGATCCAGACCAATTTTTCGAAGAGAATATAAAGTTCAGCCCTTGGTCGCCTCTGAAAAGATAGCTATGGATGCGACGCAACTCTAGATTTTCTACCTCGACACCCGCCTCTTCAGAACACTCTCTTGCCGCACACAAGGTCGTTGTTTCACCTAACTCCATATGGCCTCCCGGCAAAGAGTACCAGCCATCTAAGACACCAGTTTTATGGCGCCGCAACAAAAAGACCGAGCCTTGTGAAATTAACATCGTGTGAGCAATCACTGTAAAGCATGCTCGCGAGCTCGTAACAAGTTGGTCTTTCATTCATCGCCTAATTAAACCTATCGGCATTAACTTAACACTTGCGTATGCCTAAAACTAAGGCTACGGTTTTTACACAACTAGAGGCATTGGGTTTTAAAATGGAGCTAAAAGACAAAACGGCCGTTATAACAGGGGGTAGTGGGGGTATCGGTAAAGCCATGGCAAAAGCATTTATTGAAGAAGGTGCCAGAGGCATCGTCCTTGCGGATCTTGATAAAGACGCTCTTGATGCGGCCACTCTTGAGCTTAATTGCGAGTCTATGGTGTGTAATGTGACCGATGAAAAACAAGTGGCAGACCTTGTCAAATACGCCGCTGAGAAATTTGGTCAGATTGATCTCTTTTGCTCTAATGCCGGCGCCGGGGGCGAGGGCGTGTTAACGGATGCGACAAACGACGTTTGGCAAAACCAATGGGAACTGCACGTGATGTCACACGTTTATGCTGCAAGAGCTGTTTTGCCGCAAATGATTGATCGAGGAGAGGGTTACCTGTTGAATACCGCATCTGCAGCAGGACTTCTGGCGGCACTCGGAAGCGGACCCTACACGGTTACTAAAGCCGCTGCGGTAAAATTAGCAGAATTCATTGCCATCAATCACGGGGACGAAGGTATTAAAGTTTCTGTTTTGTGTCCTCAGGGAGTAAACACCGCAATGGCCCCCAGAAGCTTTGGTGACGGCCAAACCGATGGAATCATCGAGCCGGAGCAACTCGCTAAAACGGTTGTGGAAACAATTCGAGAAGAGCGGTTTTACGTCCTACCGCACCCAGAGGTCGAAGAGTACGTGCGACGCAAAGGGGACGATGTGGATCGATGGCTGTTTGGGATGCGTCGACTCAGAAGGCAGAGCTTGGAGGGCTGACCTCCCGCCCAAGACATTGGCCTGCGGGTTGCCTTTTTCTTTGAATCAATCGATTCCAATTTAGGAAAAATAGGAATAGACGAGCAAACAAACGATAATCAGGTAAAGGGCCCACGTGAGCACATTTCCTAAAACACGCGTTTTTGGTAGACCAACTTCCAGCTGCTGAATACCGTGCGCATGACAAAAACGAGCGACCAGCAAAGAGGCGCCTAGTAAATTGATTGTCAGAGGCGAGTAACCGAGAGCCACCAATATCAATATACCTAAAAGAGCTCCGGGCACATACTCAGTATTATTGCCATGAGCACGTACGGCACGCTCAAGGGATTGACTATTTCCGCTGCCTGTTGAAACCCCCTCTTTCATGCGATGGCGGGTCACATTCAAAGCCAGTAGCAAGGTCAACCCAAGATTCAGCGCAGCCCAAAGCGCCATGGCTTGCAAACTTTGATCAATCATAATCTTTAAACCCTCTGTTATTTTCCTTCTGGTACAGACGATAACAAACTAAATATATACCCTCCAATCAATGTCAATCAGCACTAATCAAACGCTCTGAAAAAATGTAGCCCTCTGGAACCCCAATAGTTACGCTGTTTTTCAGAGGAATTTTGTAGTATATTGTTTTCCGCGGGATTTGAACTGTTTTTACAAACATAATCAAAGACTTAGCACTCATAGGGGACAACATTACTTGCTCTTAGACTATTCGTATTCTAAGACATCGGTTTCTTTGCCTTGAGTGTTATTGGAGTAGATAGTTTTTACATGCGTGAAGTGAACAAGATAAACCCTATAAAATTAACAATTCCGTTAGTGCCAAGTAGGTAGATGAGCAAGCAAGCTTTTAAGAGGACCACACCCAATAAACATGGGTTATACGACCCAGCATTTGAAAAAGATAGCTGCGGAATAGGGTTCGTCTGCGACATTAAGGGTCGACCGAGCCACTCCATCGTTGAAGACGCGTACAATATGAACTGCTGCATGGAACATCGAGGAGGTGTCGGGTACGAGAAGAATACTGGCGACGGTGCAGGCATTCTAACTGGAATACCACATAAATTACTCAGCGCTTACGCCCAGCAGGAGTTTGGCGTCTCACTATCGCCCAGGCAATACGGCGTCGGCATTATCTTCCTGCCAAATGACAGCGATGAGCGGGCTATGGCGAAGAAAATCTTCTCCGAGATTGTAAACGCTTTAGGACAAGACCTAATCGGTTGGCGAGAAGTTCCGATTGCCCCCGAAAGAGCGGATATAGGGCAAGCCGCTCGCAGCGCCATGCCCACATTCGAACAGCTTTTTATTGGCGCGTCGAATGACTGTGCCGCACAGGGCTTCGAACAGAAGCTCTACCAGATCAGAAAAAGAGCGATCAATCAAATCAACTCGGGAAGTGCGGGAGTCTTCAAAGAAAAGACATATGCTTGTTCACTATCATCAAAAACCATTGTTTATAAGGGGATGCTAACACCCGATCAACTCTTTAAGTTTTATCCAGACTTGGTCAACGAAGATTATGAAACGCACCTTGCGATGGTGCATTCTCGCTTTAGCACGAACACCTTCCCATCCTGGGACAGAGCACAACCCAATCGTTTCATGGGCCATAATGGGGAGATCAATACTCTGTTGGGGAACGTCAATGCCATGAATGCTAGGCAGGGTGTTATAGAGAGCGCAGTTTTTCAGGAAGAACTAAAAGAACTATTCCCTATTATTGAACCGGATTGCTCGGATTCCGGAAACTTTGACAATGTTCTTGAGTTTCTTCTCATGAACGAAAAAAAACTTGAAGAAGCCATTTTGATGATGATCCCTGAAGCTTGGCAGCAGCATCAAACAATGAGTGACCAGCTAAAATCATTCTACGAATACAACTCATGTTCCATGGAACCCTGGGACGGCCCAGCATCCATAGCTTTTACCGATGGAGACTACATAGGAGCTGTACTGGACCGAAATGGATTGCGCCCTTCACGTTACTACATTACAGAAGACCACAAATGCATTATGGCCTCTGAAGTTGGCGTGGTTGACGTCGATCCAGCCAAAGTAATAACAAAAGGCAGACTGCAACCCGGTCGTATTTTTTTGATTGATTTCGAAGAAGGACGGATGATTCCTGACCAGGAGCTGAAATCGAAACTAAGCGCAAAACACCCGTATAGACAGTGGCTCAATAAGGAAAAGATAGAGCTAACAGATCTCCCTGAGAATGAGCCTGAAAAATTAGAACCGAGCGAGCTAATTCCAAAAATGAAAGCTTTTGGTTACACCCAAGAAACGATGCAGTTTATGTTGCAGCCTATGGTGACAGAATTGAGAGATCCGCTCGGCTCTATGGGAAACGATGCCGCTCTAGCAGTGATCTCAAAAAAACCTCGTATGATCTACGATTACTTCAAGCAGCGTTTTGCTCAGGTAACCAATCCGCCCATCGACTCTATCAGAGAAGAAGTCATCATGGCGTTGGAATGTTACATAGGGCCAGAGCAAAATCTACTAGATACTAACAGCACAAATGCCAACCGGTTGAAGATACCTCATCCAGTGCTGACAAATGAAGAGCTGGCAAAGCTCAAAAACATCGAACACCAAGGCTGGCGCTGCAAAACTATAGACATTACTTACCTCAAAGAGAATTCCGACGATGCTCTCAAACAAGCTTTGCATAGGATTAATCAAGAATCTTTGAATGCCATTGAGCAAGGTTTTAGCCTGATCATTCTTTCAGATCGAGAGCTAGGGCCAGATCGTCTGTCCATCAGCTCCCTGTTGGCCATCGGGAGCGTCCATCACTTTTTGGTTAACGAACATTCAAGAACCAAAATTGGCTTGATCTTAGAAACCGGCGAAGCCCGAGAAGTGCATCATCACTGTCTCTTAACTGGATACGGAGCCGACGCGATTAATCCCTATCTGGCCTTCGAGGCCCTATGGGACAAGCTTTCAGCAGGCGTGTTCCCTGAAATCAAGTCTGCCAACGACATAGTGGTTAACTATAAAAAAGCTGTGGGCAAAGGAATGTTGAAAGTCATGGCTAAAATGGGCATTTCCACACTGCATTCCTACAAGGGAGCGCAAATTTTTGAAGCAGTCGGGTTAGCAAAAGAAGTTATTAGCCTTTGCTTTGCCGGCACCGCTAGTCGGATAGAAGGCGCAAACTTTGACGTTCTCTCCAAGGAAATGAGAGAGAAGCACTCAATGGGATTCCCTAAGCAAATCAGCTCAGAGAGCAACGTGCTTGTCAATCCGGGAGACTTCCACTGGAGGCGAAATGGGGATACTCATATGTGGGACCCATCTACCATCGCTAGTCTGCAGAGAGCTGCAAGAGAAAACAATGAAGAGGCTTATTGGCAGTTCTCAAATCAAACCAATGAGGAAAACAATCGTAAAGCTTCGATCAGAGGTTTGTTGAAATTCAAGAAAGTCGAGCCGATTGCAATCGAAGAGGTTGAAACAGAAAAAGACATTATGGTGCGATTTGCCACCGGCGCCATGAGCTTTGGATCAATCAGTGCCGAGGCGCATGAGTCACTAGCAATAGCGATGAATAGAGTTGGGGGCAAATCAAACACCGGCGAGGGAGGTGAAGACCCTGCCCGTTTCATACCACTGAAAAATGGAGACTCAAAAAGATCCGCAATTAAGCAAGTAGCAAGCGGTCGATTTGGAGTGACCATCAACTACTTAAGTAATGCGGACGAATTGCAGATCAAAATAATTCAAGGCGCTAAACCTGGTGAGGGCGGCGAATTACCAGGAGGGAAAGTCGATGACTACATAGCCAAGATTCGACATTCGACCCCCGGGGTAGGTTTAATCAGCCCACCTCCTCATCACGACATCTATTCGATAGAGGATATCGCTCAGTTAATTCATGACCTTAAAAACGCTAATCCAGAGGCTCGTGTTAGTGTCAAATTAGGATCTGAAGTTGGCGTAGGTACAGTCGCGGCAGGAGTAACTAAAGCTAGGGCCGACCACCTGGTTATAGCAGGGGACTCCGGTGGCACTGGAGCATCACCATTGACGTCAATAAAGCATGCTGGAATTCCTTGGGAAATTGGAATTGCTGAGACACATCAAACTCTGGTATTAAACAATCTTAGATCCCGCGTAGTCTTGCAAACAGATGGTCAGCTTAAAACTGGACGAGACGTAGCAATCGCAGCTATTTTAGGAGCAGAGGAATTTGGTTTTGCTACGGCGCCGCTCATCGCGCTTGGGTGCATCATGATGCGAAAATGCCATCTAAACACTTGCCCGGTTGGCATAGCGACTCAAGACCCTTTACTCAGGAAAAAATTTAATGGCTCACCAGAGCACGTCATCAATTATCTGTACATGGTGGCGAAGGAACTCAGGCAAACCATGGCCTCTCTTGGCATTAGAAAAGTTAACGACTTGATCGGTCGCGTCGACCTACTTGAAGTAGACGATGCTCTAAGACACTGGAAATCCCAAGGCTTAGACTTGTCCGCAATACTAACCCCAGCCAAAGAACCAGACGACTTTTTAGGATCTTTTGCCGTTCACTCGCAAGACCATGAACTTGACAAAGCTCTCGATAATCAACTAATTGAATTGGCAGAACCAGCATTAACTAATGGCACCAAGGTTCAAAGTGAGCTCAAGATTGTAAATACCAATAGAGTGGTAGGGGCCATGTTGTCTAATCAAGTCATAAAACGGATCGGTCCTCAAATGCTCCCTGACGATACAATCCACTACAAATTTAACGGCAGCGCAGGTCAGAGTTTCGGTTGCTGGCTGGCCAAAGGAATTACCCTTGAGTTAGAAGGCGATGCTAACGATTACACTGGCAAAGGATTATCAGGCGGCAAACTCATTATATACCCACCCAAAGAGAGTCAGTTTATTCCGGAAGAAAATATCATTCTGGGTAACGTGGCCCTTTACGGAGCAACTAATGGAGAATCTTATTTTAGAGGCATAGCAGCCGAACGTTTTTGTGTGCGTAATAGCGGGGCAACGGCGGTAGTCGAAGGCGTCGGTGATCATGGATGCGAGTATATGACGGGGGGAACGGTCGTCATTCTGGGCGAGACTGGGAGAAATTTTGCGGCAGGTATGAGCGGTGGTGTCGCGTACATTTGGGATGAACACAATACGTTTGAGGAAAAGTGCAACAAAGAACTCGTTCTCCTTGAAAGTGTTTCCGAAGACGCTGAGGAGTTAAAGAGGCTTATACAAAACCATTTAAGTTGCACAAATTCCACTCGGGCGAAAACGATCCTAGATTCCTGGGAACACGCAGTAGCACAATTTATTAAAGTAATGCCCGTTGACTATAAACGCGTTCTGGAGGAGCGAAAGGTATTGGCGGATGCAAGTTAAAATTGTGGGATCTGGAGACTTAAAAGATGGGTAAGGTTACCGGATTTTTAGAACACGTTCGAATCGTGGAACCCTACCGCGATGCCAAACTACGACTTAAGGACTTTAACGAGATCTACACCGAACACCAGAATGATGCGCTGAAAGTACAAGGGTCTAGGTGCATGGACTGCGGTGTGCCTTTTTGTCAATCCGAAGAAGGATGTCCAATACATAATCTCATCCCAGAATGGAATGATCTCGTTTATAAAGACCAATGGCACGAGGCCCTAATTCGTCTGCACAAGACCAATAACTTCCCCGAATTTACAGGCAGGGTCTGTCCTGCGCCTTGCGAAGGAGCGTGCGTTTTAGGGATTACAGATCCGTCAGTGACCATCAAAAATATTGAAATGGCGATAATCGACCGCGGTTTTGAAGAAGGCTGGGTCAAGGCAGAGCCACCTGAAAAAAGGACTAATTATAACGTCGCTGTAATTGGCTCCGGTCCAGCCGGGCTAGCAGCAGCCGCGCAGCTCAACAAAGCAGGACACAACGTTACTGTTTACGAGCGAGCAGACAGGGTTGGGGGTCTTCTGATGTATGGCATTCCTAATATGAAACTCGCGAAAAATGAAGTTGTTGAGAGAAGAATAGCTATCTTGAAAGAAGAGGGAATTTCTTTTGTCACCAATACGGAAATTGGAGATGGAGAAACATCAGGAACTCAAACAGTTGAGCAGCTGCAAGAAAAGTTTCACGCTGTACTTTTTGCAACTGGAGCAAGTGTGCCCAGGAATCTTGATATTCCAGGGAGACAACTTAAAGGGGTTCATTTTGCAATGGAGTTCCTCTCACAAAATACGAAAAGCCTTCTAGATTCAAATCACTCAGATGGCAAATATATATCAGCGAAAGACAAGAACGTCATAGTAATTGGTGGCGGAGATACCGGTACCGACTGCATAGGAACTTCCCTGAGACAGGGATGCAAAAGCTTAGTCAATCTTGAGTTATTCCCTAAGCCTCCCGAATCTCGAGCGCCGAATAATCCATGGCCACTATTCCCTAGAACCTACAAAATTGACTATGGCCATGAGGAAGCGGCTCAGGTTCAGGGAAGCGATCCCAGAACCTTTTCAGTAGATTCAATTAGTTTCGAAGGGGATTCAAACGGGCACCTTAAAAGTCTTAAAACCGCAGACGTAGAAATGAAGGATGGTCAATTCAAACGTATTGAAGGAACAGAAAAAATCTGGCCGGCCGACCTTGTGCTTCTGGCTATGGGCTTTTTGGGGCCAGAACATACCGCCACCGACATGGTTGGGATGGAATATGATGAGCGAAGCAACTACAAAACCACAAATCAGTCTTATCAGACAAATTTGGAGGGTATCTTTGCTGCGGGTGACTGCCGGAGAGGACAATCTCTAGTTGTTCGAGCAATAGCAGAGGGACGCGAAGCAGCAAGAGAAATTGACTTTTTCCTAACCGGCTCATCAGAATTGCCGTAGAACTCTCACTATTTTTACAAAGCCTGGGTTAGAACCTCCCTGACACTTGCTTCTGAAACCCCGGTTTCTATTTTAACTTTTCCGACATTTAGAATTAGGATAAAGGTCAAAAGACCATCTTTAACTTTTTTATCTAGGCGAATCGTATCCATCAATCGATCCACGTCAAAACCAGATAAGTTTGAAGCCGCGATCGGCAACTCCAGCGCGATCAAAGTTTGTCTGATTCTTTCTAATTCATCGAGTTCAATGAGCCCCATGTTGTAGGATAAAGAACACGCCATCTCCATCCCTATTGACACCGCCTCTCCATGAAGCCAGGTGCCATATCCACTAACGGTCTCAATAGCGTGTCCAATTGTATGGCCAAAATTAAGTATCGCTCGAACTCCCAATTCACGCTCATCCAGTGAAACAATTTCTGCCTTGATCTCACAAGATCGAGTTATAGCCTCTGCGATAAGAGGGATTTCTCTCGATGCTAGACCTGAGGCATTGGACGCTATCCAGGAAAAAAAATTCTCGTCATAAATCAACCCATACTTAATGACTTCTGCAAGCCCAGCGACATACTCTCTTTTTGGCAAACTCAGCAATACGTTCGGATCTATCAATACAGTTGAAGGTTGATAAAAAGCACCTATTAGATTCTTACCAGAAGGATGATTAACACCCGTTTTCCCGCCAACTGAAGAGTCTACCTGAGCCAAAAGCGTCGTGGGTATTTGGATGAAGTTAACTCCTCTTAGATAAGTGGCTGATACAAACCCGCAAAGATCACCAACAACGCCGCCTCCCAGTGCAACCAAATTTAGAGTTCTGTCGAACTCTTTCGATACAAGAAAATCGATAACCGCCTGGTAGGTTGACAAACTTTTATACTGCTCTCCATCCTCAATTTCAAAAAAAGACAAATCGAGCCCCTCAAAAAAACCTTCAACCAACTCTCCATACAAGCTGCGAACAGTCGCATTGCTAATGATACAAACTCGCCTTCCGATCAACTTAGACTTCAAATCGGTAGCGGGAAAATTCTCAGCTGAGAAAAGTCCGCTCTCAACATAAATAGGATAATTCGAGGTGTTAGTCTTTACAGTTACTTTTTGCATATGGATTTATAAAAAATCAAATTCCTGAATTTTATCAATTCAATCTTGAAATAATGGCCCTTACCAAAGCGCTAGTTGTTTGTTTATCTGTTATAAATTTATAGTCAGCTATCTCGTCGTAAAGTGGATCTCTTCGCTGTTTCAACGTCATTAGGACTTGGTTAACCTCTGAACCTTGTAATAATGGACGCTTTTTATCGCTGCTTACCCGCTCTACCAAAGTTTCGTTGGGACAATCCAAATGAATGACTGTCCCGTTTTCAGCAATGCGCCTACGATTTTTTTCCCTTTCAACTACTCCACCCCCAGTAGCAATGACCGCGCCCATTTTTGCAGTGAGCTCCCAGATAACTTGTTCCTCTCTATCCCTAAACCCTTCTTCTCCTTCTACATCGAAAATCCAAGAAATCTCTGCACCAGCATTTTTCTCAATTTCTCTATCGGAGTCGAAGAAAGGCCTGTCCAATTTTTCGGCTAATAGCTTTCCAATAGTACTTTTCCCTACCGCCATTAATCCAACAAGATAGATACTTTTATGCGTCATAATAATTAAGCAAAATAGGCTAATAGAATTTAGGCGGTAAGTAATGAGCTTACCGTTTATTATTTCAGCAAAAAGGGTTATTTGCACATAATCGAAATCATGACTAGATCTACCAGATTGATATACTTATTTGTTGTTAATAGTCTCTCAACGTGACTTCAAATTTATGAAGAAGCGATTGAAGTTGATTAATCTACTTATCTTTAGCGTGGCTTCCATGTTGCTGGGTCTATCAGGTTTATTTCTCTACCTGAATCCTCAAATCCCTGATGCAAGTAGCTATCAAAATGTGCGGATTGAAACTCCTCTTAGGGTGCTCGGCGAAAACGGTTTACTTTTAGCAGAGTTCGGGGAAAGGAGATCAATTCCAATCACGCTAGATGAAGTTCCGCAACACTTCATCAACGCCCTTATCAACACAGAAGATAAACGATTTTACGAACATAGCGGCATCGATTTTATATCCCTCAGTAATGACTTCTTGAGTCTCGTAGGAGACTTGATAGCCGATAGAGGCTTAGGTTCAGGAGCCAGCACGATCACTATGCAGCTTGCACGAAATATATCCTTTAGTTTAGAAAGGCGCTTTTTGAGGAAGTTTAAGGAAATGCTTCTGGCATTGAAAATCGAACGCGAATTAACAAAGAACGAAATACTTACCTTGTACATCAACCTAGTCCCCTTTGGGAAGAGAGCCTATGGAGCGGAGGCCGCTGCAAAAACTTATTATGGCAAGTCTCTTAACGAACTAAATCTTGCGCAGTTAGCTATGCTAGCTGGCATCCCCCAAAGACCAAGTGCGGGTAATCCAGTTAACGGTCCTGCCCGGGCGTTAAAGCGACGTAACCTGGTGCTTTCTTTAATGCTCGAACAAGCTTCAATCTCCGAAGAAGAGTATCTAAGGGCAGTCGCAGCTCCAATAAGCGCCAAGGTTTACGATCGAGAACTGGATCTAAAGAGTCCATACCCCTCGGAAATGGCAAGGCGTGAGGCGCTCGCTTTAATTCCCGATCTATATACCGGCGGGTACAAGATAATTACAACAATTGACGAAAACCTACAAAACGCTTCCATCCAGGCCTTGAAAAAAGGATTGTACAGCTACGACAAAAAGCATGGTTATAGGCCGCTGGCAAATATACGGCAAATAGAAGATGTGAAGATACAAGAGGCGCAGGTACTTTGGTCACAAATATCTGAGTACGAGCCACCGCTGCAAAGTACTTCACCAAACACCAGCAAGGAATATACATCCAATCTAGAAATACCGGAGATAAAACTATCGCCGGAATCAATCAACGTAATTAAATCCAATTTGGAGTCTTTGCCGATCTACGACGATCTCGAAGCAGCTATTACTATTTTTGTCGATAACGAATACGCGCTGATGTATAGATCCAATGGGAAAATACAAGTAATCGAAAAAACTCAGAGTCTTTGGGCTAGACGGTATATTGATGAGGACACACTAGGGCCAAGAATTACAGCAATGAAGGCAATATTGCAAAAGGGCGATATTGCTTATATCACGAAACAAAAGTCCAGCTGGTCTCTTGCACAAATCCCTCTAATTGAAGGTGCTTCTGTCTCTATCGAAACCAATACAGGCCGAATAAAGGCGCTCGTTGGAGGGTTTGATTTCTACCGCAATCAATATAACCACGCCACACAAGCAAAAAGGCAACCAGGCTCAGGCTTTAAGCCATTCATATACTCAGCAGCCGTAAATAAAGGGATCATGCCTTCAGATATCTTTATTGATGCACCTCTAGTCTTCGATGACTCTAATCTAGAAACACAATATCGCCCCAACAACGACAACAAAAAGTACAACGGGCCGACGAGATTACGCCAAGCTCTGTATCGCTCGATTAACTTGGTATCAATGAGAGTTCTTATGAACGTAGGCGCTGGCAGAGCGCTAGATTATATTCCTCGGTTCGGTTTCGAAACCAAAAACTTTCCAAGGAATACTCAATTAGCCATTGGAGGTGGGACCATGGGCGTAACGCCACTCGAAATGGTCCGCGGGTACGCCGTCATCGCAAATGGTGGTTTTCTTGTAGAGCCCCACATTATAGATAAAATCTTGGACGCCAAAGATAATGTCGTTTTTCAAACCAATCATCCCGCCGCCTGCCAAAACTGCCAAGACGACAGGGTAAAAAGCGACTTGTTTGCATCTTCCATTCTAAAGCCTGTTAAAGAGGAATCGTCATCTCGAGAAAACTACGCCGGAAACAGCTTACAGGGCATAAATCCACCAGATGATGAAAGAGCAGCCGCAGTGAGAGTAATCGACAAAAGAAATGCCTACATCATGGACTCGATGCTCAAAGACGTTATAAAACTAGGTACTGGTAGACGTGCGCTTGCGCTAAAAAGAAAAGATCTCGCAGGTAAAACAGGGACAACCAATGATGCGGCAGATACCTGGTTTAACGGTTATGGAGCCGGACTTGCGACTACAGTGTGGGTCGGTTTTACCAATCACTCTCCAATGGGTTCAAATGCTTATGGCTCCAATATTCCATTACCCATTTGGATCGACATCATGAAATTTGCGTTAAAGGATACCAAAGAAAAAACCGCCGTTCAGCCTGCTGGAATTGTAAGTTTACGGATAGACTCTGAAACCGGGCTTCCGACGTCGGAAAAAGTAAAATCGACAATTTTCGATTATTTTTATACCGAGCACGTCCCTTTAACGGAAGAGGAGCTCCCGATTTCTAACAACAAAGAGACTGGTAAGATCGATGCAGTCGACCTTTTCTAGTAACGCTTGAACTCAAGCCTGCTATTCGACTATCTTAACAAAGTCGCCAGCTCGGGGCTCCCCATTAGGATGGTCTCCATTTATAAGCCGAAGCATTCCTTCGCCGCCTCTTCCTATGGGGGAATATGCTGCCATCTTCGCGTAGGTATCACCAGGGTTTGCCATCACTACACGGATTTTTTGATTGCTAATTAGGCGCATATCATCAGCGCTTAATGCCCGAAATGATTGCACCGTAGCCAGAAAATTCTCCTCAAAGGCCTGCTGATCAGTCCCTTCACTATAATCACCAGTAAAAAGATAGATCCCTCCATCTTTAAAAACCACAGCGATTTTACTAAGTGTATTTTCTTTGATCGGTTTAGCCCTAGCGATAAACGCGGGATAGTACCCCACTAAAAATTGCTCACCATCTTCCAGGTCGTCGCGTTTGAGAACTTCTGTTACATATTCTTCAGGAGTAGAGACCTCTGAAGAAGGAGCCATTCTTTTCAACTTGATCGTTGCTTTTTCATTTACGGGATTGGAAGACGAGCTAATTTCTGAAGCCGTAGCCCTCAAACTCCAACCTACTGGGAACTCTACAACCAACCTTAAAGTCCCATGATAGTACTTGCTATCCTTCACAACGCCTGTTGAGGTTTCCTCTCCAAAACGCAAGCCAGATAGCATCTTCAGGTAGTCTCGTTCTGGCAGCTTTAGATCCGAATAGGTTATGTTCCTCGATTGTGATATGAGCTCATTCAGTCGTTTAGTATGAGCAGGGTGACTGCCTAAAATGCCATGATAAATCGTGGGTTTATTTCCGCTTAATTTCCCAAAATTATCGTGATCCCTGACCACTTGGATACTTTCGAGAGAGGCATAGGGGTCGTAACCAGCTCGAATCAAAAACTGCAAACCAAGCTCATCAGCTTCCAACTCATGCTCTCTTCTATAACCAGCTAGCTGCGCCGTACCGACGGTATTAACCAAGGACGAAGTCGCGCTAGTTCCTGTCGCGAACATACCTAAAATACCCATTAATTTGTTTAATCGATCTCGGCCAACCGTCTTCTTTGTATGTTGAGCGTATACATGTCCAATCTCATGGCCGATTACCGAAGCCATTTCGTCTTCACTACTCAAGTGCGCTAACAGCCCTCGGGTAAGAAAAATATATCCATCGGGTGTCGCCCACGCGTTTACAATAGACTGGTCCACAACGACAAAGGTGTACTGCTTGCTTTGA
The DNA here is from genome assembly GCA_045560825.1 of Candidatus Azotimanducaceae bacterium. GTDB lineage: Bacteria > Pseudomonadota > Gammaproteobacteria > Pseudomonadales > Azotimanducaceae > UBA4421. The sequence continues at coordinate 19,130 of JBJKYX010000036.1, forward strand.
TTAGGTATCGTCGCCAACAACCTATTACCTACTTCAACGACGTATTCCTGCCAATCTTCGTCAGGGTAGATGAGGCCCTTTTCTAAAAACTCGTTATAGATTTCTGCTCCTGAATTCATTGAGGCAAGGGTGGGTGAGAAAGGCAAAAAACTACCCACGAGAATTGTTATCACCACACCAGTGTATTGAGCAAAATCTCTCATTTAACACCTCAAAAACTTTACTTTTAACAGTCCCAATATGGGGGGACTGCCGGTAAAGAGAACCATTAGTCTAAAAAATATTTGTCTGAACTAAATCCTAACCAAAAGGCATGAGCACAGCTACACGTTACTTTGACTTCTTGATAATCTGATTTTGGTCAGATTTCGTATTCTTAACCAGAACATGTTGGCAGCCAAAACAGATAAAAAGATGAGCACGCAAAAGTTACGAAACAATTACAGAAGCAACCAAAACAAGCAGGAATAGAGCGGAAGACTATATTAAGATTACCAGCTGGATGGTTTGCTTAGAATTCCCATTTAGGTAGATATATGGAGAACAAATCGCCGAGAATAGTCGGAGTAGCCATTCCAAAGCCACTTGAGACTATTTTCGACTACCTGGTACCTACTGGTATGACAGTTCCCAGTTTAGGATGCAGATTAAGGGTTCCATTTGGCAAAGGGGAATCAATTGGCATCTGCGTGGAAACTAAGCGCGAGTCAGGCGCAAAACAGCTTAGAGAAATAACAGAGGTTGTAGATAATGAATCTCTAGTTTCAGCCGACCTTTTGGGCATAGCGCTTTGGATGGCCGAGTATTACCACCATCCGATCGGAGAGACCCTCTTTAGCACAATTCCGCCAGACATTCGAAAGGGAAAACCTTTAAAACTCGATAAACCCAGATGCTGGACAGTCAATTCAAATAAACCGCCAAAAAATAAAGCTCCCAAACAAAAATCGCTGTATGAATTAATCGACCATAGACCCGGCATAAGCTTAGAAGAGATTAGAGCTGCTGGGTTCAATCTAAATACAATCCAAGCTTTAGAAAAAGATGGGCGTATTGAAGCTATAGAGCCTATTCAAAATGAAACGAGCCGGAAACCTATCGGTTTAAATGCAGAACAGAGGCGGGCTCTAAAAGCCCTCAACGACCGCGGACCCGGATACGGATGTTTCTTGCTGGATGGCATTACGGGAAGCGGAAAAACCGAAGTTTATTTGCAGGCTATGGAATCGGTAATAAGATCTGGCATGCAAGCTTTGGTTTTAGTCCCCGAGATAAGCCTAACACCTCAAACTTACCAAAGATTTGCTAATCGATTCCCGAAAACCGGCCTAATGCATTCTGGAATCTCGAACCACAACAATCTGCAAACATGGCTGAAATGCAAGGAAGGAAAAATAGACTGTCTGGTAGGAACAAGATCCGCAATTTTTGCTCCTTTCCAAAACCTCGGTATTATAATCGTCGATGAGGAGCACGATTCATCCTACAAACAGCAAGAAGGTCTAAAGTACTCAGCTCGTGATGTAGCAGTAAAGCGAGCAAGTCAAAAAAAAATTCCAATAATTTTAGGCAGCGCTACACCATCAGTAGAATCAATAAACAATGTTCAAAATGGGAAGTACTCACTCCTGACTCTGAGAACAAAGGCGGATAACACCCACCTACCTACCCAACAAATAGTAGATCTCAGTAATGGAAAAATCATAGACGGTTTCTCGTCAAGAACTATCGTCGCAATCACTAAACACCTCGATCAACAAAATCAGGTAATGATTTTCATCAACAAACGAGGTTTTGCTCGCACCCTGTTCTGTACCTCATGCGGCTGGAAAGCCAGCTGCATACGATGTGATGCTAGAACTACTGTGCACACCAACCCTGATCTTCTCATTTGCCACTATTGTGGCTGGAAAGAGAGATTAAAGACACAATGTCCCGAGTGCCAAAACCCTGACCTGATTTCTCTGGGACAAGGCACTCAGAAATTAGAGTCTTCTCTTGGAGAACATTTCCCCCAAACACCTATCTTTCGAATAGATAGAGATTCGACTAGGAGTCAAAATCAATTCGCCAAGACACTTAAAGAAATAAATACAGGCAAACCATGCATTTTGGTAGGAACACAGATGCTGTCTAAAGGACATGATTTTAAGAATCTCACCTTGGTCGTGGTGATGGAAGCCGATGTTGGTTTTAACGCGATCGATTTCAGAGGCCCAGAAAAATCGGCCCAACAAATTTGTCAGGTCTCTGGCAGGTCTGGTCGCCACAACGATAAAGGCGAAATCATGCTTCAGACATACGACGCCAACAATTCATCACTCTTAAGCCTAATAGAGAACGGTTACAAAAGCTTCGCGGAAGAAGAATTACAAATACGGAAAAAAATGCGATTTCCTCCCTTTAGGCCCATGGCGATAATCAGAGCGGACGCAAAGTCTGCTGGTACAGCAGAAAGTTTTTTGAACAGGATTAATTACGAATTATCAGATTACGAAACGCTAGGACCTGCACCGGCAGTTATTAGCAAAATATCCAATCGTTATCGTTTCCAATTGATGATATTGGCTGAAACTCGAAACCGTCTTGATCAAGCTCTAAACCGTATCCAGGCATCTTATAAGAAAAGGGGAAGTTCCGGCCTCAGGTGGTCCATTGACGTAGACCCACTAGAAATTTGATACGTTTCTATGTCCAAGAAAAGTTTGTATCATCCCTTTTCGACCGCTTTCAGAAGAACTGATGCCAAAAGATTTTGCTTCCCAGGCAAGAAAGCCACCAACTAAAAAACGAAGGCCAAAAACCAAACAAAACAAGCCGAGGAACTCGAGTAATAATCCGATTTTTCATGGACCAAGCTTCTCAGCTGGTACAATCATTGGAGCAATAATCGTGTTTACCATGGCCTACGCACCGGAGCTTTTAGTTAATAATTCAACCAAATTTTCAGAAGTTGATGAGACTATGGAAAAGACAGAGCAAAGAGTTGAAATTACCTTTCCTCAACTACTTCGAGAATCTGAAGTATCCACCGACACCAGTACTTATCGAGTAGCTGCGATTCGAGAAAAGCCAGAATCGACTGCAAGCACTATCCGTTACCAGGCCGCTTCATTTAGAAATCCAGAAGATGCAGAAAAACTGAGGGCTCGATTGCTGTTGAATAATATTGATGCAAGCATCAATGTCAAAAGATTGAACCAGATTGACTGGCACAGAGTGGTGATCGGCCCCTTCAAAGATCCTGATCATGCAATGAAAGCGAAATCCAAATTAAATGAACTCAACATACCTGCCATACCATTGCGGCAAGAGATTTAATTAGAGTATGCATGAAAAAAAAATCTAAGAGGGCAATAAAAATGCAGATTAAAACGATTGGATATAGTAATGAAGCAATTTGATGGGACAACCATAGTTAGCGTAAGAGACCAAAATGAAGTGGCATTAGGCGGAGATGGGCAGGTTTCACTCGGGGAAACAATCATGAAATCCAATGCGATAAAAGTAAAACGCATTTACCAGGATCAAGTGCTCGTGGGATTCGCAGGAGGAACGGCGGATGCTTTTACATTATTTGAAAAGTTCGAGAATTTTCTAGATAAACACGGAGGACAATTGACTCGGTCTGCCGTCGAGCTTGCCAAGGAATGGAGGTCAGATAGAGCACTTAGAAAGCTCGAGGCAATGCTCATCGTAGCTGACAAGAGTTCAACCCTGCTAATAAGCGGTAATGGTGATGTCATCGAACCAGAAGACAATATCCTAGCAATCGGATCAGGAGGCGGCTATGCGAGAGCGGCCGCTGCGGCCCTATCCAAACACACCCAAATGTCTCCAAAAGACATCGTCTCTAGGTCGCTCGCCATTGCAGCTGATATATGCGTTTATACTAACCAAAATCACACTATAGAAACCATTAAGAGCTAAGGCGGAACAGTTAACGTATGTCCACAATGACACCCAGAGAAATAGTACACGAACTAAACAATCATATTGTTGGTCAGGATCAGGCAAAAAGATCTGTAGCAATAGCCTTGCGCAACAGATGGCGAAGAATGCAATTGAATGAGGAACTTCAGGAAGAAATACACCCTAAAAATATCCTGATGATAGGGCCAACAGGCGTCGGTAAAACCGAAATCGCCCGGAGGCTTGCGAAGCTTGCCAAGGCACCTTTCATAAAAGTTGAAGCCACCAAATTCACTGAGGTTGGATACGTCGGAAGAGACGTCGAGTCCATGATTCGGGATTTAGTAGAAACGGGCATAGCACATTTAAGGGAAGAAAACCTTCTGTTGGTAAAAGCCGAGGCAGCTGATAAGGCAGAAGAAAGGGTGCTCAATGCGTTGCTTCCAAGTCCAAAAGCCTCAAATCAAGACGATGACGCGCCCTCAAGTACAAGGCAGCTTTTTCGAAAAAAGTTGAGAGAAGGGGAATTAGACTCCAAAGAAATTGAAATTGAATTAGATCAGCCTGCTATCGGTGTTGAGATAATGGCTCCACCTGGCATGGAGGAGATGACAAACCAATTGCAAAACATGTTTAGTGGTTTTGATGCTCGAAAAAAACGCTCTCACAAGCTGACCATTAAAGAAGCCCTTAAGAGAATCATTGACGAGGAAGCCTCTAACCTAATCAATGAGGACGAGCTCAAAACTGAAGCCATCAGACGAGTAGAGCAAACAGGGATCGTCTTTCTTGACGAACTAGACAAAGTAGCGAAGAGATCAGAGGGAGCTGGTGCAGATGTATCAAGAGAGGGAGTTCAAAGAGATTTACTTCCCATCATAGAAGGCTCAACCGTATCGACTAAATACGGTTCAGTACGCACTAATCACATTTTATTTATTGCATCCGGCGCATTTCATTTAACCAAGCCATCCGATTTAATCCCAGAACTTCAGGGCAGACTGCCAATCCGAGTGGAGTTAAAAGCACTAACGACTGAAGATTATAAAAGAATCCTAATAGAACCAAATGCTAGTCTTACAGAACAATATAGAGCACTTATAGCAACAGAAGGCGTATCATTGGATTTTTCGGATTCTGGAATCGAACGAATCGCGGAGCTCGCCTGGCAGGTTAATGAAGGTACTGAAAACATCGGTGCAAGACGCCTACATACTCTATTGGAGAGACTTCTTGAAAACTTGTCTTACGATGCTGGCGACCAAGGCAATAGCGAAATCTTGATTGATGAAGATTACGTTAACGAACAGCTGCAAGACATCGCCAAAAATACAGATCTCTCCAAATACATACTGTGACAACTTCTGCGCCAACCAAAATAACCTATCATCAAAAGGACAAAACCCTCCGCGTTAAATGGGGCGACGAGGAATTTCGCCTGACTGCGGAATTATTGCGGGTGTACTCCCCCTCTGCCGATTACAAAAATTTAGGTGATAGACCAACCGTCTTCGAATCGGGTAAGAGCTCCGTACAAATAAATAAGATCACTAAAGTGGGCAACTACGCCATTAAATTTCTATTCGATGATGGCCACGAAGATGGTATCTATTCTTGGGATTATCTGAAAAAACTAGGGCAAAACCACTTAGATTACTGGAATACCTATATCGACTCCTTTAGCACAAACGGTGGCTCACGGTTAAGACAAATTGAAGTTTCGCAATGGACCCCCCCAGTTGAAGTGAAAATTCAAGATGAATAAACAACCTGTGGATTTTGGTTATCAAAAGGTCTCGCCTGTAGAAAAGACCAAGCTCGTTGGTGGTGTTTTCAAAGAGGTTGCTTCTCGTTATGACCTTATGAACGACTTTATGTCTTTCGGATCTCACAGAATACTCAAAAGAATATTGCTCAACATGTCTCAAATATCGCCAAATAGTAAAGTTCTTGACCTGGCTGGCGGCACCGGCGACGTAACCGCGCTGTTTGCACAGAGACTAGCAGAAGAGGGGAGCATTTGGCTTGCCGACTATAGCCAGGAGATGATCGCAGTAGCGAGAGATCGGATGCTTAATCAGGGCTTTAGCCATGTTAATTTTGCGGTAACACAAGCCGAATCGTTGCCATTTGAATCAGATCATTTTAATTGCGTCAGCATCAGTTTTGGTTTTAGAAACTTCACAGACAAAGAGCTTGCCCTTCAAGAAATATACCGAGTGCTCGCTCCCGGTGGAATTCTACTGATTTTAGAATTCTCCAAGCCCACAAATAGGCTTTTGGAAACCGCGTACAAAGGATTTCAATCACTCTGGCCCTTAGCAGGTAATTTAGTGGTCGGGAGCAAATCACCTTACCAATACTTAGTTGAATCTATCGACAAACACCCTGATCAACAAGCTGTCAAACAAATGTTAGAGGACGCAAACTTTCAAGCAGTGTCGGTTTTTAACTTTCTTGGAGGAATAACCTCGATACACAAGGGACAAAAGACCCTTGGTTAGTGATCGAGCTAACTTGGTTTCCCAATCGGCTAGTTTGATCCTGAACGAAACTATCTCTGTCTTGAACAAAATTAGCCCAGAAAAACTTGATTCGTTAAAGCAATACGAAGGAAAGACTCTAGAAATAGATATTGAAAATCAGGATCTTTTGCTTCAAACCGTTTTTACAGCCGAGGGGCCCCTTTTTTTTGGGAGTAAAAAGGAAAACCCGGATACTATTATTAAGACTAGCTGGAAAGGAATTTCAAAAAACCTTTTTGCCAAGAGGGATACAGCTCAACATCTTCAGATAGAAGGGGATGTTTTTTTCGCTGAACAAATACTCTTGACCGCCAAATCGCTCCTCCCGGAATTTGAAGAAATTGCTGGTCAACTCATGAGCGAATCTTCAGCAGTCTCGTTATCGGAAAAAATCAACTTTCTAGGTCAGATACTAACCTCAATAAAAGAAACCGCATTCCTCGGTAGCCAGCAAACCATAGCCAAAGCATTCACGTCGAACAAAGATTTCGGAAATGCAATAGACCGGATCACTAAGATTAGAAACAGAGTCGACCTCCTCCAGGCTCGGATCAAAGAACTAGAACTACCGGCTTAAATGACCAACCGACCTCGTAATCGATTTCCAATAGGCCTCGTGAACCTGATTCGAATTTTTAATAAACATAAGCTGATCTTTTTGCCCTGGCCAATGAAAAATAATTCCGTTGCTATCTATTTGCTCATCAAGTTGCTTAAGATGATGCGCCGAAGTCCAACAAACAGTGATGGACAGCGACTTCGTGAAGCGCTGACAGAACTTGGTCCAGTGTACATAAAGTTAGGTCAGCTACTCTCCACGCGCAGCGACATTTTTGGGGCGAATGTCGCCTCCGAGTTAGCCTTACTTCAGGATCATGTGCCCCCAGCCAAAGAATTCAATATCAGGTCATTTATCAACTCGCAGCAGTTTGACGATCAACTAGCGCTATCAGAGATTAGTGAGTTTCCCATTGCCAGCGCCTCAATTGCGCAAATATATACTGGGAAATTGGTCGACGGCAGCAACGTCATACTCAAAATCGTTCGACCTGGTATTGAAGACGCTATTCGCGAAAATATGGCCTTACTCAGTACGCTCGCCCGTATCACACATAATTTAGTCCCCTCAATTAGACGTTTCCACTTGCCAAAGTTGATGCGAGATCAAGAAAAGGTAATGCTGACGGAGACTGACATGCACTCGGAATCTAGAAACCAAATACAACTGCGCCGCAATTTTGCAGGATCAGACCTTTTATACGTGCCTCGTGTTCACACAGACTACACCCGCTCAAATCTACTTGTAATGGAGCAGATTGAGGGTGTTTCAATCCGACAGATAACAGAGCTTAAAAACAAACAAGTAGATTTGAAAACGCTTGCCCACAAGGGTGTGGAAACATTCTTCACTCAAGTGTTCGAACATAACTTTTTCCACGCGGATATGCATCCAGGCAACATATTCATCGACGTCAAAGAACCGCAGAATCCCAAGTATATCGCTCTGGACTGCGCAATTATTGGAAGCTTATCTGAGCAAGACAAGTTATATATTGCAAAGAGTGTCTACCTTTTCTTTCAAAGAGACTATATGGGAATCGCTTTACTTCAAATCGATTGTGGCTGGGTGTCAGCAACTACAGATGCAAATCGATTCGCTGATAACATTAAAGAGCTTTGCGAGCCGATCTTCGGACAACCGTTGTCCAAAATTCATTTTGCTAAATTCCTTTTGAATTTGTTTGAAATCGCAAAAGATTTCGACATGGAAGTCCAGCCACAGCTCGTATTACTTCAAAAAACACTCTTTTATGTTGAGGGGGTGGGTAGAGAGCTCTATCCGGAACTTGATTTGTGGACAACCGCCAAGCCATTCATCAATAAATGGATTAGTAGTCATTTTGGAGTCAATGCACAAATCCAGGCGTTGCTAACCGATGTGCCCGCCAATCTGCAGGGAGTACTAGAAATTCCTGGCCGCGCCAAGAAAACCGATGAGACCATCCGGCAGTTAAAAAAAGAGCTAGCCCTCCAAAAACAGTCCATACAACACCTACAAGGAAGCGAACGGAATCATTTATGGAAACGCAGGTTAACAAGACTAGGTGGGGCCTCAGCGATAGCTTTCGCATTGATGAATCTATCGAAGATTGCTCCAATAACAGATGTTTTAAACAACTCACCCATCTACTTAAATGCTATCCTTTTGCTCATCGGTCTCGTGATGTTATTAAAAAAATAGGGCAACTTAGCGAATGCAGATCCTTACTGAGCTATCAAAAACAATTAAAGAGCGCCTAAACTCGGACCCTCAAGAATCCTATGTTGCGTCATTGCACAACAAGGGGCTCAATAAAATCCTTGAAAAAATAGCAGAAGAATCAACGGAAGTCATATTGGCTTCGAAAGACGCTGTTGAGAACAAAAACAAAGAAGACCACGTAACACAAGAAGTCGCTGACCTGTGGTTTCACTGCATGGTCTTGCTAGTGCATCTTGGTATAGGGCCAGAAGATATCCTTGAAGTACTCGAAAACCGTTTTGGGGAGGGAGGCCTGGTCGAAAAAGCAAAAAGAACCTCTTCGGAGTAGTACCACGATGATCGGCCTTTAACTTAGACCAATTCAACGCGCTATCTTGAGGACAACCTATATAATATAGTTGTGCTTGAACTTATTTCGACGGAGAACAAAAATGTTTGGACTAGGAGTACCTGAACTCTTAATTATTCTCGTTATAGTTCTTGTCCTTTTTGGACCTCGCAGATTAAAAAATATCGGCGCGGACCTAGGAAACGCCATAAAAGGTTTCAGATCAGCTGTAAAAGAAGAACCTGAAGCCAAAGTTGAGGAAAGGATTATTGAAGGCGGATCTCCCCAGCACAATGCAGATACAGATACAGATACAGATACCAGCGAAGTAAAGCAGGATCAGAAAGTTTAGAGAGATTCCATTTTGTTCGATATCGGTGGTTTAGAACTTCTATTAGTGACGATTGTTGGTCTGCTTATCGTCGGGCCTGAGAGGCTACCGGAAGTTCTCAGGTCATTCGGGCTTTGGATCGGCAGATTAAAACGAGCCTTTCAAGCGGCAAAAATCGAAATCGAGCAAGAAATAGGTATGGACGACATACAAAGACAGCTACACAACGAGTCGGTTCTCAAAGAAATCAAAAAAATCGAAACCGAAGCACTTACTGGTGGGCGAGAACCTGTACCTGAAATCCCTGGATCCGAATCTCCAGCACCGCCCAGCGAGTCAGATCTTGAACGGCTTCATCAAAAGCGTTGAGGTCCCAAAACGATTTGAACCAGACTGAATCTGAAGAACATCTAGTCGATGAAGATACAGAGGTGGACCAGAAAGAACTGCCCCTTCTAGAGCATCTGACCGAACTCAGAAGTCGAATTCTTCGGAGTCTCGGGGTAACGTTTGTGATCTTTATCCCCTTATATTACTTTGCAAATGAAGTTTACGTTTGGCTTTCTGCGCCCCTTGTCGCGGTTCTACCCGCAGGATCTTCAATGATAGCAACACAAGTCGCTTCTCCGTTTCTTGCCCCGTTTAAATTATCTATTTATAGCGCAATCTTTATAGGGATCCCCTATCTATTGCATCAAGTGTGGATGTTCATTTCGCCTGGTCTCTACCGCCACGAAAAAAGATTTGCTATCCCTCTACTCGTCTCAAGCACTGCATTATTTTACGGCGGCATGCTTTTCGCGTACTACCTGGTGTTTCCCCTTGTCTTCGGGTTCTTCACTCAAGTTGCCCCGGATGGCGTCTCTATCATGACGGACATCAACCAATACCTAGATTTCGTTTTAAAAATGTTTCTGGCTTTTGGAATTGCTTTTGAAATTCCAATTGCGACGATGCTGCTCGCCTGGTCTGGAATATCCTCCGTAGAAACCATGAAACAAAAAAGGCCCTACGTGGTCATAGGCTGCTTCGTAGCGGGCATGCTACTTACTCCACCAGACGTCATCTCCCAAATTATGTTGGCCGCGCCTGCTTGGTTATTGTTCGAAGTCGGGTTAATAATGTCGGGCTTCGTTACAAAACGAGACGAGGTAAAGGACTGATAGAGTGTCATCCAGTTAAAATAAAAGAACAAGGCCCATCATTAACGGAATAAACCTCCATGTGCGCCCCGAAAACACCTTCTTCAACACCTAATTTGGTTTGGGCATACTCTACAAAAACTTGGAAAAAAAGTTTTGCGGTTTGAGGCTCAAGAGCACCGCTAAAGCTTGGTCTGTTACCCTTGGACGTCTCGGCGGCCAAAGTGAACTGAGGAACGACCAATAACTTCCCTCCTGAGTCTATTAGGCTTCGATTCGTCTTCCCATGGCTGTCTTTGAAAATCCGATACGAAATCACTCGGTCCACAAACCGTTCGATTTGGCTTTGTTCGTCACCGTTGAAAAATCCTATCATCAGCAAGATGCCAAAATCTATCGAAGCAACCTGCTGCAAATCAATCTCGACCGAAGCTTTGGTAACGCCCTGAATTAGGCCAATCATTTTGAGCGCTTCCTCTCATGTTCTTTTAGCAAAGACTTTCTTAAGCGGATCGATTCAGGGGTAATTTCGACTAATTCATCATCTTGAATAAATAAAAGAGCGTCCTCTAAGGATTGTTGCAGAACTCCGTTTAAAATTATTGCCTCATCCGATCCCGCTGCTCGAACGTTCGTTAATTTCTTTTCCTTCATTGGGTTTACAGTCAGATCATTATCGCGGCTGTGCAGACCAACGATCATACCTTCATAGACGGGGTCGTTAGGCGAAATTAGCATACGTCCCCTATTTTGTAGATTGAACAAAGCAAAGGCGACGGCCTTACCGTTTGCATTGGAAACTAAAACGCCATTTACTCGGCCACCACCAACCTCTCCGAGTCGTGGTCCAAAACCGTCAGAAGAAAATGACATAATGCCGGTGCCAGAAGTCTGAGACATAAACTCGCTTCGGTATCCAATCAATCCTCTGGTGGAAATACGATAGCTCATCCTAATTCTTCCAAGGCCGTCCGGAAGAAGGTTTTTCAATTCGCCTTTGCGATCTCCCAACGATTCCATTACTTTTCCTTGATGAGCTTCTTCAATATCAATATTTAACAGTTCAAAAGGCTCTTCGACTTCATCTCCATTTTGCCTAACTATTACCTGAGGGCGCGAAACGGCAAACTCAAAGCCTTCCCTACGCATGGTTTCTATTAGTATTGATAGATGTAACTCTCCCCGCCCAGAGACTTTAAAGCAATCCGGATCTTCAGTCTCTTCTACCAGTAGCGCGACATTATGCAACGCTTCGGTAAATAAACGTTCTCGTATCTGTCTACTTGTTAGGTATTTACCTTCTTTGCCAGCTAAGGGCGATGTATTTACTCTAAACAGCATCGTCAACGTTGGTTCGTCAACTGTGAGAGGGGGGAGAGGCTCAACCAATTCGGGAGCACACAAAGTATCCGATATACCCAATTCATCGACACCAGAAATACAAACTATATCTCCTGCGGCCGCAGTATCTCGAGAGACGGTTTCTAGTCCCCTATACCCATAAATATTAAGAAGCCGTGCTTTACGTTGTTGGCCTTTTCTGTCTACCAATATAACATTTGAATTTCTATTTATTCGGCCCCGACTCACTCGCCCTATGCCCATAACGCCTTCGTAAGAAGAGTAGTTCAAAGCACTAATCTGCATTTGAAAGGGACCCTCACGTGGCAAACCTGGTGGAGCTACTTCATGGACAATCATGTCTAACAATGGCGACATACTGTCTTCGAGATTCTCTGGATCAACCCCAGCTTGACCAGAGATAGCCGAAGTATAAACCATAGGAAAATCTAGTTGCTCTTCCGTCGCTCCAAGATTATCAAAGAGATCAAATACTTCATTTATAACGCGATCTGGTTCAGACTCTTTCCGATCAATTTTATTAACGACCACAATCGGCTTTAGGTCAAAGCCGAAAGCTTTTTGAGTGACAAAACGTGTTTGGGGCATTGGGCCTTCGACCGCATCTACTACGAGCAAAACAGCATCAACCATTGATAAAATACGCTCTACTTCCCCACCAAAATCCGCGTGTCCAGGCGTATCAATGATATTGATCAAATGTTCACGGTATTCAATCGCTGTATTTTTCGAAAGAATGGTTATCCCCCTTTCTTTCTCCAAATCATTACTGTCCATCACACGTTGAGGCTGATTGGACTTTAGCAATCCTGTTTGCTGAAGCAAACAATCTACTAGGGTGGTCTTACCGTGATCAACATGTGCGATAATGGCAATGTTCCTAACATTCTGATCAGACAATGGCTTTACTACCTAACGAACTAAAAACCCGCGATTATGTCTGAACAGAAACGTGCTGTCGCCCTAATATCTTGCGGATTGGATTCATTACGTGCCCCAAAAGTAATCATAGTTCAAGACGCAAATGCAGAGGGCCTTAATTTTTTCTACTGATTTTTGGACAGGGAGGACACTGCATCATCCCGATGAATCGTGAAGTGAATGAAATTTGTATATTGAATCAAATTGCACCAAAATGAACTCATTGAGAGGCGACTAACTTGAAATGCACCTCTTTGGTGCGTTAATTCGAAAAAATAATCGGAAATCAATAAGTTAGAGTCTATCTCGCTGGCACACAAATTGCTTTTAAACAGTGACAGCAAACAAAAAGGGGAAGCGACCATACTGGGGACTGCTTCGTTTCTGGTGTTAACCGCTGGTAAGAAGATGTTAGGAGAACATACAAGATGAAATCAAAACTTGAATATATATGGCTTGATGGATACAAGCCTACTCAGAGCTTACGAAGCAAAACTCGAGTTGAATCGGATTTTGGTGGCACTCTCGAAGAGTGTCCGATGTGGGTATTCGATGGTAGCTCGACTCAACAGGCAGAGGGCGGCAGTTCAGACTGCCTACTTAAGCCTGTCTATATAATACCTGATCCTGATAGAACAAATGCATACCTAGTTATGACAGAAGTTCTAAATGCAGATGGTTCGCCACATGAATCGAACGGAAGAGCAACCATCGATGATGACGATGACGATTTCTGGTTCGGATTTGAACAGGAGTATTTCCTCTGGGACATTGACACAAATCTACCTCCTGGCTTTCCAGAAAATGGTTTCCCCGCGCCCCAAGGTCCTTACTACTGCTCTGTTGGAGCAAAGAATGCCTTTGGAAGAGATTGTGTAGACGATCACTTAGACCTTTGCTTAGACGCTGGCTTAAACGTAGAGGGCATAAACGCTGAAGTTGCAGCCGGTCAATGGGAATTCCAGGTTTTTGCAAAAAGTGCTAAAACCGCAGGAGATGAAACCTGGCTCGCTAGATATCTCTTGGAAAGAACCGGAGAAAAATATGGTTATTCCATCAATTGGCACCCAAAACCATTTGGACCGCTAGACTGGAATGGTTCTGGTATGCACGCAAATTTTTCAAATGGTGAAATGAGAGAATCCGGCAAAGAAGAAACCTTTACCAAAATTTGCGAGAATTTTGGCAAGAATATAGAACGTCATATCAGTATCTACGGGGCAGACAATGACCAGAGATTAACTGGTGATCACGAAACGCAATCGATAGACACTTTCAGCTATGGAGTCTCGGACAGAGGTGCATCAATAAGAATTCCTGTGACAACAAAGGAAGATGGTTGGATAGGCCGACTAGAAGATCGTCGAACCGCTTCAAATGCTGATCCCTATAAAGTGGCAGCTGCAATTATAAAAACAACCAAAGAGGCACTGGCGTAAACTAGCAGCCATGAAAGGGTGCCTCAGAGAGGCGCCCTTTTCGAGCATTCCAGTGTTCTTTTTGCATACCGCGGTGACGCTTTTGACTTTGCTTTAGTGTAAATTTTTAGTTGCCAAAAACATAAAAAGAGAAAAAAAAGAGATGGCTGTTTACAAGGAATCCTTCCAAAAAAGACGCTTTTATAGAGTTACCAGAAAATATGAGTAAACATGCTCAAGTATTCGATAGCTTAATTACCGGCATAGTAGTGCTCGACTCGAAGTTAAACATAAAAATGATTAATACAGCATCTGAATTGTTGATGCATACCTCAAAGACAAAGGCATGCGGCAAGCCATTTAAAGACCTGATACTTGGCACAGAAAACCTTATCCCGGAGCTGCGAAACGCCATAGAAAATAAACAACCTTTTACTCGTCGGGGCATTGAGCTGTTACTACCTGACCAGCCCAGCGCAACAGTCGACTTTACCGTTAACCTTCTTGAGAGTCCCAAGGGATTGTTAATCGAAATTCAACCACTGAATCGGCTCCAAAATATCGATAAAGACGACCAAACAATGGTCAGACAAGAAACCACTCGAAGATTGATAAAGGGCCTTGCTCACGAAGTCAAAAACCCACTTGGAGGTATAAAGGGTGCAGCGCAACTACTAGATAAAGAACTGCCAAGCACCGAACTGCGGGAATACACATCAATCATCGTAAGTGAAGCCGAGAGACTAAGTCTTCTAGTAGATCGAATGTTAGGACCAAATAAACTAACCGATTTTAAGTCCACCAATATTTATGAGGTGTTTGAGCGGGTCATCCAAATCGTAGAGGCAGAAAGCCCAAAAAGAATTCAGTGGGATCGGGACTACGACCCCAGCCTTCCTGATCTCGAATCGGATAAAGACCAACTTATTCAAGCCATCTTAAACATAATCCAAAATGCGAATGAAGCGACAGCCAATATTAATAACCCAAGAATCACGATTAGGATAAGGTCTGCAAGACAATTTACGATAGGAGCCCTCAGACATAAAATCGTTTTAAAAATAGAAATTATCGATAACGGGACCGGAATAGCACCGGAGATGGCTGAGCGGATCTTTTTCCCAATGATAACCGACAAACCATCAGGCTCGGGGCTCGGATTATCCATCGCCCAAACGGTCTTGGCACAACATCAAGGATCTATTCAGGTGGAAAGCAAGCCAGGAATGACCAAATTTCTTATACATCTTCCATTCACTCAGGCTCGCAGTTTCAACGCTGGGGAAAACCAATGACCGAAAATGTGTGGGTCATAGACGATGATCAATCAATAAGATGGGTACTAGACCGTGCCTTGAGTAAGGCAGGCATACCGATTTCCGCATTCAACACCGCCGATCAGGCGATGCATCATTTACATACTGAACATCCACTTGCGATTCTTACCGACATAAGAATGGATGGTATGTCAGGCCTAGATTTTCTTGAAAAGGTCAACGAAAGCCACCCTAATGTCCCCATCATTGTAATGACTGCTCATTCCGATCTAGACACAACCGTTAATAGCTTTGAAAAAGGAGCATTCGAATACCTAGCGAAACCTTTTGATGTAGACGAAGTCGTGGCGGTGGTCAGAAGAGCAATAGTACACGCCAACGAAAATCAGGAGAAACAATTAACTAGCACGGAGCCCACACCTGAAATAATAGGTAAAGCACCTGCTATGCAAGAAGTCTTTAGAGCGATTGGCCGCCTATCGTCAACAAACGTATCAGTGTTGATAACAGGGCCCTCTGGGTCAGGCAAGGAACTAGTCGCGAATTCGATTCATCGACACAGCCCGCGAGAAGGTAAGGCCTTTATCGCATTAAATGTAGCAGCTATACCAGATGAACTCGTAGAAAGTGAATTATTTGGCCACGAAAAAGGAGCTTTTACCGGCGCCAATAACCAAAGAATCGGCCGATTTGAGCAAGCCAACGGTGGCACCCTATTTTTAGACGAAATAGGTGATATGCCTGCCTCAGCTCAAACGCGTCTCTTGCGAGTATTGTCGGAATCTGAATTTTATAGAGTAGGCGGTCATCAAACGGTTAAAGTAAACGTGCGAATTATAGCCGCGACACATCAAAATTTGGAAAATCTGGTAAACCAGGGATCTTTTCGTGAAGACCTCTTCCATCGCTTGAACGTCATCCGTGTGCATGTCCCGCCTCTATCTGAACGACGAGTCGATATTCCATTGTTAGCTCAGCACTTTCTGGAGCAGACCGCCAAAGAATTAAATGATGAGCCTAAGCGACTCTCTCCCGAAGCCGAAAAGTTCATGACCCTGCTTCATTGGCCTGGAAATGTCCGGCAGTTGGAAAATACCTGTCGCTGGTTGCATGTAATGGGAGTACGCGTCAAATTCTTAAGTCCGATTTTCCCCCTGAACTATTCAATGATCCCATTGACCTAGATGACCACGATTGGGAAAAGTCTTTAAAATTTTGGGCGCTTGCCTACTTAGAAAAACAGTCTTCGGAACCACTTTTGGAAGTCGCTAATCCTATATTCGAAAGAATCATGATTGAAAGTGCACTACAGAAAACTAATGGCAAGAAGCAAGAGGCCGCAAAACTTCTTGGGTGGGGCAGGAATACATTGACCAGAAAATTACAAGAGCTTGGCCTATAATTTAAGGCGGGTCTGTGCCCCTAGATATCATTCTTCATAATCCTGAGATTCCACAAAACACTGGAAATATAATAAGGCTTTGCGCTAACACGGGAGCTAGCCTACACCTAATAGAGCCGCTTGGATTCGAATGGAGCGACAAAAAGTTAAGACGAGCGGGCTTAGATTATCACCAGTATACTCAGGTTCAGATACACCAATCTCTAGAAGATTATCTAGACAAATATCCAGCGAAAAAATTAGTCGCTTTTTCTACAAAAGGTATACGTCAATACACTTCATTTCAATTTACGCTTCAAGATTCCTTAATTTTTGGTCCAGAAACAAAAGGCTTAAATGGAAAACTGTTACAAGAAATTGGCTCAGATCGCGTTTTAAGAATTCCGATGCAAAAGACCTCTCGGAGTCTAAATCTCTCGAATAGCGTTTCTATAGCCATTTATGAAGCCTGGCGTCAGTTTGAATTTTACAATCATTCTAATGCGTAACAGTTTCTCTTTGTTTACTTTGCTTTAACGCTTCGTCAAAAACCATTTCGAAATTTATAGGCGCCAGATTTATCGCGGGGAACCCTCCTTTTACGATCAAGGAGTCAACCGATTCTCGCAAATACGGAAACAAAGTCGTTGGGCACGCAACGCCTAGGACTTTTCTCAATTCATCTCCAAAAACACCCTCTATCAGAAAGATACCGGCTTGCTGGATTTCTACTATGAACCCGGGTTTATCTCCCTCTGTTGTTGCGTCAATTGTGATACGCAGCACGACTTCATGT
Source organism: Candidatus Azotimanducaceae bacterium (assembly GCA_045560825.1). Classification (GTDB taxonomy): domain Bacteria; phylum Pseudomonadota; class Gammaproteobacteria; order Pseudomonadales; family Azotimanducaceae; genus UBA4421. The sequence goes on from JBJKYX010000036.1 coordinate 36,786, forward strand.
CGATTCTCACTTAGGCTGCTCGCTTTGGTATTGATGTCGACCTTTAAATCAGGTTTCCAAACAGATTCAAAGATTGACGGAGAGCTTGGGGATTCGAAGGACGCGTCCTTTAAAAATATTCTCTCCAAAATTAATTTAACGGGAATGGATTCCTGATTTTCCATATTGTCTTCGCTCATTTTTTAGTCACCGGCAAATTTTGACCTCGCCACTCCATAATACCACCCCGCAACCTGCTAACCTTTTCAAAACCCCGCTTCTTTAACAACAAGCCTGCAGCACCGGAATGTGATCCCATTTTACAGACGACAACCATCGCCTTTTCTTTATATCGATTCAGTTCGGGATAACGATCGTCTAACTTATCGTAGGGAATATTAATCGCCCCAACGATGTGGCCCTCAGAAAACTCTTCCTTAGGTCTTACATCGAGAACAACCGCTTCTTCCTGATTAACTAACGACACCAGATCTTGAGTAGCGATCGCGGGGCCACCTCGCACCAGTTCGTTACGGATAAAGAAAAACAACAGTACAGCAAACAAACTCACCAAAAAGGGATGGTTTCCAATAAAGGTGAAGAGCTGTTCCATTGAGGCTTCCAATAAGCTGTGGAGATCTTGAATTATACACTTGCTGCAATAAAAAATTTGCTAGAATTTCGGCCCTACGAAGTCCTTAGGATGAAATGTTGCCTCACGTTCGACCCGCTACATTACTAGTCATACTGGATGGTTTCGGATTTAGTGAAGAAGAGTCAAACAACGCGATCGCAATGGCGCATACCCCTATTTGGTCGGATTTTCTGAACCGTTACTCAAACTGTCTGATAGAAACGTCAGGGGAGGCTGTCGGACTACCCAAAGGACAGATGGGTAATTCCGAAGTAGGCCATATGACAATAGGCGCAGGACGAGTCATTTATCAAGACTTACCGAGGATAAACCGAGCCATTAAAAACAGGGAATTTCAGCAAAACCCAATACTGCAAAACCTTATTGATCAATCAATCAATAATAAATCAGCATTACATTTAGTAGGGCTACTCTCAGACGGTGGAGTACACAGCCATGAAAACCAGATACACGCGGCCATTCAACTGTGTAAAGAGAAAAAAATCAATGACCTGAGAATTCACGCCATTCTAGACGGACGTGATACGCCCCCAAAATCAGCCGAGAAGAATCTATCCAAACTAGAAAAACTATTGAAGGAAACCGGGGTCGGTCAAATTTCGACCGTGTCAGGCCGCTTTTATGCCATGGATCGTGATGAGCGCTGGGATCGCATAGAGCTGGCTTTTAACGCGATCGCCTTAGGAAAAAGTGCCATTCGCGCGAGTTCCGCTAAAGAGGCATTAATGAAAGCTTATGATCGCGGCGAAAGCGACGAGTTCGTAAGTCCGACGGTAATAAAACAAACCAAGGCCAATGAGCAGAAAATCAGACCCAGTGATTCAATCCTATTTATGAATTTCAGAGCCGATCGAGCACGTCAAATCTCAAGGAGCCTCACAGAGGAAGCCTTTGAAAACTTTAGTCGGGTTAACTATGTAATACCTGCAGAGGCGGCTACGCTAACCAGATATGCAGAGGACATTAATCTCCCCGCAATTTTTGACCGAGAGATCCACACGAATACCCTAGGCGAATACCTCAGCAATCTGAATATGTCTCAACTTAGAATTGCGGAAACAGAAAAATACGCACACGTTACGTTCTTTTTTTCTGGCGGGCAGGAGAAACCCTTTATAGGTGAAAAAAGAGTGCTTATTCCTTCTCCAAAAGTGGAGACCTACGATCTCCAACCTCAAATGAGCGCTCCAGAGATCACGGATAAAATAATCGAGTCGATTAAGTCTCGAGAATTTGACTTGATTATTGCTAATTACGCAAACGGAGACATGGTGGGCCATACCGGCAAACTTGAGCCTACAATCAAGGCTGTTGAAGTTCTTGACGAGTGCCTCGGAAAACTAGAACTCGCTTTAACCGAGAGCAATGATCAAATGCTTGTCACTTCCGATCATGGAAACGCCGAACAAATGCAAGATCCAAATTCTCATGAGGAACACACAGCTCACACCAACAACTTAGTGCCCTTCGTTTGCGTGAGCAAAAAGCCCCTAACTGCAATTGACGAAAATGGTTCTTTGTCCGACATCGCACCCACCATATTGAATCTAATGGACATCGACATCCCCGAGGAAATGACTGGACAGCCTCTGTTTGAGAGAAGCTAACTTCACTAGTCATCATCGTCATTTAGCTCACGTGTTGACTAGAGCTGTCACTGTCATATTGATAGCCATACTGACTCTTTTAAACAACGGACTCGCGCAATCAAAAAATCAACGACTCCAAGAGGTTGAAAGTGAGCTTCAGGCAATTGAAGTATGGTTGTCGAAAAATAAAAGGTTAAAGCAAGATTGGCTCAAAGAGCTGAAACTCGCAGATTTAGAGGTACAGGCATTAAAGAAGATTATCTCCGCAAGCAATCAAAAGCTTCAAACATCCGAGCAGTCGCTCGAAAAACTGAAAGCCAAGGAAACCGAACTAAAAAGCAGACACTCTGAATTATCTCGGACTCTTTTTAAACACATTAAAAACACATACAAATTACAAAAAAGCTTACCTCTAAAGAGGTTACTTGAAGGCGAGTCCATCGATCGGTTTGATCAAATGATGCGTTTTAACAGCTATATAACTCAAGCAACTCTGGAACTTCTAAACGGTTATGAAAATTCAATGAATGATCTTGAAGCGAACGCCAAGAAGACCACAGATTTAGGCGAAAATATTCAACAAACCATTAAGAAAAAAAATCAGTCTTTGAAGATACTCCAGGAACAGGCGAAAGAGCGCCTGTTATTAATCGATAAAGTCGAAGCAACTAAAAACGACAAAGAACTCCGCTACCAACAGCTCCGACTCGAGAGAAAAACGCTAGAAAAGTTAGTACAAGAAATTCTCCCGGAACCACCTGATCTGGAGAAATCCGACTTTCAAGATTTCAAGACCCCTTTGATCAAACCTTTGAACGGGAAAATCTCAAAACGGTTTGGTGAAAAAAAGAAAGAAGATATTTTAGCGTCACAAGGCTTAGAAATTAGCGCTCCTGCAGGTACTCCAGTCCAGGCTATCCACACCGGAGAAGTAGTGTTTTCTGATTGGCTAAGGGGATTTGGGTTGTTGTTAATCGTCGATCACGGCAATAACTACATGAGCCTCTACGGAAACGCTGAAGCACTATTTAAAAAAAAGGGCGATCAAGTAGAGAGTGGTGAACTCATTGCAGAGGCCGGGAATAGCGGCGCGCAAAAGGAACCTGGAATCTATTTTGAAATTAGACATAGAGGGGAGCCGATAGATCCAGAACCATGGTTCACAGCCAAATGAGAAGCTTCGTTTTGCTGTTAGTGCTGGCTCTGCTGGTTTATTCCACTTCTTCATTCTCTCGTCAGATCGCTATTGTTATTGATGATCTCGGCTATAGTTTGATCAATGGAAAGCGCTCAATAGACCTTCCTGGTGACGTTACGGTTGCGATCCTTCCTTTTGCTCCCAATTCTATTAGGCTGTCGGAATACGCTAAACACAAAAATAAAGAGTTAATTGTTCACCTACCGATGCAAGCTAAAAGCGAGACAAGCCAAAAAATAGAACGCCCAACACTCAACATCACGATGTCTTCAATTCAATATGCGATTATTCTTGAATCGTCCTTATCTAGGTTCGCACACGCTAAGGGACTATCAAATCACATGGGCAGTCTACTAACGGAGAGAATCAAACCCATGAGACGGGTCATGTTGGCAACAGCCAATCGGAACCTATATTTCCTCGATTCAAAAACAAGTAGCCAATCCATCGCAAAAAAAGCAGCTCATGAAATGAGAGCACCCTATATCGCTCGGGATTTCTTTTTAGACAATATCAGAACTGAGCAAAACATGAAGTCCATTATGGAGAGCGCCTTTACTTTATCGAGAAAAACGGGCGATGCTGTAATCATTGGTCACCCCTACCAAGGGACGCTCGATTTTCTCGAAAGAGAACTACAAAAGCTGCCTAGCGATATCGAATTAGTCTTCGCAGGCCAATTACCAACTATTGATCAAGCAGTTGTTGTCCTTCCTTAAAATTTAATTTCCCTTCGTAAATTGCTCTTCCCGTAATTACTCCTAGTAAGAGATTGTAGTCATCTTTAAATACGTTTTTCAGGCACTCAAGATCACTTAGCTCATGTATCCCGCCAGAAGCGATCGTTGGTATTCCACTTTTTTTAGCGACTTCCAGAGTCGATTTACCATTTACGCCACTCATCATCCCGTCCCGCTCGATATCTGTATAGACTATCCCTGCTAGCGGCAAATCCTTTACAGCGAAGGCCACATCAACAGCTAACTCCTTTTCAATACTAGCCCACCCATGAGTCGCCACTCGACCTTGCCGAGCATCTAAACCTAGAACGATTTGATTGGGGAAGGATGAAGCCATCTCAATAAGAAAATCTTTATTTTCAAGCGCTTTCGTACCCAGAACGAGAGTTGAAATGCCCATCGAGAAATAAGTTTCTATATGTTCTCGTGTCCTGATACCTCCTCCCACCTGAACAGGAATCTCTTGCATTTCTTCGACAATATTTTGTATCAGTTCCCGGTTTTCAGGATGTCCCGAAAAAGCGCCATTCAAGTCAACCACGTGCAGTCTGCGACAGCCCTCTTGCTTCCAGTGTCTAGCCATTGCCACGGGGTCTTCAGAGTAGATCGTGCTCTGGGTCATATCACCTTGCTTTAGTCGGACACACTGACCATCCTTGAGATCGATTGCCGGTATCAAAATCACTATAAAGTACCCTTGGTGGAAGGTATGTGCCCTGTGCTTTTCTCATCCACCGACAAGGCCATTCTCAAGGCTCGTCCAAACCCCTTAAACAAGGTTTCGGCTTGGTGATGAGCATTAGCGCCTTTCAGATTGTCCAGATGTAGTGTTAGCATCCCATGGTTGACCAATCCCTGAAAAAATTCCCTCAGTAGATCAAGATCAAAATCACCAACCCTGGATCTAACGTACTCAACTCCGTAAAAGAGACCTGGGCGTCCCGAAAGATCAACAACCACTCTAGACAAAGCTTCGTCCAAGGGGACATAGGCGTGTCCATAACGATATATTCCGGATTTATCACCGGTCGCTTTAGCTAGGGCCTGTCCAAACACTATGCCCACGTCTTCTACCGTGTGGTGAGCATCGACTTCAATATCTCCCTGAGCAACAATCTCTAAATCTAACATTCCGTGCTTAGAGATTTGGGTCAGCATATGTTCAAAAAAAGGGATGCCAGTTTCTATCTTAGAAACCCCGGCGCCATCTAAATCTAACTTTAATTTAATTTGTGTCTCGGAGGTGTCTCTCTCGATGCTCGCTGTTCTATTTGATTGGGTCATCGCCAATGGTGCCCTATTAAGAATTGGGGTTACTCGAGAAAACATCTCGAACGCATAGTTTACAGAAGATCCATCAAACTGCCATGAGGCAGGAATTTATTGCTAGTGTTCTCTTTAATCCATCGGCCCGTCTCCTTGTTAAACTGACCTCGATTTTTTAATTCCCTTACAAAAAGAATCACTGGAGATTTATCTTCTGCAATCCATTGGGGATATTGCGACTCTCCCAAAGTAAACAGGCAGATTAAAGTCTCTAGTGTTGCCGATTCCAATGTTGTTGCTTTCTTTGCCCAACCTTTATGCCTAACTAAAGTTGAATAACGCTGCTGCTCTGCGCTAGCTAGATCCACTTTGTTATCTTTGACCAAGGCGCACAGACCATGGATTAGTTCATCACTCAAATCCTCGTCGATACTGGTAGGATCAAACTCTCCGACACTCATTCAACCTCCTCTCAAACTCATTGCTTATTAAGTCGTTGCGATGAATTCTGTTAAAATAACCGAAATTAAGTTTCAGGGTAATATTGCATCTTGGACTGGTTTGCAAGCCAACTTATTAAGTGGCATGAAATCCAAGGAAGGAAAAATCTTCCTTGGCAAATGGATATCACGCCATATCGCGTGTGGCTTTCGGAAATCATGCTACAACAAACTCAAGTAAGCACCGTGATTCCTTACTTTGAAAAGTTCCTGAATAGGTTTCCAAACGTCGAAGAACTGGCTAAATCAGACGTAAATGAGGTTCTAGGCTTGTGGTCGGGATTAGGCTATTACGCAAGGGCGAGGAACATTCACAAAACGGCAAGGATAATCGTTTCTGAGTTCGGCTCTATTTTTCCGAACAACTTGGATCTTCTTGTTCAACTGCCTGGTATTGGCAGATCAACAGCAGGAGCGCTATTGTCCATAGCAATGAACATTCCAGCGCCCATATTAGATGGCAATGTAAAGAGAGTCCTAACAAGGTTCCACAAAATTAAAGGATATCCAGAAAAAGCCGAAATCAAAAACAGGTTATGGGAAGTCGCAGAGAGTCACACCCCAGCTACAAAGTTTCAAATATATACACAAGCAATAATGGATTTAGGCGCCACACTCTGTTCTCGCAGTGCGCCCAAGTGTGACACCTGTCCGATAAGCTCCAAATGCGGGGCCTTTAAAGAGGACGACGTGGGAACTTACCCCGGAAAGAAGCCAAAAAAACCCAAAGCGATTAGATCCGTCCGTTTCTTTGTTCTTTACGATAGTAATGGCGGTGTTTTAATCGAACAACGAGAGGGAGGGGGAGTTTGGCAAGGTCTTTGGGGGGCCATTCAGCGATCAACGGAGACGCAGCCTAAAGAGATTCTCTCTGAATTTGAAATCAGCCCAAAAGACATTATGTCGTTAGAGTTTGGAAAGAGTTTTCGGCACACTTTCAGCCATTATCACCTCGACATTGAGCCAATTTTCGTTTCACTGAAACAAGAAATTCGTAGCACGAATAGCAAATCGATGGTTTGGACTTCGCTTCAAAACTTACTTAATAAACAAGGATTAGGCATATCAAAGGCGGATCAAGTAGTATTCCAGTCTTTAATCAACTCAACAAAGTAATGAATAGTCGGACCGTAACTTGCTTGAAATACCAACAAAGGCTCAAGGGCTTAGACAAACCACCATTCCCTGGAAGTGAAGGAGATGAGATTTATAATCAAATTTCCGAGAAAGCCTGGGAGGAGTGGCTCACTTTTCAAACCATGCTGATTAATGAAAAACAGCTTTCCCTTGTAGATCCAAACGTGCGCAAATACTTAAGAGCGCAGATGTGGCGTTTTTTTAGAAATCAAGAAGTAGATTCGATTGAAGGTTTCAAACCAGAATCCTGATCCTAAGTTTTTTTATCGGTCTCACTGGCTACTACCGAGTTAGTGAGGCAAAATAAGATCGGGGCCAGATAGCTCAGTCGGTAGAGCAGTGGACTGAAAATCCTCGTGTCGGCAGTTCGATTCTGCCTCTGGCCACCATTCTTACCACCAACCTTAATCTACCTTTAATAATGAGGCGGAACTTCGTCCTCCGGTAAAGCCTGAGGAAGGTTTTCTCTATAACTTTTTACTACCGCTTTGAGTGTTCTATCCATGTCTTTGAGTTTTTCTTGTTGTACAAACAACTCGTCGCTTAGCGATGAAATAGCCTGCTCCTGAAAGGTCAAAACAGTCTCTAATTCGCTGACTCGGTCTTCCAGAGCATCCTTCTCCATAGGGCAATTCTCCAAATTTGTGTAGAGTGTTTTTTAACTCGATTCTTAAGTTGTCAAACCATTTGTACTGATGCAAAGATCAGATTCAAGAATCTGAATATTCGGGTTACTCAGTTAGTCTCGAAAACCGATTCTCAGTTGCGAATTTCGAGAGCCACTATGTTAATGTTGCTCAAACATAAAAAACACTCACTTTCATTAACAAAAAGAATCAGGGGTAGCGTAAAGCATGAAGGCCAGCATCACTTTTTGCGTTCAGTGAAACTATGAACCAATGGCAGTCAGTTTGGCTGAAAAATTAAAAGCTTCCTTAAACCTGGAACCGGATTTAATCAAAGGTAGCAATGGGGTTTTTGATGTTGAACTGTCAGGAAAACTCATTTATTCAAAAAGCGATACGGGTGAATTTCCAAACGAAGATTCTCTAATTCAGAAAATCAGATCAGATCATTCAATGGGATAGCGCCAGGGGGCTTCGGGCTGCGTTGAGTCTTCATCAATTACCCATAAAGGCATCGCTATCTGATCTCCCATTTGTTTAAAGCTCACCTTTACTCTCGTGCCAATACCAACCCGCTTTACCGTCTCACTGGTAGCCAGACTCCCATCAACTTCCGCAAGATTACCTTGTAATCTAAGACCATCGTATTGATTCGGAATATCTTTCTGTTCATCCAGTTCTACTAGCAGCAGGTGGTAGGGTACGTGTGATCTAAATGCTCCTTGTATCGCGTGATGAACCTCTCCATATGAGTAAACTGTCCCTCTCCCACTCACTGGACTCCATTGCACACGCTCAGAGGCACAAAAAGGACATGCGGAAGTAGGTGGCAACCTCTTCAACCGACAGTCGAGACACTCTTGAACCCTAAGCTCATTCTGTCCGCAGTATCGATAAAATGCCTGATTGTCTCTGTCTAGATCATCAATCAGTACAGGCATTCCAAGATACTCACCACTTAAACCCATAACTAAGTGCCCCTTGCCATTACCATCGCTGAACCCATCCCTGGGGTGCCCCAACCCAAGTTAGCGGTAAGCTCAACGTCCTTGACCTGTCGACAACCTCCTTCACTGTAATCATAACCATGCTGCACGACACCATTGGCATCTCTTGGACAATAATCATCGACGTCGTGACGCAGTTGCCTTACGTTCTCGATAACCATGTTAATCCCATGGGTATAGCCCTCACACAAATGCCCTCCGCTAGTATTGTTAGGCCGCTCACCTCCCAATCGGATCACACCAGAACTCACGTAATCGCCACCTTCTCCTTTTTTACAAAAACCATAATCCTCCAACTGCAACATGGTGGTAAACGTAAAAGCGTCATACGAGCCAGTTACATCAATATCCTCAGGGCCCACACCGGCATTTGGCCACAATAAATCTTTCGCATAATGACCGGCTACGGTTGAGATGGGTCCTGACTGATAATGCATGTCAGATCTAGGCTTCATACAGCGCCCAACCACAGCCTGGATAACAGCTGGTACATGTTTACAGTCCTTAGCTCTATCAGTGCTGGTCACCACGATCGCCGTGCCATTGTCGGTTTCAACGCAACAATCAAGTAAATGTAAAGGTTTCACGATCATCCTGCTCGCAAGCACATCATCTACGCTGACCCGGTTTTTATAAAAGGCCTTAGGGTTATTTGACGCATGTTCCGAATGGATACTTTTTACACTTGCGACTTGTTCCGGGGTGGTACCGTAATCATACATGTGCCGCATAAACGTGTGACAAAACATTTGTCCGGCACTCATTAAACCGATTCCCCGGGTAAATAAACCATCACCCGATAGTGATGATTGCCCGCCGCGACCAGTACCACCTATCCTGACCTGGCTAAAACCATTCATTGCGCGATATATAACAACGGTCTTACACATACCCGCCTCGATCACCCCGATCGCGATACCCACCAAAGCCTCAATGCTGGAGCCTCCACCGTAAACGTCCATATGGAAATTAAGCCGCATGCCTAAATCGCCCGCTATCGTTGGAGATGGCGTAGAGTCATTAAAGCTATAGGAGAGCATACCGTCGACGTCAGACATAGCCAGCCCTGAATCTTCAACAGCAGCACGTACCGCCCTCGTACCAAGCACTCGGGTAGTTACTCCAGAGCCTCTGGTATAATCGGTTTCGCCGACTCCCACAATTGAGTACTTACCTCTCAGGTATTTTTCCGTTGAAGAATTTATCTCTTGCGCCATCTACTTTCCTTCGAAAAAAAATCTGTTCGAAAAACGGAAGTTACCCGTCGTACAGCTTATCCATTGCCTATCAAGATATTAGGAAATGACAAAACCCTCGTAAGAATTTTTAACAATCGCATCACACCTGGATTTGTATTGGGGAAATCCTCCCACATAGGGCATAAATATCCTTGGCTTGCCAGGAATATTGGCTCCGAGGTACCACGAATTACAACTTGGCGCCGTATACATAGTCCCCTCCGCAACCTGATTGACATGGGCAATCCAATCCTGCTCGGCCGCACATGTAGGCTCAATTGAAGAAAATCCATTAGCATCCAAATAACCGATACAGTCTGCAATCCAGTCAATATGCTGCTCGATCGCGACTAACATGTTACAGAGAACTGAGGGACTACCTGGACCAGTCACGGTAAATAAATTAGGGAAACCGGCGATCTGCAGTCCCAGATAAGCCTCCGGCCCAAATTGCCACTTTTCTTTGAGGGTTTTGCCTTGTCTACCAATAATATTCGATTTAAGAAGAGCACCCGTCATCGCATCAAACCCCGTCGCGTAAATTATGACGTCCAACGATTGCTCAGAATCTCCAGTCACGATGCCCTTGGGCGAAATTCTCTCTATAGGCGTTTTTTCTAAATCGATCAGTGTTACATCCGAACGATTAAAGGTTTCGTAATAGTCTCTATCTAAGACCTGTCTTTTACAACCCAGACCATAATCTTTAGGCAAAAGGCTACTAGCAACAGCCTCTTTCTTTACTATGCTAGAGATTTCTTCTCTAAATAATTGATTGGCAATCTCATTAGCTCGCATATCGGAGTAAACATCAGTAAATGATAAAAGAACTCCTAGTCCTTGTTCTTTTATCATCTGCTTAAGCGTCTCTTCGTTGAGCTCAAGAATTTTTGATGGTCTCGCCGTTTGTTTCTCCTTAGAAACAGCCCGCGTCACGCTCTCAGTTAACCTGAAATTAGAGACGCCACCAAAATTAAGCTGCTGCAGCTCTCTAATTTGCCGGTAATTCTTTCTGAATTCTGCCTGGACCTCTTCTCGCATTGCCTTACGATTTGCAGGAACTGTATATACCGGTGATCTCTGGTATACAAAAAGATGCTCTGACTGCTTGGCCAACTCAGGAATCGCTTGTACACCAGAACTCCCGGTGCCAATCACTCCCACCTGTTTTTTCGATAGGTCTACAGCCTCCTTGGGCCACCTGCCTGTATGTAAAACCTGTCCTTCAAAACTATCGGCTCCGTCCAATGAAGGTGTATTCGGCACAGAAAGGCAACCAGTAGCCATGACACAATATTTAGCGCGGCATCGGGTTTCTTGATCAATAGCTATTTCCCACAAACCCTCTTCTTCTACAAAACGCACCTCGGTTACCCGAGAGTTGAACTCAATGTCTTCTCTCATTCCAAACCGATCCGCTACATGGTTTGCGTATTTCAAAATATCCGGTTGTGCAGAAAAGACTTCCGGCCAGTCCCACTCTTGCTCAAGCTCATCTGAGAAGCCAAAAGAATATTCAATACTGGGTACATCGCATCTTGCGCCAGGGTAACGATTCCAATACCAAGTCCCCCCGACATCAGTCCCCGCTTCGAATACCCTTACCCGAAGTCCTTTCTCGCGAAACTTGTGCAAACCATACATGCCAGCAAAGCCCGCTCCTACAATAACTAAGTCAAATTTTTCCACTTCCTGGACAGCTCCTACGAGGCAGAGCCTAATTGGACAAGCTCCTCAATAGCATCACCGTTTTCAAATCGCTCGATCAGCTTTTCTGGATCGAAATTGACTCCAACGGGATTTTCAGCAAAGGACTCTCCTCTAATATAAGCGTTTAATTCTTCCTTGGTTTCAAAGTTTTCAACCTGAAATTCTACGCGTATACCGTCGGGATCCTCGTAATATAACGATGTTGTTAGCCCATGGTTGATCGGCCAAACCGGCAAGATCCCCTCACCCTTCAATCGCTTATACAACACCAACAAGTCCTCTAACGAGTCCAGGGTATAGGCTACATGGTCCACTCCGGGTGCGCCTTTGGGTAGATCATCCTTGTTTTGAGCTTGCACAATGGCCAATCGATGATGTTCATCATCGTAAGTCAAGAAGACCAACATCGGGTTTTTATGCTGAACGTCAAGACCTAGGACGGTTTTGTACCACGCGACGGATTTATCCAGGTCTTTTGCTCGAAGAACAAAGTGAGCAAATTTCGCTAGCTTGACTTCTTTTTTTTCATCTACTTTTCTAGACATAGTCTCCCCTTTACGCTCTTCCATCTTAGTTTGAAACGCGAAGACTGGCTAGCACGGTAGTCGCCATTTATTCCTTTGGGTTAGTATGCTGAGCCAACCTAATAACTAAGCACAATTCCATGCGATCTCCTCTGTCAGTTGCCATCCCAAGCCGAGACATCCTGGGCGAAAGTCCCTGGTGGTGTCACAAAGAGCAAGTCTTATGGCGGGTGGATATCTTAAGCAAATACGTTTTCAAATGGGACTACAACACTGGCACCCAGAACACATGGCGACTTAAAGATAAGGTTGGCTGTTTTGTTAAAACCCACCACACGGACGTCGGGCTTGTAGCCCTGTCTGATGGAGTGCACTTACTACATCTCAAGGAAAATCGAACTGAACACCTCGCTCCCCTAGAGGAGTCCCAAACAAACAATCTATTCAACGATGGCAAATGCGACAGGGCCGGAAATTTCTGGTTCGGGAGCAAGCACAGAGAGGATAAAGAGCCCACGGGTAGCCTTTACCGACTGGACAACTCTGGAAAAGTGATAAAACTGCTTGATGGCGTCATGACTTCGAATGGTATCGGTTGGAGCCCCGACAACACCACAATTTATTACACCGACTCAGGGAAAAAGACGATTTACTCATTTGAGTTTGACGGAAAAAAAATAACCAACCAACAAATCTTCGCAGAGGACACCGAAGGCACTCCCGACGGATTAACCGTAGATTCTGAGGGCGGAGTTTGGAGTGCAAAATGGGACGGCAGCCGGGTTGTTCGATATACCCCAGATAAGAGAGTAGATATAACCATCGATCTGCCAGTCAGCAGACCAACCAGCTTGACTTTCGGCGGCCCCAAATTGTCAAAACTATTCATCACGAGCGCCAGTCACGATCGGGCAAAGGAGCCCATGGCCGGCCATGTATTTGTCTATGACTCTCCTATCAAAGGAATTGCAGAGGTTCCGTATTTTTATGACGGCATATTCAGAAACCCCGAAGGCTCTTTAGACATCTTGTCGTAAGCTTTCAATAAAACTCTGACGCCGCTTTTTGAGTTAACCAAAGTAAAAGACGTTGCTCACCTTGAAGCGTAGTAACGTGGTGTTACGATAATTAGTAGTCTTAGTGAAGGAGAAGAGGGTGGCTACTTATATCGATTTATCTGTGCACATAGAAAATAATGAACACACTGATCACCCTGGCGGCAGTCCGAAGGTTAATTACCTCACTCACCATCAAACGGCTGGTGGGTTATCTCACTTTTTCCCGGGCCTTAAACCTGAGGAGCTACCGGATGGCGAAGGCTGGGCCGTAGAAAGTATCAACCTCTCAACGCACAACGGCACCCACATGGACGCGCCATGGCATTTTCACTCCACTACAAACTATGGAAAGGAGCGGGCACCTACAATTGATGAAACTCCTCTAGAATATTGCTTGAAACCTGGCGTGAAGCTGGATTTTAGACATTTTGAAGATGGTTACTTAGTGACTGCAGATGATATCGAAAAAGAGCTCACAAGAATCGAGCATGAGCTTGAGCCCCTCGATATTGTGGTCGTCAACACCCGGGCAGGCGGAATCTTCGGCGAGCCTGGTTACGTTGACGCCGGCTGTGGAATGGGGCGTGAAGCTACCATGTATTTAACAGAGCGTGGTGTAAGGGTGGTCGGTACCGACGGCTGGTCATGGGATGCACCTTTCAACCACACGGCCAAGAAGTGGGCAAAAAATCGTGACCCGAGCTTGATATGGGAAGGTCATAAAGCAGGAAGAGAAATACCCTATTGGCAAATGGAAAAATTGCACAATCTTGAATCGCTCCCAGACCACGGCTTTATGATTTCTTGCTTCCCAGTAAAAATCAAAAACGCCTCTGCTGGATGGACCCGCTGCGTAGCGATCATTGAATGACTTTCTGTCTGTGATCTTTCCATTAAAGCATCAACAATTTCTTACGCTAAGAGAAATGCGCCAAAACCAGCTTAGTTCGTAATCAGCATCTGTTTGGGAGCAAAATTCAGCGAGCCAAGTGTCGTTTAACTCCGCGCCATTCCAGTAAGCTGTCGCACAATGCCTCAGGATAAATTCGCAGATTCGCCTCAGGGCGTCTCGCGGATACACATCGAAAATACACCATAAACCTCGGTTCGACGCCGAAAACCCGTGTCGCGGAGTGAGGCGTCAGCGAATGAACAATCACGGCGTCTCCAGCTTTCAACTTCAGCAAGTCGGGTTTTGGCCATAGTTCTCCATCGGCTGATCGAGCAGCTTGTTTGGCATACAAATTTCTGACCGCTCTCGGATAGTGAACCAGCCCTCTCCCATTGGGTGCCTTACGATTTTCTCTTTCCCAACCGGGCCCGTCAGGACCAAGAGGACCTCCTTTTTCCAATTGATCACTAAAAAAACGCTCCATATGTCGGTGTCCACCCTTCAGCACGCCGAGGTTTCCCGAGCCGAGGCTGGTCTGGTCCGACAACGCGACGCCCACCAAAGCCGTAAAATTCATAATGTTAGCGTTGAATTCAGGATTCGTTTTTTTCACTCCATTGGTGCTCTTGCTTGCATTCCAGGACTTGAGCTTTTCACCCCGCAAACGCTTCCCAACCCTAGGCACCGCGATACCCCCGTTCCAAAGGCCATCCAAATGACCTGTCCAGCCATAGTGCGGGGTATCTTTATCTAAATAACCATACTCGTTGGTGGAATCACCGGTGTCCGCGGGGAAAAGGGTTGCTAATTGAGCAGCCCGTATCGGGAGCACCCTAGAACCCAACGCTTTTTCAAGGACTTTTTTCAGTTCGGTTTTATTGAACAGATCAATAAAAATCTCTCCCTCACTGGCACTAAATAAAGACCACGCAGTTTCGCCCAATTTCTCCAGCTTGCCGGACCTTACGCTGGGTCCTATTTGATTAATCGTAGAGCCCATACGCAGAAACATTTCTCTTCTCGCAGCGAAAACTTTTTCGGGCGGTATCACGCCTGGAATCTTGAGGTAACCTTGTCTATAAAAGCGTCTCGACTGGCCAACGTCCATTAATTTCTCCTCAGAAAAGATAAGCGCACGAGCAAAAATGCAGCAGCCAGAACAAGCATGATAATAACTAGCGGGACAATCCACAAAATAGGTCGGTTTTTCATACCGTTTAACATCACTTGTTGCCCCTGGTTATAACCCTCGGGCACTGCCAACACACCGTGTACTTTCTCCCAAGAACGGTATTCGGTTCTCATTCGAGAAAGAAGATCCGGTTGCTCTTCTGACAGATCATGTTGCTCAGATGGGTCTTCAACCAGGTTGAACAACATCCATCGGTCTAATTGATCGTCAGTTCTGTTATAAACCAGTTTGTATGGCCCCATGAATAAAGCTTTGTTACCCCCTAGCTCGTATCCCACTACTTCGTCGCTGTTTCTGATATTGTTAGAAGAACCATTAAGTATCGGCATCAGGCTTTTGCCCGATAAGTTTTGAAATTCCTTTGATCCCGCGATCTCCAGGATTGTTGGCACGATGTCGGTCGCCCAGACAAATTCACGGGAAACTCTGCCTGGCTCACTCACAAGAGGCTTCCCTTCCACACCGCCTGAAATGACCAGCGGGACTCTCATCCCGCCTTCACTGGAATGAAATTTAAACCAGGAAAGCGGTCCAACAGATGCGCCAGCCCACGATGGGCCGATATTCACGAAACTTCCCCTCTCTCCTATTTTCTCTATGTCGTTATGGTATCCATTGGTTTTCAACCAAGCGGATAACAAAAGTCTCGGAATGAGAGGCGCCGTAGGGTCTACAGCTATTGAGCCTTCAGCACCGTTGTCGGACAAAAATAAAAAGACGGTATTATCCAGCTGACCAACCCGGTCGAGGTAATCGATTAAACGTCCAATTTCAAAGTCCATAGACTCCACCATACCAGCATAAACCTGCATGGCTTTTGTGAAATAATTCTTGTCATTTGCATTTAAATCAGCCCAAGAAGCGGCGGTCGGCGGAAGGTTAATCGGATGCTCCCTATCAAGTATGTTCATCTTTCTAAGTCCTTTAGACCTTAGTTCCGCCAATGCCTCCCACCCATCATGGTACATCCCCTTATAACGATCCCGATATTCAGCTGGCGCTTGGACAGGTATATGCACCGCCAAAAAAGAAACAAAGGCAAAGAAAGGATTGTCTTTGGGTCCCTCGTCTAAGTACTGAATAGTCTTGTCGACTATATAGGAGGACGAGTAATACTCCTCGGGAAGTCTGATTCTCTTACCATCCTCAAACCAGTTGGCCGCACTATAAATGGGTAGGTAAGGCTTTTGCTCCCAGTTATCCGATCCAGTATCCGCCATGGATACGCTGCGGTGAAACCCGCGAGCAAAAGGCAAACGTGCTTCGTCCATTCCTAAATGCCACTTCCCTGCAAAATAATTTCGATAGGATCTGCGCTCTAACATTTCTGCAATAGTCTCAAAATCCGTTGACAAAACGCCTTGATAATTCGGCTCACGAATTTGGCTACCGGGTATCGCTTCAGGAATGTTCGGAACACCGACAAGGTGGCTGTCATAGCCTGTCACCAACATTGCTCGAGTGGGCGCGCAGCTGGCTGCAGTATGGTAGCTAGAGAAACGTAAACCACCATAAGCGAGTCCGTCTAGGTTTGGAGTCGCTATCTCGCTTCCGTACGAGCCCAGATCCGAGAAGCCCAAATCGTCAGCCAGAATTAAAACAATATTTGGTGAGCGTTCTGCCATTGCTATAAGTGGTAACCCAAAGCCACAAATGAGGAGGCATTTAAATATGAGCCTGAATAATCGGAAAGTTAGCATCATCGACCATAAATTCTTGATCCGGTTCAGAACCGTACAAAAGATAGGTCGCCGAGTAAACGCCAGACAATTAAATTGAAAATAACTAGAATGATTCTTCTAAAAGGGAGGAACAACCATGAGCATGTCTGACGAACTAGAAGGGAAAGTGTCACTCGTAACCGGTGGATCCGGGGATATTGGCGGCGCGATCGCTAAACGTCTCGGACAGTCAGGCTCTACCGTTGTCATTACTTATGTTGGCGCCGAAGACCTCGCAAACCAAGCCGTTGACGAAATCAACGCCGATGGAGGAAACGCTTCAGCATTACGCCTAGATCAAAGGGACCCCAATGAAATTGAAACGATCATTGGTCGAGTTTCTCAAGATTACGGACGACTGGACATTCTGGTGAACAATGCCGCCTGGAATATTGGTATTCCGTTTCCAAACCTGGACGAGCTGACCGCAGAAATCTGGGATAGAGTGCTAGAAACCAATCTCCGAGCACCTTTTCTCTTAGCAAGAGCTGCCGCCTCAATCTTGAAGGCCGATGGTGGAGGCCACATAGTTAATATCTCTTCAGCAGGTGGTATTTCGCCTGGGTCCAGCAGTATCGCCTATTCCTCCAGTAAAGCTGGTTTGAACCATCTCACTCGCTGCCTCGCTGTGGCAATGTCACCAGAAGTGGCCGTAAACTGCGTGGCCCCTGGTTTAGTTGAGAACACGAGAATGGCAAACCGTTTACCGGATGCTGTATCAAATGCGGCTCGCAAACAGGCCATACTTGGGAAGGTAGGTCAAACTGAAGACATTGCCGAGCAAGTTCTAACATTCGTCACTTCATCCTCGGTAACAGGCCAGACAATCGTTATTGATGGAGGGCTTCCTGGTTCAATGCGTTAGTCACTGGTACCTCCTAAAAGTAGCTAAGGCCCCGCGTTTCCACATAAAGAGAATAAATAGATTGGGAGGCCGTTATAAATAAGCGGTTTCGTTTTAAGCCACCGAATGCCAGATTAGAAACCACCTCTGGCAGATGGATAACCCCGATCTTGTCGCCTTCCGGCGAAAAAATAAATACGCCATCGTGTTCTTCACCGCCCCAGCCGCTACTAGTCCAGACATTGCCCTTTGTATCAACCCGAAAGCCATCGGATATTGACACCCCCATGTCGCAAAATACTCGCTTTCTCGATAGCGTTTTCCCGGTCACTTCAAAAACCGAAATCTGCTTGGGATGGTCTTTTACATGTGAGGCGCCCGTATCGGAAACATAAAGCCGAGAATAATCTGGCGAGAAAGCCAAGCCATTGGGCTTCTCGAGTTCTTCGTCGACCACTGCACAGTCTCCAGTTTCAGGCTCTAGCCGGTAAACACGAGTTGGTAGCTCAAGCTTTGCCAAATGCCCTTCATAAAAGCCATGAATACCGTAACCCGGGTCGGTAAACCAAATAGAACCATCTGGGTGAACTACCACGTCATTCGGCGCGTTTAGTAACATCCCTTCAAACTGATCTATCAGAACGGTGATGGTTCCATCGTGTTCTGTTCGAGTCACACGTCGGCTATCGTGCTCGCAGGTAATCAACCTGCCTTGTCGATCCCGCGTGTTTCCATTTGCATAATGGCTGTCCTGTCTATAAATCGTGACTTCACCACTATCCTCTGACCATTGCATCATGCGATTGTTAGGGATATCGCTCCAGATTAAACATCGGCGATCACCAAACCAAACCGGCCCTTCATTCCACCTGCCACCAGTCCACAGTCTTTCCAGCGTACTACTCCCGACCACGAGCCTGGAAAATCGACTGTCTAAAATTTCGATAGCTGGATCCGGATACCTGACCGGTAAGTTCCAGTCTCTATCCATTTGTCGATCCTTCATTATCATCTCCGGTTTATTCCCTGCCTAATCAAACTTTGGGACCGCATCGAGTAATCTCTTTGTGTAAGCATGCTGGGGCGCTTCACAAACTTGTTCAGCTAAGCCCGTCTCTACGATTTTGCCCTGATGCATCACAGTGATGTCATCACAAAAAAATCTCACCACTTCGATATTATGGCTTATAAAAAGATAGGTTAAGTTCATCTCTTGTCGCAGCTCGTCGAGCAATCTAAGTACCTGTGCCTGAACCCGAACATCTAGTGCGCTGGTCACTTCATCACACACGATGAATTTCGGTCTTAAAACCAGCGCTCTGGCGATGCCAATTCGCTGCCGCTGGCCTCCTGAAAATTCATGAGGGAATCGAGTTAGCATCGACCTATCCAGACCAACCTGTTCTAGAGCCTGCGAAGCGAGCTCAAGCCGGTCAAGATGACCTCCTCCGATCCCATGCGCTTGCATCGGCTCAGTCAATATCGTCGCTATTGTCAGTCGGGGGTTAAGGGAGGACTGGGGATCCTGAAAGACAAACTGCAAGTCTCTTCGAAAAGGTTTCATTTCTTTCCGATTAAGCTCGGTCAAATCATTTCCGTGATAGTGGACTGCACCTTCGGTTGCTTTAATTAATCCTAGAATTGCTCTCCCGAGCGTGGTCTTACCAGAACCTGATTCACCAACAACTGCCATGGCACGGCCTGGGTAAATTTTCAAGTTCACATCATCTACGGCTTTCACATCATCCACATGTCTTTGCAGCAATCCTTTTCTAATAGGGAAATACACCTTTAATTGCTCGATGCTCAGCAAGGGAGGTTCTGAAACGACTGCGTTGGCGCTTAGACGTGTCATTTTCTGAGGTAGGGAGGCAATCAGTTCTTTAGTATATTCGTGCTTAGGATCATAGAGCACTTCGTCCTTTGTACCCTGTTCAACAAGTTGCCCATGTTGCATTACACCTACGCGATCGGCTATCTGGGCGACCACACTCAGGTCATGAGTAATGAATAGTAGCGTGGTATTACGATCTTCCTGCAGTTTCTTAAGAAGTTTTAAAATTTGGGCCTGTATCGTTACATCAAGTGCCGTAGTGGGTTCATCGGCTATCAGCAAATCAGGCTCGCAGGCCAACGCGATTGCTATCATAACCCTTTGCCTCTGACCTCCTGAGAGCCGGTGGGGATACTCGGAAATACGTACTTCTGGATCTGGCAGCTCGACCTGCGCTAAGAGATCAAGAGCTTTCGCCCTTGCAGCTTCTCCTTCTAGTCCCAGATGCAACGACATAGTTTCCATTATTTGCTCGCCGATCGTCTGAACCGGATTAAGTGCGGTCATCGGCTCCTGAAAAATCATTGAAATTCGTGACCCTCGCAGCTTTTCCAGTACAGACTCTTCGGAATCCAGAATCGATATGGGTGAATCAGCTTCGCGGGCATTCGAATAAAAGGTAATCGCGCCAGAAGGGTGATTTGCCAAATCAGGTAACAAGCCAACCATCGACAACCCCGTAACACTCTTACCCGAGCCAGATTCACCGACCAAACAGTAGGTTTCACCTGGATATAATTCGAAAGAAATCCCTCGAACTGCCAATGACGCTTGCTCTCCCGCACCAAATTGCGTTTCGAGGTCGCGGATAGCTAACAGTGGTTCCATATCAGTTGCTCAATTGGGTTGCTGCTGTAATCGGGGATCAATAGCATCTCGTAGCGCTTCTCCGATCAAAGTGTAGGCGAACAGCGTTAGGAAAATCGCAAGTCCCGGAAAGGTAGCCATCCATATCGCGATAGACCCGCCCGGCCCAACCGCCTGGTTAAGCATTGCAGCCCAACTGGGTTGATCAATTGCTCCAAGACCCAGAAAACTCAGGGTTGCTTCAACCAGAATCGCTGAGGCCATTCCAAAACTACTAAGGACTAATAACGGCGCAATTCCATTGGGCAACATGTGTCTAAACAAAATCGAGCTCAAGGATAAACCACTGGCTTCGGCGGCTTGGACAAAATCCTGTTGTCTTAACTTGAGAAACTCAGCCCTCAAAAATCGCGCATAACCCGGCCATCCGGTCAAACCAATGATCAACATAATCAGGTAAATATTACGCCCAAAAAACGCGACCACGGTCAGAATAAGAAACAAGGAAGGGATTGACTCAAAAATCTCCAAAAATCGCATCATAAGGATGTCTACCCAGCCCGAGTAAAAACCCATGACACCACCGTATAACACGCCGATTATCAAAGAGGTAAAGGTAGCCACTAATCCAATACCGAGTGCTATTCGACTTCCGTAAATCATACGGCTCAGCACGTCGGCCCCGTCTTCATCTGTACCGAGGAGATGTTTGGTACTGGGAGCTTTCAGCGGGGAGGGGTCATCCCTCAGCCGGTCGGTCGGAGAGTAAGGTATCGGCGCAAAATAGGCTGATTCGATTTCTCCAGAGGACAACCCCTCTCTGTATTGATCGTAAATTACGGCTCTTGGACTCGAAACCGATAAAGAACTGACAAGCGATATCAATAAACTCGACAAAATAATCAGACAGATGCGCTTCCATCTGTCCACACTTTTAAAGCCCAACCAAATCAAAATACCACTAAAAAAAGACAACAACAAAGCCACATCGATCCAGGTGAGGTGCCTGAGCATCGGACTAGAAAATGCTCCATCGACCACCATCAAAAAGGGATGAGAATTGGAAATGATTGGGGCAAAGACGGCACTGATGATCATGATCACAATCCACACCAAACCTAATTTCGCGCCTAGATTGGAAAAGACGTCGCGAATCACCTTGGCACTGAAACTTTGATCTGCGTCCACTCTTGGAGCTTCAGACTTATTCATAACTCACCCTAGGATCAGCAATTGCATAGCAAATATCCACAATCAAATAAGAGATCAGCGTTAAGATCGAGGTAATCAAAGTGATCGATAGAACGACTTCACGATCTCGAACCATTACCGAGTCAACCACCAGCCTTCCCATCCCATCGATCGAGAAAATCGTCTCAACCACCACTGACCCCACCAAAAGTCCAGGAATGATGCCAGCCGTAATAGTAATCAGCGGTAATAAACTGTTCCTGAATACGTGATTCCAAAGCACACTTGCTTCAGACGCGCCTTTTGCTCTCGCCGTACGGGCGTAATCTGACTGCAGATTTTCTAGGACAGAGGTTCTAGTCAATTTCGACAAAAACGCCAGACTTGAATAACTCAGACACATCAGAGGCAAGAAAAGATGCCACAACACATCCAATAGATAACCTTTCTCTAAGCCATCCCTGCCAACTGATGGCAGAAAGGTCCAGGTATCGGATTCAAGGCTATGTAGGCCTGAAGTAGGGAACCAGTCTAGGTATTCCTTACTGGACAGAAAGACAATACACAATGTCCCAACCCATATCACCGGCAAAGAGTACAACGCTAAATTAGTGGTGCCCACGCCAACATCAAAAACACCGCCCCGGTAACGTGCACTATAAACTCCAAGAATAATTGAAAAGGTGTAAATGAAAGGCACACTTAACAAGTTCAGCAGTAAAGTGATGGGCAATGCATCCGCGATTAACTCTGTCACTGGGCGGTTCTTGGCAAAACTCATTCCCAGATCAGGCGTCTTGAATCCAAAGTGGTTTTCGGAGCCACCATCTTTTTCAAAACCAAGCGGAGAGACGTTATTAAGCCATCTAAGGTATTGCTGGGGTAACGGCTTATCAAGGCCATAACGCTCGTTGATATAGGCCTGCATGGCTGCCCTTTCTTCTGGCCTTAAATCACCCCCACGGGTGAGCAGACTTGCTCCCACTCCCCCGGGAGCCATAGCCATGATCGAGAACACCATAATGGTGATCCCCAACAAGGTTGGGAAAATTAATAATAGCCGACGCAGTATGTAATTTATCACGATCGATTAATTGCTATATCGCTGCTGCCCTTGAGTGACATACCATTCTATCGGCATCCTCCATAGACCGCCGCGATTTAAACCAGAACGGACAGTCCTGACGTTCTCAAAACGCCCGTCGACAAATGCCAATGATTTGCGCCACGTGAGGTAAGTATAGGGTTGGTCTTCCCATATGATTTCATGCGCTTGCTGCCAATGGGCCATACGCTTTTCTTCATCTAACTCGCCTCTCGCCAATTCGATGGCCTGATCCAAATCGGCATTTTTATAATTCATAAAATTGTCGCCGCCTGGCTCCGTTTGGGAGGAATGCAGCATCTGATAAACGTCTACCTCGAAACCAGCGGTCCATGCAAGGCTGATGGCATCGAAGTTCTTCTTATCCAGAGCCTCTATCATCATGGGCCACTGAGTGGGAGTAGGCTCCATGAGAATGCCAGCACGAACGTAGGAATCTTTTAAAAGAAGCATCATTCTCTTGTAGTCATCGCTACCGGACGGGTAGGTCAATTCAAACGAAAAGGGCTGCCCGCCCTCCGACTCAATCACCCCGTCTCCATCTCGATCAATAAATCCCGACTCCTTTAGCAATTGTTTCGCTTTTTGTAGGTTATAGTCACGAGTCGGGAGCGATTTGTTCATCTGGCTACCCAAAGGATTAAATGGCCCATTCGCCGCCACTGCATAACCAAGATAGATCTCATCTATAATCCTTTGACGGTCAGTAAGATAAGTCATCGCTTGCCTGACTTTGGGATTAGCGAAGGCCGTCGGTTTTCCATCCTTCAGTTGATTCCAGGCAATATAGGAATAGCCCCCTCTCGGGTTAAAGTATTCAAAATTGTGGGTGCGCTCGACGATTGATTTATCTTCAAGCAAATCCCGATACTCAAGCGGGCGAGCACCGTAAACATCAAGATCGCCATTCTTAAATTCAGTCAACCGGGCCGTATCAGTCGTGATGGTTTGGAAAATTAACTTTGAAAAAGTGCCCGGGAAGGCGCCCCAGTAACGCTCGTTGGCAACTAACTCGAGCGTCTGCCCCGGTACCCAGTTCTCAACATTATCCAGCCGGTAAGGTCCTGAGCCAAAGAGCAGATTCGTCGACGTATTATAGACCTCTGCTTGTTCCACACTCTCCAGATATCTACCATAAAAGTGTTCTGCCAGAATGGGCATCTGCGCGACAATCTCAAAGCTCTCGAAGTAGGGTTCTTTCATCTCAAAAGTCACCTGATTGCCCCTGGCTTGAACCGAGTCGACCCGGTTGAAATAAGCCCTGACCCTAGGAGCCGCGATTTTACTATCCATAAAAAAACGAAAAGTGAACTCGACATCCTTGGCAGTCAGAGATCTACCGTCAGCAAATCGAACACCCTCTCGAATCTTAAAAACGTAATTTAGGCCGTCTTCTGAGGCGGTCCATTCTGATGCAACAAGAGGCAACCACTCCAGAGTTTCGGGATCTCTAGTCGCGAGCGTATCCAGCACCAACTGCTGAATTGTGGCTGCATATGCATCTCCCGCTATATAGGGAGTCATTGTGGGAGAGGCAACCGAAAACGCCTCAACGATCCAGTCTCCACGAGCGTAGTCCTTTCTTTCCCTAACCTCAGCAAGCCGCGAGAAACCTTGCCAAGAGGCATCAGTTCCCGAGTCGACTGATTGAGCAGAATTGTCTAAAGTCCCACCCACTCGAATTTGTCGTCGCAACTCAGCCAGGTCTTTACTTTGCTCTTCAATTTGTTTTTCCACCTTAGAGATGAATTCCCACTGACGATCTACCTGAAACATCATCAGCCAGACACTAATTAGTACCATTAACAGAACGGCAAATAGCAAAAAATCCTTCACACCAAATCGCTTTTCCATAGAATTACCTCACTGCCTGGATAATCGACCTATGCCAAAATTGGCATCAGCCATTGTTCCGAAGTACTAGTCATACAGACTTCATTGTTCACAATTTTAACGCCGCCTAGGGGGCCACAGCACCATAAGCGGAGTAGATGCCTTATAAGATTGGTAATCAGCATCTTCGGCCCACTTTTTTTCTGCTCGTGCTTCTAGTATTCGCGCGCCACTTACCCAAGTTAATAAAATCACCACATACAATGGTGATATCAGTGTTGCGAGCTGCCAGCCTACAAGTACCGGCACTGACATCAGAGCAACACCCAGCCAGAGTACTATTTCACCAAAATAATTGGGGTGTCTTGACCACGCCCAAAGGCCACTCGAAATAAATCGATCTTCATTCCCAGGCTGCGATTTAAAAATTGTCTTTTGGCGGTCGGCAAGGATCTCTATTGCGAAGCCCAACATCCATAGGGTCAGTCCCACGTAAAAAAAGGTTCCCAACGGCTGAGAAGTTGAAGAAGTAATGGCCGCAAGTGCGCAACTTGCTGTGATAAAAACCCAACTGCCCTGGATGGTCCAAACCATCAACCAGGTGGGAAAAGACGTTTTAATTTGACGGAATCGCTTATCCTCCCCAGCATTTCGTGTTCGAAAAAACAGAAAAGGTCCTAACCTTAAAGCCCAAACAATAATGGCACCAGCGATTACCAGGGAGCGAGTATCGTAGTCACCCGCAAACCAAACCGCGACTACCATTAGACCGATAAATGTGATGCTACCTATTAAATCGAAAAACAATTCCGTCTGACTGATCCACGCATGGATAAAGATTAACCACTGAAAGCAATAAATTCCTGCCGCACACCAAACAAATAACGAGACATCATTAACCTGGACACCGCCCTGACTCCCTGCCCATGAAATTAGCGCCGCGAATAAAACCAGCGCAAAGGTAGCCCCTAAACCCAAAACCCATCGATTCATCTCATACCTCCTGATACGTCGAACACCGTTACTTCTTGATCCGGCTTCCAAACCCTAAACTTTTGCATGGCCAATTTGAAACAATCACTTTCCAGCCAACGATAGAGCCATTCCTGAATGGACTTCACATTCTGTCTGCTAAACCAATCCATATCCACATGTGCGTATTGGCGAATGAAAGGAAATAAAGCTATATCCACCAACCGCGGCTGCGAACAGGTCAAGTAGTCAGAATTCTTCATTCCATCGTTCAGTTGTTTAATTATCTCCAGTGCCTCTAGCTGATATTGTGTCCGACCATGCTCACTTTGATCATCATGATATTTATAACTATCCAACAGTGGCTTAAAAGATTTTTCAAAGTCTGCGATTATCTCTAGCTGCTTACTAAGCGTTACAGGCCCAGACAACCATTGTGTATTGTTTTGGGTTAGCGCCCAAAGCATGATCTCCAAACTTTCATCAATCACTTCGCCCTGATCGCCAGATGGTAAAAGTACTGGAACGGTTCCCTTCGCGGAGGCCTCTACCATCTCCTGGGGTTTTTCCTTTAAGACAACCTCTCGCAACTCAACGCTGACCTTTGCTTCAATTAAAGACATTCGCGCTCTTATTGCATAAGGGCACCGACGAAAGCTGTACAAGACAGGTAACTGTTTCATCAAGCACCAGGAACCTTGTCAACCCGCTGAATTTGACTCACATCTTGAGCCCATGACACTTCAGAAAGACACCAGACCTGAAGCGTTGGTCTGAGATCCTCACACTGATCCAGAATTCCCGTCCGCAGCCCAAACAAACGATTAGGCTCATCGCCGACAGACGTCGCATACAAATGGCTACCGCATGTATCGCAGAAAGCTAATTCTCTGCGGTTACCACTCTCACCGTACTTGTAGTACATCTTTGGTTGACCACTCAAGAGTTTAAAATCAGTTTCTCTAGTCTGAATAATCGAGCGATATGGGGCCCCCGACATCACCCGACAATCAGTGCAGTGACAAAGCACGGCTCTTCCTGGATCGACTTCAGCCTGAAAACTGATCGCCTCACAATGACATTTGCCCGTTACTTGCATATCACTCTCCTGTGTTCTCACCTGTTAAAGGACCCAATTAAGTAGGGGCATCTAATTAAGCCCTTGAGGCGACCCCTGCCCTGATGGATAATCTTATTTTACCTCATTGGATTACCAGTTGGCCTCTTTCCTTTTTGTATTATTAGGCATCACTTTATTGCTATTCGGTGGAGCGAGCTTAGTCAAAGGAGCTTCTGGTATCGCTCAATCTCTCAATGTCCCCAGCATAATCATTGGTCTAACTGTAGTAGCCTTTGGTACCAGCGCTCCAGAGCTTGTCATCAATATCACTGGAGCTTTGCAAGGCAAAACTGACCTAGCCTTTGGTAACGCCGTTGGCTCTAATCTAGCGAACTTTGGGTTAGTGCTCGGTATTGCAGCGATTATGTCTCCCATCTATCTCCAGGGCCGGGTCATCAGGAGAGAAGTTCCATTTTTACTTCTTATCACGGCAATCTTGCTGGTTATGGTTTGGGATCAACAACTATCAGGCACCCTAGCTCTATTGGACAGAGGTGATGCAATCATCTTGTTTCTTTTGTTTACCGTCTTTGTTTATTTCATGGTCAGGGACTTTATTACGGAGGAAGATGACCCTTTATTAGCTGAAGGAGACTCCATCTCTTCAGAAGAAGGGAGCAATACTTTGTTAAACACTGTCCTGGTTATAGTGGGGTTCGTGCTATTAGTGGTCGGCGGCGAAATGACAATCGAACATGGGGTTGAAGTCGCTCAAATTATGGGAGTCTCCGAAGTTGTGATCGGCATGTTTATACTTGCAGTTGGAACAAGCCTGCCAGAACTAGTGACCTCAGCCATAGCGGCTTATAAAAAAGAAACCGATCTCGCCCTAGGCAATATTGTTGGATCCAATATTTTTAACTCTCTAGTCGTTCTGCCCGCTGCGGCAATTATAAGACCACTTCCCATTCCCCAAGGTGGAGATTGGGACTTGGCCGTGGGAGGACTTTTTGTCTTGGTAACAATACCCCTCTTTCTATTCAGTAATGCCAGACTAGGCAGACTGGCAGGAGTGGGGCTTTTATTTGGCTATTTTTTCTACTTGTATCTACGATTCAATTTCTAACCTGTTTCATCAGAGCACCCAAACATGGATAAATCGAAGAGAGCTTTACCTAAACCCACTCCTGAAACTGCCCATTTCTGGGAAGGGACCAAATCAAAACAACTACTACTGCAATCCTGCTCCTCCTGTTACCACACCTACTTCCCACCGCGACCTTTCTGCCCAGCGTGTGGCTCTAAAGATGTGAAAATCCAAATAGCTTCAGGAAAAGCGACGCTAGATTCATACGTAATCAACCATAGAAACCACCCCGCCTTCGAAGGTCCTTACTCCATCGCTATCGTGAAACTTGAAGAGGGTCCTCAAATGATGACGAATATTGTGGATTGCCCACAAACGCCAGAGGCGCTGCAACTGGATATGCCTCTAACAGTTAAATATGAAGAGTTGTCTGAAGACATTACGTTACCTTTATTCTCCCCAGTCGGAGCAAACGATGAATAAAGGAGTCGCAGTAGTTGGAGCCTCAGAAACAACGGAACTGGGCGTCATTCCAAACCTCAGTCAACAACAGCTGCATGCTGATGCTGCATTAAATGCCCTGGAAGATGCCGGGCTTAATATTAAAGATATCGATGGACTCGCTACAGCAGGTGACCGGCCAACAGATCTTGCCTACTATCTTGGCATAACTCCCAAGTGGGTAGACGGCACCGCAGTTGGCGGCTGCTCTTTTATGCTTCACGTACGCCATGCGGTAGCAGCCATCAACAGTGGCCATTGTGAAACAGTACTCATCACTCATGGAGAAAGTGGTCGATCAGGAGTAGGGCGAGGCGGATTTGCGGCTGCACCATCGTCGCTCGCAGGTCAGTTTGAAATGCCATTTGGCCCTATGGGACCAACTTCTCTTTTTACCTTGCCGGTCCTTAGATACATGAAAGACTATGGCATGACTCATGAGCAACTTGCGATGGTTGCTGTAATTCAGAGGGAATGGGCCTCGAAGAATCCCAGGGCCAGTCAGAAAGAACCTATTACAGTTCAAGATGTCTTGAATTCGAAGATGATCGCTTATCCCTTTCATTTGCTCGAATGTTGCCTGGTAACAGATGGTGGAGGCGCTCTCATTCTTACAAAAGCTGAGAAGGCACAAGACTTCCCCAACAAACCAGTCTATATCCTTGGTACGGGCGAAAGTGTTGAAACGCCTATGATTAGTCAGATGCAAAGCCTAACAAGTTCGCGAGCCTTTTCAGTAGCTGGTCCGGAAGCAATGAGGGAAGCAAAAATCAGTCATGATGATGTTGATCACCTCATGATTTATGACGCCTTTGCTCACTTGCCCATTTATGGGCTAGAGGATCTCGGTTTCTGTGAGCGCGGCGAAGCACCGTCGTTCATAGAAGAACGAAATACTGCTCCAGGAGGCAGACTGCCCATGAATACCAATGGCGGCGGACTATCGTATATGCACTCGGGGATGTATGGCATGTACGCAATGCAAGAAAGCGTTCGGCAGGTCAGAGGTGTTGCGCCGGCCCAGGTGCCAGATGTAGACGTTTCTCTTTGCCTTGGCGTTGGCGGGATGTTTGGGGCAAGTGGTTGTGTCGTTTTCTCGAGTGAGCCAAGCTTCTAGACTAGACCTTTTAAGCTACTCGATATTTATCTACCTGAATGTCGTCGACGCCATAGTCAGCAAAATTGTCTGCGACACGCCCTCTAATAAATTCCTGCCAGAGAAAAGACCTGTATTTTGCAGGTTCCTGGCCTCCACTCCAGGGCTCAATCACGGCGTCGTATCGAGGCTGATAAAAAAATGGCGTGCTATATCGACCCAGCTCGGACTCTATGGGCATGACTCGATGAATTCCCGATTTACATTGATCATTAGTCCAGACCTGCATCACGTCCCCTATATTCACTACTATCGTGCCTTCTTTGGGCGGCACATCCATCCAGCCATCACTCGTCGAGTGAGCCTGTAGTCCCCCATGATCATCTTGTAAAAGCAACGTGATCGCTCCAGGATCTGTGTGGTGGTGTAGGGCCATATCCCCCAGGGGCACAATTGTTTCCCGTTCGGTTTCTGGCACCGGGTCGATCGCAGGGTAATAATTCAGTCGAGCGGCACTCGAGTGCTTGGAGCCAAATGATGTCACTACTAGATTCTTTGCGTCCTTTTTTTCCATCCCCATCGAAACAAATATCATTTCAATGACTTCTTCAGACAACAGCGTGAATGATTCAAAAAACCGCGTTAGACAATCCCTAAATACTTCTCGATTTTCCGGCCAGCGAGTCGTTCGGCTAGCCTTCTTCGATTGATGCCCTCCTGCCTTGAAGTCGAAAACCTCTTTCTGGTCTCTTTTTCTTTTCGTGAGTTCCCGATCAAAATAACCCAGCGGATTATCCTCGTCTCGACGCACCCTGTATTTGTATTCTTTTGCTTCAGAGAAAAAACTTTTTGACTCGGCAAATACTTCGGATATCAACTCGTCGAGACCATGTCCCTTCAAGAGGAAAAATCCCATGTCCTTACACGCTGAGGCAAGGATCTCACGGTGGTCAGCTTCAAAATCATCCGCTCTGTAATCCAACAGATCTATAGTGGGGACCGATCTCATCTCTTTCTCAGCCTATCTAAAAGTAGTAGCGTGAAACTCTATCAAAATTCCTTCCGGGATATCACTTAACCATGTGCAGCTGTGATAAAGCAGCTAATCCTCCATCAGGCTCTGTGACTAAACCTTCATACTTATGAAGCACTTTCAAGCCATCCGTGATCCGTATTAACTCTCCTGGAGCCACTCGAAATTTTTCATTAGTAGGTCCTGTCACGATCTCATCTCGCCATTGCAAATGCTCTTCAATTATCAGGCTGCCGCCCACTTCCAAAATTTCAGGCAGAACGGGTAACAAATCAAGCGCAACAAATCGAAACATAATGATTAAGCTGTAGCGCTCACTTGGTAATTTCCACTGATCCAATAAATCCTGATTTAACCAGTTGACGGATACACCAAGCAATTCCGCCCTTTCCCGTGCTCTTTCCAGACCTACTGATGACACATCGACTGCATCAACACAGAAACCATTTTGAGCTAAAAAAATGGAATTTCTTCCTGCTCCACAGGCGAGGTCTAGGGCTTTACCCGGCTTCGACTGCGATAGCCGTTGTTTTAGAAATTCACTGGGATAGTCGCGGCTTGAGTACGCTCCCTCTCGATAGCGTTGATCCCATTTTTTTCTATCCGCAATGCTCACTCTCTTTTGAAATTCCCTTAAAACGTCTACCGAATTCTTTCAACTAGCTGATAATTATCGTAACCCAATCTCTCTAATTTTAGACTAAATTTGAATATTCTTAGCCCAAATAAATCTTGAGTAGAGTCCCCAACCATTCTACCAGTCCATTGGCATTGTCTATATTCTTCACATCCCAATGCACCCTTCTGAATTAAATATAGCGGTTAGAAATCATGAAATATGAAAACATCCTTCAAACCATCGGTGAAACTCCGGTTATAAAGATTAATCGTCTCGCTCCTGAACATGTCGAGATGTACGTCAAAATGGAATCGTTTAATCCCATGGCATCGGTCAAGGATCGGCTCGCCTTCGCAATAATCAATGATGCTAGACAGTCCGGGAAACTCAAAGAAGGCCAGACAGTAATAGAGGCAACCTCTGGCAATACTGGCATCGCGTTGGCCATGGTCTGTGCAGTGCTTGGTCATCCATTTGTTGCAACGATGGTCGAAACTTTCTCGATAGAAAGAAGAAAAATTATGCGGGCACTTGGTGCAAAAGTCATACTAACTCCGGCTGCCGAAAGAGGTTCAGGCATGGTTAAAAGAGCTGAAGAACTAGCTGACCAACACGGTTGGTTTCTTGCAAGGCAATTTCAAAACCCCGCCAATCCGGAATACCACGCGAACACTACAGGACCGGAAATTTTAAGAGACTTCGCGGGGGAAAAATTAGACTTCTGGGTCACGGGATGGGGGACGGGCGGCACACTAACAGGCGCTGGTAAAACCCTGAAATCAGCAAGACCGGACCTCAAGATTGTTGCGACGGAACCGGAACAGGCAGCATTACTATCTGGTGGAGACTGGTCACCTCATAAAATTCAGGGCTGGACACCGGACTTTATACCAGAGGTTCTGGAAAAAGATATTGCGGACCAAGTTATCCCTGTTAATGATGACGAGTCCATCAAGACCTCATTGGCGCTCGCTAAATCCGAGGGAATATTTGTCGGAATTTCAGCGGGTGCCACGGTCAACGCTGCATTGAAAGTGGCCGAAACGGCAGACCCTGGAAGTGTGTTGTTGGCAATGTTACCCGATACCGCGGAGCGATATCTTTCTACCCCTCTTTTTGCCGATATAAACGAAGAATCAGACGACGACTGGTTAAAGAGCCTCTGAAAAAGAATGACTTCAAGGCTTTAGCAGCCGAGTTGCTATAGCACTCGTTGCAGTTAGCAGCGAATGCCTTTTGATAAATGCGTCTTTAGCGTCTGGATGAGGGCTTCTGGAACGCTGCCAAGACTCAAACCCATCGTACCAAGTAAGTAACCACATAACGCAATTATCATCAGGACTTTCCGGCTTAAATAAACCCACCGGTTCCGCAACATAATTATCACCCGTTTCGAACGTTCGCCAAGCTTGCTCTGACAACTGAACAATCTCCTCGACGTGCTCAGAAACGGTGTGCATCGATCTGAACACGTAAAGCCCGTCTCTGATTGGTCGATCTGTCGAAGCTGGTCTGGCCGTTGGCAGCAGCGCTTCTTCACTTAAAACTTCAACCTTTTCAGACCAAGAACCAGGCTCGTCTATCTCAGACAACGTGATTGCGAAAACTTCATTGCTTGCTAATCCGAATAGGCCTTCCCAGGCGCCCCAAATCGGTTCGTCGATACAATCAAATATCGCTTTGGGACCAATACTTTTCATCCTGACTCTATACTTTCGAAATACTTTCATCCGCCTCTCTCAAATTTCTTAACTATCGGTCAATGCCCTTTAAAAATTCACTCAACTTCATGCTGCCAGGATGGCGATTGTTCAAAACAAATTCACGCGCAATTCGCGCTAGGTGATCGTTATAGGGAGTAGGTATTCCATGCATTCGCCCCAACAGGGCAATCTCTCCATTTAAATAGTCGGTTTCAATATCACCGGTATTGCGCATCAAACTCTGCCAAGAGGAGCTTGCCGTTCTTTCATAGCCTGGAACCGGGGTTATTTTCATTTCTTCTGTAAGGTCTGACATTTCCTTTCTGTCTGCATAATCAATATTACCTGCGAAATAAACCGCTTCAGTTTCCTTTCTAACCGAGCGATATACCTCCTTGACGTCATCTTCAGGATCAATGATCGCTTGGACTGCATTACCTACATTCATCAGTAATTTGCCGTACTTCTTGCGCATGACTCTAGGATCTGCGACCGCGCCAAATCCAGCATCACGAAGGTCTTTAGCGATTTCTTGGCTCAACCTATCCGTGCCCGTCGGGTACCTACCCGTGTCTAGCACACCCGAAAGGCCACTTACATAGCTAGCAACCTCTCCGGCTTTCAAATACATCGCTGGTAAATTCACTAGCGTCGCGTAAACGTTTTTAAAGTAACGCAGCACCGTCCGCTCGTTCGAAACCCCATTTTGGACACAACAGATTGGAATGTCTGCCGGCGCCACCATCGCCAGTTCCTCTATCGCAAGCTTGGTCTGTTGGGACTTGACGCACAACAAAACAATAATCTTATTTTTAAAATCTACCTCTGCAATACGCTCAACACTAGGAATCCCAATTATCTGGTCTAATTCAGGCGTGAGAAAGTGTAAGCCTTGCTCCCTCAAAACGCGGGCATGGTCGCCTCTCGCTACAAGAGTCACCCGTTTACCACTTAGCCAAAGTCTAGCCCCTATTGTTGAACCAACAGCGCCACTTCCATAGATTAGGTATTGCCAACAATCCTCTTGCTCGCTCATCGAGTGCATTCTTGCTAGCGTAAAATGAGTGGGTAGTCGATTTCTGCACCCCAAAACACCTGGGCGACACTCGAGTACCGCGATTCATTTACAAAACCATGGTGTCTTAGTGTTTCCATATCACGACGAATCCGCTCCAGAGGATGTTTTCTATCGGTGACCGAAGTACCCGCAGCATTACTTACTAAACTCAATACTCGCGCACACTCCTGTACGGCATGCACACCAGCTAAATATAGGTCAGCCTTGTCTTCTTCTGTAAACTCTCGTTCCTCTTTCGTAAACACCCAAGCTTTCTCCAATTCCTCATAGAAAAAGCTTCTGGCAGCACGATAGATGGCCCTCGCTTTGCCAAAATGAGACTGCGCTAATTTACGATTCTTCAATTTAGTATTCGTGGCGTAGGGTGTCTTTTCTAAAGCCAAGTCTTGCAGCAAAGCTAAAGATTTCCTTGCAAGACTAAACGCGATCGGCACGTAAGTAGCAAATACTATCCTCGCCGGCGATTTATAAAGCAATCCAGAATAATACCGATTGTTACCAGATGAATTATTAGAAGGTAGATTAATAAGGTTCTTAGGCACGCATAATTGGTTTGCACGAACGCTATTACTGCCCGAACCACGCATCCCCAGACTATCCCAATCGTCCAAGATCTCACAATCCTCCATCGGTAACAGTACCGTAGCCAGCTCGTTGTCCAAGCGAACAGGCGACAACATCCACTTAGCGTATCGACAACCGCTGGCAAAATGATTGACTCCATCAATTTGGTAACAGTCTTCCTTTTCAACAGCTTGATAAGGACTATTACCGCTCGCAGATACCAAAGTATCTGGGTTCTCACGAAAGATCATTTCAATTACTTCATCACTCCAAGTAGCACTAGCTAGTCTTGCTGCGTTATAAACCATGACATACCATGCCGCGCTTGCGTCTATATCGGCTATGGCCTCTGTCACGCGCGCGCATTCTATTGGTGTAATCTCGTAACCTCTAAGTCCTGAGGGAAGAAAGAACCTGGGAACACCTATTTGAGTCAGAGCATCGATAGTTGACGGGTGCAGGTAACCTTTCTCCTCTGACCACTCCGAATGATCCGAGATCATGGGTTTAAGCTTTTCCACCCTGTTAAGAATACCTTCAATGTCCAATTTGCCGCCTTATTTACTTATTCTTTCTCTCTACTTCGCCTCATCAGCATACAAACGCGATGAGAAATTTCCAAATAGCATTTCTCTAATTGAATAATAAAATCGTCATAACGGTCCCCACGTACGACTGACAAAAGACCTAAAAAAGCTCAGCAGGCTGCATCAAAAAAATGAAGATATTATGGATTAGCAGCAGGTAAATGGTTGAGTTAAAACAAGATAATGATCTTTGAATTTTAGCTAGTTTATTTGCTATTCAATTATCGAGAAATTTCGGTATGCTAACCTTCTCATTTGCCAGACCTGTATATATATACAGTGTTAATTTCCTCGGCAGGGTGTTTGCACAGCCTGGTCTGGCAAGTGAGACCAAACCTCCATCAGCTTATTTCTTTTATCAGCGCTCCCCACTGATAGGAATTGTCGGTTACGGCAAAGAAGTCATCATTCAGTAATGATTCTTTTGTGTTGTATTTTTTTGGCTGTCCGGACATCTCGAAAAGCTCCCCTCCAGCGGCACGCAATACGGCATGAGCTGCCGCTATATCCCATTCATTTGTGGGACCAATTCTAGGATAAAAGTCAGCACCACCAGACGCCAAAATGCAGAGCTTTAGCGAGCTCCCCACCGATTTTTTTTCAATACCTGCGAATTGCTTTTTCATTTTCATCAAGAAGTCCTCTAGCTTCGCTCCGCCATGACTCCGACTTGCCACTACCGTTAATTCTGAGCGACCAGCCATACTCCGACCGATTAATTCTTCTGATAGATCATCTACTTCTAGAACGGCTAGCCCTTCGTCCAGATCTCCAATATAAACTTCACCCGCCACAGGGACGCCCACTAAGCCAAGAACAGCTTCGTTTTGCCTTATCAATGCGATATTCACCGTAAACTCGCCATTTCGATTAACAAATTCTTTAGTGCCATCCAGCGGATCCACTAGCCAATACTCTGACCAAGTACTCCTTTCGTCATATTCTGGAACTGTTGACTCCTCGGATAAGATAGGGATATCCGGAAACAGTCGCCCTAAACCTTCAACAATGATCTCATGGGACGCCAGGTCGGCTTTAGTTAAAGGAGACTCATCTTCTTTGAGTTCAACCGAAAATTCGGTCTCGTAAATCTCCATTATCGCTTGGCACGCGTCCAAAACGATTTTTTTCAATTTAGCTAAATCTTGATTATTCAATGTCGGTCTTCCATTCATCCAAAAAAAGTGGCTTGCAGAGAGTTAAGGCTGCTATCGCTCGAGCCTCACTAAACTCATCGCTTGAAATCAAACCATCTAAATCCGCTAGCGGCCAGCGCACCAGTTCCAGAGGCTCTGGCTCATCTCCCTCTAACTCCTCGGGATAAAGATCTTTGGCAAACATCACATTGATTGTAAAGCCCATGTGACTCGGGGCCAGGCTCAACTCCTTAACAAATTCCACCGATTGAGCCGAAAAACCAATCTCTTCGGCCAATTCTCTGCATGTCGCTTCCTCTAAAGGCTCACCAGTTTCACACGATCCCTTTGGCAGAGAGAGTCTAACCTCATGAAAACCTGCGCAATATTCTTTAACCAGCATAATTTCAGCCTCATCGTTGATCGCGACTATTATCACAGCCTCATTGCCTATTTTAGGTAATCGTTCGTATTTGCGTTCCACGCCATTGCTAAAGCGCAAATCCAAGCGCTCTACAGTAAATGCGCTAGTTTTTGCCAAAACATCTTTGTTCAAAATTTCTGGTAGGGCCATTCGATCTGGTTAACTCCATATGAAACCTGCTAAATTGTAACCTGTTTACTCAGACAGATAGCCAAGACTTAATAACAAATGCGGTCAGATTCTCAAGAAATTCTTTTACCATGGGAGGAAATCGATACGATTCTCCTAGACATGGACGGCACCATTCTGGACCTAAATTATGATAACCATGTATGGAACCAAGCACTTCCATCCGCTTATGCTGAAAAACACTCTATAAACGAAGAAGCCGCTCGGTCAAAGTTAATCGGTCACATGCAAGAAATTCATGGGACCATCGACTTCTATAGCTTCCCCTACTGGGCTCAATACACTGGACTGGACATCACGGCTCTGCACCGCAGATTCACTGAATTAATTCAATTCCGACCCGGCGCAAAGGCGTTTCTGAACTGGGCAAAAGCAAAAAAGAAAAAAACAATTATCGCGACTAACGCTCACCCCGAATCAATCCAAATTAAAAACGAGATCAGTGCGCTCTCTTCACATGTCAACCACATAACCTCTAGCCATCAATACGAATGCCCAAAGGAAACTCCTGAATTTTGGGAGAGACTGCAAATTGAACATCAATTCGATAAAGCGAAAACAATTTTCATTGATGACAACGCACCCGTACTTGATTCATCTAAAAATTATGGATTGGCATACAATCTGATCGTTGCTAAGCCTGATTCGCGAAAGCCCCTAAAACCTAACTTAAGCTATCCCTCCTTCGATCACTACGAAGAGATATGCCCGCAAATCAAAGCAAACTAGTAACACTATGAAAAGAGACTCTGACCAGGCAAAGCTGAGGGTTGATCGATGGCTTTGGGCTGCCAGATTCTTCAAAACTCGATCGCTCGCTAAGACCGCTATTGAAAATGGCAAAATAGAATTAAACGGTAATCGAATTAAAGCGTCTAAAGAAATAGCTCACGGCGATCTTCTATCGGTTCGCCGAGGAGATACGGTTCATCTCGTTACAGTATTGGCTTTGACCGACAAAAGAGGGTCCGCAACCATCGCACAAAGCCTCTACGAGGAGACTGAACAAAGCAAATTGGAGAGGGCGATAGTTACAGAAAAAAAGAAAATTATCCGAGCCGGTTACTCTTCTCCAAAAAGCAAACCGTCGAAGAAAAATAGACGCAAAATCGCAGAACTGAAGATGAACGAGGACACCTACAATTAACTCGGAGGACAGGTGACTTTTACAAAAATCATTTCACGAGACTTAAAATTAAACTAGTGCCGCTTTCTCACTAAACCAGCCTACCAGCGCAGCCACAAAGCCGCTTACATTGCAATTTGACCTTAAACCGCAGTACAAATAGTGTCTCCGAACTGCTGAAGGATAATGAGCATCACGTTGCCTAGGGTAAATCTAAATTCCGTTTTGACCTCCGAACGCCTAGCCAGGCTAAAAACTGCTGGTGTTTACCTACCGACGTTACGGAGAGGAATAGAAAAAGAGGCCTTAAGGTCAGGCTTAGACGGTGGTCTATCACAAGCGATGCATCCGAGAACATTGGGGTCTCCTCTGACTAATCCCAACATCACCACGGACTTTTCAGAATCACAAGTCGAGTTAATTACCCAGGTCCATCCATCTATTGCTGACTGTCTTCAAGAGTTGGCAGAAATTCAAACTTTTGTCTCAGATAACCTAAAAGAAGAATTGCTTTGGCCCTTTAGCATGCCTTGCCATATTAGGAAAGATCACTCGATACCCATCGCTCAATATGGCTCAACAAACCTTGCTAAAGCCAAAACTATCTATCGAAGGGGACTTAGCAATAGGTACGGATCTGAAATGCAAACCATTTCAGGCATCCACTACAATTTTTCCCTATCTGACGCCTGCTGGAAAGAGCTCGGATACGTTGACCAAGTATCCAGAACACGAGGCTACTTTGATTTAATCAGAAATTTCCGCCGCTGGTCTTGGCTCTTGGTGTATCTGTTCGGTGCGTCGCCCACAATTCCTAAACAACTAGTTCAACATTCTGAGCTAGCTGACTTGAGCTTCCTAGATGATGAAAGCTTTTATATGTCCCATGCAACCAGCTTAAGAATGGGGCCCATGGGTTATCAAAGTACCGCTCAAAACAATCTGGCGATCTCTTATAACTCTTTGGAGGATTACCTAGAGGGAATGACTATCGCCTTAAGCCAGACACACTCCGAATACCAACAGGTCGGTTTGAAGCAAAAGTCTATCTATCAACAATTAAACACAGCAATCTTGCAGATCGAAAACGAATTCTATGGGTATATTCGACCAAAACGCAGCCTATTGGCTGGAGAAAGGCCAGTATCTGCACTTAAAAAACATGGAGTCGAATACGTCGAAGTTCGCTGTCTAGACATCGATCCCTACCTGCCTACAGGTATCGATAGCACACAGATACAATTTATCGATACCTTCTTAATCATGTGCCTTTTAAGCGAAAGCCCACCAGATTCAGCTGAAGAGAATGTATTAATAAATGAGAACAACGCATCAGTCGTTAATTGGGGACGCAAACCTGACTTAGCTCTTAAAAACCCTGATCTAATCGAAATGAAGACCTGGGCTCGAGATCTAATCAACCAGTGCAAACCAATTGCAGAAATTTTTGATGCTAATTGCACGAACCCAACCTATTCCGAATCAATCGCAATTCAACTCGAAAAACTTACTAACCCTGACCTAACCCCTTCAGCAAAGCTCTTGGATCACATTAAGACCTCAAGCAAGTCGTTTTACGAGTTGGGTATTGAGCTTGCTAAGCAACACAAGCTGCAACACCAAACCAACCCTGTATCAGCCGATAGCCAATCTCAGTTGGCAGAGCAAGCCAAAGAGTCATTGCAAAAGCTCAAAGACCTCGAACTTATGGACGAAGAGTCGTTCGAAAGCTTTCTATTTAAGTACACAGCCATCTAAAAGAATGAATTTTCTGTGTCACAGCGAGATCGCTCTCTTTGTTGCTGAAGAGACCCATTTAGCTCCTTCAGCAGTTAACGGTCTGTTAGCAGGAGCGGTACTTGGCGATTTTCTAAAAGGACCCATTCAAGACTCTTGGAATCGAGAGCTCTCCTTGGGGATCAAGTTACACAGAAAAGTGGATGCCATCTCTAACCAGCAGACAACAATCAAATCTGCGTGTAACCGATTTCCAAAAAAAACGAGGCGAATCGCTCCAATCCTGATAGACATAATCTCTGACTTCTTCTTAGCCACACATTGGTCTTGCTACCAACAAGTAAAGATCGAGCGGTTCGCCGATATGTGCCACTCCGCTTTAGGTACACACGAAAGTTATTTCGATGGAGATGCAAATGGAAAAAATTTCTTTACCTACATGAAAGAAAAAGAGCTTCTTATTAACAGCTCCAAATGGTCGACAATTGAGCAGACTACCAAACATGTCTTAAAGCGACTGAACAAAGAAGATGATTTGTCCCATGTTCTTCAAGCTATGACAGCTAGCCAAGAGTTATTACTCGAAGACTTTAAAGAGTACTATCCTCAAATAAGGCAAGATGCGTTGGAATGGTTATCTAGCGCTCAATCTTGAATTCATTATTTGGAAAATTTTATTGTAGATTTGATAGGCTTCTCGATTTGTCGATAATAGGCAAGTTGCCCATTACGAGGAGATTAGCTAGTCAGTGAAAGCAGTCATTTGCAATTCTTTTGGTCCTATCGACTCATTATCGTTAGAAAACATTGAGGACATAACATCAAAAGAAGAAGAAGTGGAG
The DNA here is from genome assembly GCA_045560825.1 of Candidatus Azotimanducaceae bacterium. Taxonomy (GTDB): domain Bacteria; phylum Pseudomonadota; class Gammaproteobacteria; order Pseudomonadales; family Azotimanducaceae; genus UBA4421. The sequence continues at coordinate 77,186 of JBJKYX010000036.1, forward strand.
ATCGGTATTAAAGCGGCAGCTCTAAACTTTCCGGACGTGTTAATGGTTGAGGGCAAATACCAATCCCTACCCAAATTCCCCTTCAGCCCAGGAGGCGAGTTTGCGGGTATTGTTACAAAAGAATCAAGCAGAGACAGTCGATTCAAAGTTGGTGATGCCGTTTTTGGCGCCACGGGACACGGTTGTTTGGCAGAAAGAATTGCCCTTCCGCCAGACAAATTAAGACTTAAGCCAGAACACATGAGTTTCGAAGTTGCCGCTGGTCTTAGCACGACTTATGGCACCTCCTACTATGCTCTTAAACAGAGAGCCAACTTGGCTGAGGGAGAAACTCTGCTAGTACTAGGGGCGGCTGGCGGAGTTGGTCTAGCTGCAGTTCAACTTGGTAAAGCAATGGGTGCTAGGGTCATTGCCGCTGCAAGCAGCAGTGAAAAACTCGAGATCGCCAAATCCAATGGAGCTGATGAACTAATAGATTACAGTAGTGGAGAACTCAAGGAACAGGTCAAATCGCTAACCAATGGCAAAGGCGTGGACGTAATCTATGACCCCGTCGGAGGGGAGCTATTTGACCAGTGCATGCGATGTATCAACTGGTATGGAAGAATTTTAGTGGTTGGGTTTGTGGGTGGACCAATTCCCAGGGTACCAACCAACCTGATTTTACTAAAAAGCTGCCAAGTAATCGGCGTATTCTATGGAGCGTTTTCTGCCAGATATCCGCTAGACAATGAGCGTAATTTTCAAGAAATATTAGACTACGTCGAGAAAGGTATCGTAAACCCTCTTACAGGTGAAACTTTCCCTTTAGAAGAATATAAAGAGGCTCTTACCTGCTTGGCAGAAAGGCGTGCCATCGGCAAAATAGTGGTGAAAATTCAATGAAAGATATTAGATTAACAATAGAAGAGCGATCGCTGCTAACTTGCCTGATGTGCGGAAGCATTTTAACCATAGGGTTATTCCTCGAGCATGTTATGAGTTTAAACCCTTGTCCTCTTTGCCTCGTTCAGCGGTTTTGGTTTTTGCTTTGCGGCATAGTCGCCTATTTGTCCCTTCTGCATAATCCAAATTTTGGCATATATCCTTTGATGGCCATTGGAGCGGCAATTGTCGGGGCGGGGTATGCCGTATGGCATCTTCTACTTCAATTTAACGTTGCCCAAGCAACGAGTTGCTCACCACCTATCAGCTTTTTGGTGTCATCACCAAACCAGCTGATAGATGTCCTTTGGGACTCCTTTACAGGGATAGTTGGGTGTAATACTCGATACTGGACGATCCCTATTCCAGCCTGGGCTTTAGCTGGCTTCATTCTAATAATCTTTAATGCTTGGTCCCAGTTGAGAGTCATTATAAAGAACGCTTGATTGCTACCATTGGAAAATAGCGGCGAAAATTAATAACTCAGGGAAATCAAAGAGATAGCTCTCCAGGCTTGTCGCCACTTTGTTTAAAGTGTTAGACTTGTGAACAGGTTATTCACACAACCGATCAAAAATACTAATAATAGTGAAGTAGGCGCAGGGATCTAAAGTAGTACCTTCTGCAATAGCCTAAAATTTAAGAACCAATAATCAAAGCAAATTGGTAATCAAAAGACCAAAGGCTGTTTTGGGGAATGGAAATAAGTTAAGCAAGGTTAAACGCAGACAATGGAAAACCGAACGCGCAGAATTTTAGTAATTAATGGCAAAGGTGGTTGCGGAAAGACCACTATCGCAACCAATCTAGCTGTAACTTTTTCAAGCATGCAAAAGACAGTTGCGCTCATGGACAATGACCCTCAAGGAAGCAGCACCCATTGGGCAGAAGTTAGACCAGCAGGCCTCGCCCCCGTAAGCACAATCGCCTCTCATCAACGGCCAAACATGTACCAAACCTCGTCTTTTCATAATCGGGTTCCCAGTGATACCGAAGTAATTGTGGTTGATGGACATAGCAATGCCAGGGGCAAAGACCTTGATTCATTATTAAGACAAACAGATTTGATTTTAGTGCCTATATTGCCATCCGCTATCGACATAAGAGCAGGCAGTCGATTTATTACAGACTTGGTGACTAACAAGCAATACCGCCTAAACCCGAGACCCGTTGGGGTGATCGCAAATCGAGTCCAACCAAACACGGAAAGCCACGATAAACTGATTAATTTTTTGAGTTGCCTAGATGTCCCAGCAGTTGCCCAATTTAGAGACTCTCCAATCTACGTAGATGCTGCAGAGCAAGGCCTGGGCGTCATGGATATGATCGGGATTAGAGCTGCAAGAAAAGAGGCAGCCGCATGGAAAAATCTCGTTAAGTGGGTATCAACAAAACTTTATACTAAGAATGCATCTGACCTAAAAGTTGCTAAAAAACCACTAGCGGCATCCAAAAAGGACACCGCCGCCGAACACAATCAATCTGCTGAAATTTAGCATTCTGATTCGTCATTTTATGAACCTTTGAAAGGACGTTCACCGAGTTTCCCATTCACTTTGGGTTAAGACTGGGTGCAATGGCTTTTCTAGTTAAAAAGATCGACCACCTAAATTAGCGAAATATCAATGAATCGAAAATTCCCGACTACAAGACTGAGAAGAAATCGTTCAACAGAATTTATCAGAAAGTTAGTGAGCGAAAATAAAATTGACACTTCTGATTTGATCTATCCTATGTTCCTGATCGACGGAAAAAATAAAATCGAACAGATAGATTCGATGCCTGGAATTGCCAGGCACTCACTCGATAAATTTCTCAAGGAAGCGGAAGAAGCTCATAGACTAGGTATCCCAGCAATAGCAATCTTCCCCAATATTGAACCGAGTTTAAGAGATACCAAGGGGAGCGAGGCGACAAATCGAGAGGGCTTGGTGCCGAGAGCAGTCAGAGAAATTAAAAAACAGCTTCCCGAGCTAGGCGTTATGACTGACGTAGCACTGGATCCCTATACAAACCACGGACATGACGGTCTTTTAAGCGACAGCGGCTATATACTGAATGACGAAACAGTCAAAATACTCTGCGAGCAAGCGTTAGTATGTGCCGAGGCTGGTTCAGATATTATTGCTCCCTCGGATATGATGGACGGCAGGGTGGGGGAGATTCGCAATCAACTGGATCTCAATGGCCACAATTTAACGCTAATCATGGCCTATTCCGCAAAATATGCATCGAAATATTATGGACCCTTTCGGGACGCGGTTGGCGCGAACAAAACACTAAAAGGTGACAAAAAGACTTATCAAATGGACCCTGCTAACTCAGACGAAGCCCTACACGAGATCGCATTAGACCTTTCTGAGGGAGCAGACATGGTCATGGTAAAGCCAGGATTACCCTACTTAGATGTTATTCAAAGGGTAAAAGATAAATTCGATGTTCCAGTATTTGCTTACCAGGTTAGCGGAGAGTATTCGATGCACAAGGCAGCAATAGACAAAGGATGGATAGATAAAGAGGTGCTTTTTGAGTCTCTAATGTGCTTTAAGAGGGCAGGAGCGAGCGGTATTTTGACTTACTTCGCTAAGGAATTTGCCCAACTGCAAAATAACTGATGGTCTAATATCAAAAAGATAGGCTAAACTAGGATCTCTTTCGGGCAAGGACCAATAAATAAATGAACGAGAATATAACTCATACGTCTGATGCAAACTTTCAGGATGACGTAATTAACTCAGATACCCCAGTTCTAGTAGATTACTGGGCAGAATGGTGCGGACCATGTAAAATGATCGCACCAATACTTGATGAGGTAGCTAGCGAGTACACAGACCGCCTCAAGATTTGCAAAATTGATGTGGACGCAAATCAAGAAACACCTCCAAAATATGGCATAAGAGGAATCCCCACTTTAATGTTGTTCAAGAACGGAGAAGTAGAGGCTACAAAGGTCGGTGCTTTATCGAAGTCCCAATTACAGGCTTTTTTAGATAGCAATATCTAATTCAACGGTCTCACACCACCTCACGTTGGAGAACAGGTCAGGCTACGACCAAGCTTGACCTAGGCTCTGAAATAACTAAACTAAGGGAATAGAAACGCTCGATTTACTCTGAGCAAAAAAATAAACAACTTTAATCACCCCGTCTTTGATGAGCATCTGGCAAAGTTCAGATACCTCGTTTAAACCTTCTAACTTAACAATATTGGCTTTTTCAAATGGCTATGAACTTATCAGAACTAAAACGTAAACCTGTCACTGAATTGATCGATATGGCTCGGTCGATGGAACTCGAGAACGTTGGCAGATCGAGGAAACAAGAAGTGATTGCTGCAATCGTTCGAAAGCAGTCTAAAGGCGGTGAAGACATCTACGGTGAAGGCACTTTAGAAATTCTTCAAGACGGATTTGGGTTTTTGAGATCTCCAGAGGGATCCTATCTAGCCGGCCCTGACGATATCTATGTGTCACCC
>JBJKYX010000037.1:0-80588 GCA_045560825.1 Candidatus Azotimanducaceae bacterium
ATCTTAAAGAAGTTACGCTTCCAGCAATAAAGAGTGGATTGCATAACTCTGGCAGAGACCTGAAGAGCTTTGAGCTGGATTATGCGCCGATGATCGCTTCGGCTGATTCAGAAGAAGAGCTTCAAAGAGCAATAGGATTGATTAAGTCGAGAATCGCTTTTTATGGATGCACCGTGGCGTACAAGCCTGTTCTGGATATCCATGGTTGGGGAGATCTTCAGGACGAACTTATAGCTCTTAATCGACAACATCGAACACAAGAAATGTCTGATTTGATAACAGATGATATCTTGGAAACGATCGCCATAGTGGGGACACCAGAAGCCGTGGTTGATAAAATGATCGAACGTTTTGATGGATGTATTGGACGCACTGGGTTTGCTGTTGAAGGTTTAGAACCAGACCGAAAACGGGAACTGATTGAGAAACTTCGATTGTCTGATCAATAGCTTATCTTAAGTAGCTTGACCTGAACTGGATTCCCCAGTGTTGGTCATTTAAGGTCACGATCCATAGAGTCTCGAAACTATTGTAGATATCGCCGGACTTGGTCGCTCGATGATTTTTAATAGACAAGTGGACCTTGTCTTCTCCCACATGGATAGAATCCATAGATTCAACCACAGTGTGATCCCAGCCTTCATCTCTTAGGTCATTTTCAGCGCGTTCACTAAGCAATATAAACTCTTTTTCGTTGGTGATCGTATGAAATTTACCTTTAGCCAAGCGAATGTGAGGATAGTTCAGGGTTTTTGCAAGAGCTTGGTGATTTTGTGCATTGAATGCTTGGATAAAGTCGGATGCCACGAGTTTTGCTTGATCGCTGATAGACATAGGAAACCTTCGATATTTAGGGGAGAGTAGTATGTCAGTTAGGGCTTTTGATCACACTTTCCATGGTCGGCTAGGATTGGTCTCTGTAATCATCAATCGTTGTATGAGATCATCTTCAGCTAGGAGTATGACTAGTATTTGGGGGTAGCTTAGATGGCGTATGACAAACCGATCCCTAGTAGGGGAACACACACGGAACCGTTTTGGGAAGGAGCGAAACAAGGGATACTTATGCTTCCTCGCTGTCGAGACTGTAATCGCGTTCATTGGTATCCGCGTTTTCTTTGTCCCTTTTGTCATTCGGATAATATCGAGTGGATAGAGGGCAGCGGCGAAGGAACAATTCATACCTATGCAGTCCAACATCTAGCGTTTGGGCCTTGGGCTGAAGAAGCGCCCTACGTAACTGCGTACATTGATCTAAAAGAAGGCGACCGCATGCTCACGGTATTAAAAGGCGTAGATCCTCAAAAACCTGAAGAAATTAAAATTGGGTCTAGCGTGGTGGTTGAGTTTGAGAAGGCAAGTGAGGAGATGTCGCTTCCCTTTTGGCGGGTAGTGGAGAATTAGTATGGCGGGAAAATTATCAAAAGCAGCAGCGATCGTAGGAGCAGCCGAGGCCAACGAGATTGGTTTCTTAAAGACGCCTGTTTCTTCTCTGCAACTTCATATCGAAGCAATAAAGAATCTAAGTGATCAGACCGGTGTGCCAATATCAAAGATTGAAGGTGTCTTTTCTACAGGTTGGTCATCCGAGCTATGTGAACATCTGGGTATCACGCCAAAATACATTGATACGACGGCAGTTGGCGGTTGTTCATTCGAAATGCACGTTCACCATGCGATGGCGGCAATTTATGCAGGCATAATTGATATTGCTCTGGTTAGTCATGGAGAAAACGGGTTCTCGGCTCGCTCTATCGGAGGTAGAGGGTCAGGTAATTATGGTGTTGGTGGGGGAGTAACGTCTCCAGCTATGGAAATGACCATGGCCTATGGTCTGAGTGGAGCGCCGTCTAATTACGCACATGCAATGGTTCGGCACATGCATCGGTTTGGAACCACGACTGAAGATTTCGCACATATAGCTAAGGTCAGCCGCGATTGGGCGACTTTGAATCCAAGGGCGGCTATGTACTCCAAAGATAAACATCCTTTTGGTGGCCCGATCACGGTTGAGCAGGTGGAAGAGTCCAGGCTGATCGCCTGGCCAATGACCATATTGCATTGTTGTATGGTGGCAGATCATGGCGGAGCTGTTTTGATCGCGAGTCCAAAGGTAGCGGCGAGCTTAAGCACGAAACCGGTATGGATTGCCGGAGCTGGAGAGAGCATGGGGCATTCCAATATGCTTGAGATGTCGGACTTTACGGCAACCTCCGCAGCGAACTCTGCTCGCGATGCTTACTCAATGGCCGGTATGGGACCAGACGACATGGAGATGGCCCTCATATATGACTCTTTTACTATTACAGCCGCAATGACTGCAGAAATGTTGGGTCTCGCGCCACGAGGCGAAGGGCATACGCTTTGGAAAGACGGTCACGCCGCACCAGGGGGAAAGTTTCCGATCAATACAAATGGAGGAGGCTTGTCCTTCAATCACAGTGGCATGTATGGTATGCCTTTGTTGATAGAGGCTTATCGCCAGCTTTCAGGCACTGCTGAAGATGGGATCAATGGGGATCCTGGAAAGCAAACATCTGCAAAAACCTGTGTGGTTAACGGTACCGGTGGAGCGCTTTCTACTACGGGAACCTTGGTTTTAGTGGCTGACGAGTAGCGCCTTCAAATTGAGATCCACTAGTTTTTTTCTTGGGTTTATTCGTGGAAATAAAAAAAAATACCGTTGTTAGTTTTAAATATTCTTTGATTAACGAAGATGGAACTCTGGTAGGAGTTACTGAAACTCAGGAGACCACTATCCTTCAGGGTCACCGTAATGTTGTGCAAGGTGTTGAAAAGGGGCTGACCGGCAGGAAAGCTGGAGATCAATTTGTAGTAGAGGTTCCTCCTGAAGAAGGTTATGGCCCTAGAAGAGAGGACTGGACACAAAGGGTCTCAAAGAAATATTTCGTTAAACCTAATTTGCTCAAAGCCGGGATGGTAACGCACTTGCGAATTGATTCTGGGGTGCGGCCTGTTACCGTGGTCAAGGTTGGAGGTAAGGTGATTGATGTTGATTTAAATCATCCGCATGCAGGCCAAACTTTACGTTTTGATATTGAGATACTTAGCTTACGAGAAGCTACGCGAGAAGAGATCGCTAGTGGTCGTCCGCTCGAGGCTGTTGATGAAGATGCTTGATTTACAACAAAATCACTTTTCTTCGAATATTTGGTTAAAGAGATCCAGATGTCTTTAGAAAAGCGTCACAAGCAAGCCCATGTAGATCAGTGGTGTGAAGAGGGATTTACGTTGATTCCCAATTTTTTTACACAGGCTGAAATAGAACCGATCATCGTAGATTTTGAAGAGCTCTATCAGGATCGGGGGAAAGGAGAAGGAGTAGGTTTACCGCTAGATAAGAAAGAGGAAGGCGCTATTGGTGCTGGGCATCCTAAACAATTCATGAACATTGACTCCTTGCCCTATAACGCGTCAGCCGCGATTAATCTTATATCCCTTCACCCAGCTTTGATTAATTTTGCTAAAGCACTCCTAGGAGTGGAGGAGGTGCATTTATATCAATCACATACCTGGGCAAAATATACTGGCGAGGCAGATTATGACCAGGCTTTTCATTGCGATTTTGGAAATCACACGCTGACGGTTCCATCTGATGATATTGCTCTAAGAACCGTCGATTTCATTTTTTATTTGACTGATGTGACGGACGCGCATGGCGCCTTACACTACGTGACTAAAACCGACAGCGACAGATTGTTAGGAGAGGGCTCGGTCTTTGCTCGAGAAGATCAACAACTTGCGTTGAAGCAAGTGGAGCGATCTGGGGCTGGACCGGCGGGCTCTTTACTAGCACATAGCATCGACACGTTTCATCGGGGAACAAATTTGACCGAAACAAATGGTCATCGTTTTACTATGACTGTCGGCTATAAGGCGAGCGGTAACGAGATGATTGGTTTTCATGTCTGGCAGTCTGCGGCAGAAAGACCCTGGCCGATCGTGTTAAATAATGCGACCCCTTCGCAACTGCAGTGTATAGGCATTCCACTTCCTGGAGATCCATTTTGGACGGAAAGAACTCTCAGGTTGACTCAGCTCCGCTGGCCGGATTGGGACATGAGTCTGTACAAGCAATCAATACGAAATTAGTTCTAATTGCTTTGACTCTCGCCCAATGTTTCTGGCATGAAGGCAGCATTGAGTAGTTCTTTCGTGTAGATATCTTGAGGGTTGTCAAAGATGCTTGCTGCTTCCCCCTGCTCTATGACCAGCCCCTCTTTCATGACAACAATATGATGAGCTAAGGCCTTTACAACCTTCAGGTCGTGACTGATGAACAAGTAGATAAGGTCGTATTTTTTTTGAACATCTCTAAGTAAGTCCACAATTTGCGCTTGAACTGAGACGTCTAGCGCGGAAGTCGGCTCGTCCATCACAATTAGCTTGGGTTTGAGAACCAGAGCCCTAGCTATAGAGATGCGTTGACGCTGGCCTCCAGAAAATTCATGTGGGTATCTCTCCAGCATTTCGGGTTCGAGGCCTACCTCAGTGATCGCTTCTAATACTTTTTGGTCTCGTTCTGCTTCCGAGATTTCAGGTTCGTGTATTCTGAGTCCTTCGCCCACAATTTGGTTGACGGTCATTCTTGGAGATAGACTGCCATAAGGATCTTGAAAGACGATTTGCAGATCCCGCCTCAAGGGCTTCATTTCTTTTTTATTTAGTGATTGCAGATCTCTGTTGTCTATCCATATTTCTCCGCTGGAATTAATCATTCTAAGTAAAGCAAGGCCCAAAGTCGTTTTGCCAGAGCCTGACTCTCCTACAATTCCGACCGTGTGACCCTGACGTATTTGCATTGAAATGCCTTTGACTGCATCGAGATACTCTTGTTTCCCGAACCAGTGACGACCTTTGGGGTAGCGTACTTGGAGGTCTTTTATGTCGGCAATAATTGGAGCATCTTCTTTCGCGGCTGGCGGTAATTCGAGAAACTCAGCAGCAAGTAAGTGTTTAGTGTATTCGTGCTTTGGGGTTTCAAATATTTCTGTTGCGGGCCCCTGCTCGACTATATCTCCTTTGGTCATGACGCAGATTCTATTGGCTAAAGATCGAACCACAGTGAGATCATGGGTGATTAACAACAGCGACATATTCAGTTTTTTCTGTATGTCTTTTAACAGTTCCAATATCTGTTTTTGGATAGTGACGTCGAGTGCTGTGGTTGGTTCGTCTGCTATAAGTAACCTTGGTTCCTGCGCTAGGGCCATTGCGATCATGACCCTCTGCCTCTGCCCGCCTGATAGTTCATGAGGATAGGCATCGATACGAACTGAGTCATCTAAACCAACTAAATCGAAGAGCTCTCGAACTCTCGAGCCAGCTCCTTGTCGAGTGATCTTGCCATCTAGCACGAGCATTTCGCTGACTTGTCTGCCTATTTTGTGAAGAGGATTTAAAGAAGTCATCGGTTCTTGAAATATCATGCTCGCAACAGATCCGCGCATGGCCAACAATTTGGATTTTCCAGCACCGATCATCTCCTCGCCATCTAGTACTATCGAACCTGTTGGATGCGAGGCGTAGGGGTAAGGTAGTAGTTGAGGTATAGAGAGAGCTGATACTGTTTTACCTGATCCGGACTCTCCTACTAAAGCAACGGTTTCACCAGGATTGATGTGAAAGCTTATTTCGTTAACAACTTGGGTAGTACCAAAGGCTACTGACAGTTCTGATACCTCGACTAATGCTGTCATATGCTTGTCCTATTCATTAGTTTTCTCCCGAAGCTGATATTGTTTTTCTCGGATCGAAGGCATCCCTTATTCCTTCGCCCACGAAAATGAGTAAAGTCAGCATGATACCTACGGTAACGAATCCAGTCAGTCCTAACCATGGAGCCTGAAGGTTTCGTTTGCCCTGATTAAGCAATTCTCCAAGAGAAGCGGACCCTGCGGGGAGACCAAATCCAAGAAAGTCTAGTGCAGTGAGTGAGGTGATTGCGCCGCTTAATATGAATGGAAGAAAAGTGAGAGCTGCGGTCATGGCATTAGGCAGTACGTGGCGAATCATGATCGAGAGATGACTATCACCTAGCGCTGTTGCGGCTCTAACGTACTCGAAATTTCGGGTACGCAAAAATTCAGCTCGAACGACCCCAACGACACTCATCCAACTGAAAGCTGCAAGACAGCCTAGCAACCAGAAAAAGCTCGGTTCGACGATGCTTGCAAGGATAATCAGTATTATCAGGATAGGGAGCCCCGTCCAGATTTCTACAAATCTCTGGCCTATTAGATCTACCATCCCCCCAAAGTATCCCTGAAGCCCACCCACTATGACACCGATGCTGGCACTAATAATGGTCAAGGTGATGCCGAACAGAACGGACAACCTGAAGCCATAGATAAGCCTAGCTGTTGTATCTTTGCCAGCATCATCAGTACCTAGCCAGTGAATGCTGTCTGGCGCGGTGGGTGCTGGACCAGAGATATACATGTCAGGCGTTTGATAATGAAAGGGTATTGGAGTCCTGATCATCCAGCCGCCCGAACTCTCAATTAGCTCGATTATATAAGGATCCCAATAACTTACAGCGGACGACAGTTGTCCTCCTAAGTCCTTTTCTGAGTAATCAACTAAAACAGGGAAGAAAAACTCTTCCTGGTGATAGACCAGTATCGGTTTGTCATTAGCGATAAATTCTGCGAACAAGGAAATTGTGAATAGAACTAGAAAAATCCAGAGAGAACCGAAGGCTCGTTTGTTGCGTTTAAATTGAGCCCATCGACGCTCTGCGATGGGGGTCATGATATAAATCCGGCAAAGAGTAGATACTTTTTCATCGAGTTTCAAAATCAATTCTTGGATCTACTAGCACGTAGGTTAGATCACTGACTAAATGCATGAATAGCCCAATGAGAGTGAGAATGTAAACGTTCCCAAACATAATCGGATAATCTCGTTTGATAATTGCTTCATAAGTCAGCAGGCCCATTCCGTCGATAGAAAAAATGATTTCTATGAGTAGTGAACCTGTAAAGAGTATTCCTACAAAGGCGGCAGGAAAGCCCGCAATAACGATGAGCATGGCATTTCTGAAGACGTGGCCGTAAAGCACTTTCTTTTCCGTTAGCCCTTTGGACCTGGCGGTCAGGACAAATTGTTTACCTAACTCTTCTAGGAAAGAATTTTTGGTTAACATGGTGAGAGTGGCGAACCCTCCTATTGTTAATGCTATTAGAGGAAGGCACAGATGCCAGAGGTAATCTATGATGCGATCTGGCCAGGATAATTGATACCAATTCTCGGAAACAAGCCCTCTCAATGGAAAAATCTCCAAATAACCGCCTCCGGCGAAAAGCACGATCAATAAGATCGCGAATAAGAAACCCGGTACGGCGTACCCAACGAAAATCAGAGAACTTGTTGCGATATCGAATTTACTGCCATCTTTGACCGCTTTTTGAATGCCCAGGGGGATTGAGATTCCGTAGATGATGAGCAAAGACCATAAACCAAGGGAAATGGAGACGGGAAGCCGCTCTACGATCAAGTCAATCACCGGCACATCTTGAAAGTACGAGGTTCCGAAATCAAAAACTGCGTAACCAGTTAGCATGTCGATCAAGCGTTCGTGTATTGGCTTGTCAAAACCAAACTGGCGTTCTAAATCTTTCAGGAGCTCTGGATCGACACCATATTCGTTTGCCAGTGACTCGGTGGCCGAAGGGTCTGCTCCCACGTTCCCGCTACTAGTTATATTAGAGGTCGAGGATATGTTGCCTACGGTTAGGCTTGATATGATCTGTTCGATGGGTCCACCAGGAACAAATTGCACTAACGTGAAATTGATCAAAATAATCGCTAATACTGTAGGGACCAGTAGGGCGATTCTTTTCAAAATATAACGGCCCATTAGTTGCCGCTCGCCAGTTCTTTTTTGCCTTGTATGACTCTTTCGGCTTTTACTGAATCCCACCACCAGGTATCAACCCAGCTAGAGCGTTGTAGACTCATGCCATGATCTGGCTGTCCAAATCGATTCCAGTAGACGAGGCGATAGCCCGGCATCGCTAATCCTGGAATCCAGTAGAAGTTCCATAGCAGCACTCGGTCTAGGGCTCGTGTTGCCGCGTAAAAGCTCTCCGGGTCTTTGGCCTCTAACACCTTTTCGATTAGATGATCTACAGCTGGGTTTTTAATGCCCATCCAGTTTTGTGAAAGTGGGATTTCTGCTGAACTGCTGCTAAACCAGTTCCGTAGAGCGAGCCCCGGGGTCGTGCTGGGTATGTAATTTGCGGTGCCGCCTTCGAATTTTCCGCTCTGCATTCGATAAACCCAGTTAGACACCTCTGGAGCGCGAGCTGTGGTTTCGATACCTATGCGGTTCAGGGCTTCGACGAAGGGCATGTTTTGCCTGAGTGTGAAAATAGAGACATTAATGAAATCTATTGTGTAAGGTTCTCCCGTCTCCATATTAACCATGACGCTGTTTCGGATTTCATATCCTGCGCTTCGGAATAGCTCGAGTGCGCGTTCTACTTGTGTTCGATTGTGACCATAGCCATCTGATTCTGGCTCGGACCATGGCTGTGTAAAGACGCGTTCTGGTATCTGATCTCGAAAGGGCTCTAACAACTCTAGCTCTTTTTCAGATGGCAAGCCCTCATGAGCCATCGGCGAGTTATAGAAATAGCTGTCAGCGTAGTCATAAAAGCCATACATCAGGACCCGATTAACCCATTGGAAATCGTACATATTCCAAAGAGCTTCTCTTATACGAATATCCTGAAATTTTTTATCGTCGAGATTCCAAATGATCGGCCACCACATACCCCATGGCCTCTTCAGATCAATGAGTTCCCGATTAAAGTATCCTTTATGTCTTGCTGGGAAATTGTATTCAGTCATCCATTGCTTTGAGACTGTTTCATGGCGTAGATCGATAACGTCTCCCTTGACGGATTCGACCATAATCGATTCATCGCGAAAGTAATCGCATTTGAGCTGGTCAAAGTTATAACGACCTTTCATCACAGCAAGGTTCTTTCCCCAATAATCGTCTACACGTTCGTAGGTAACGTATCTACCTAGCACGAAGTCTTTGACCCGGTAGGGACCACTTCCCAATGGTGGTTCGATAGTTGTTTTCGTTGGGTCTTTGTCCTTCCAGTAATTTTTAGACTGAATCGCAAACTGACCGATTGCAAAGGGTAGGTTTGGATTTGGGGTGGCTTCTTCTTTAACGGTAAACAATACTTCGTTGTCACTGATTTTTATTATTTCATCAAGCTCAAGGAGTGCCGTTCTAATGCCTGAGGCTGCTTTGTCCCTGTAATGTGTGAAAGAAAAAATCACGTCCTCTATAGTGATAGGTGTTCCGTCATGCCAGCGTGCGTCTTTCCTGATCCTGAATGCGAATTCCTTGAAGTCCGGAGAGATCCATACTCCGTCTGCCAGGCGAGCATAAAAACTGGCATTTTCATCGATCGAAGGTTCAATCAAAGAATCCGTGGTGTAGGCGTTTACGCCAAGTAGATCCATTCCCCATGCTTTACGACCTTTATCGACCATATTGTTGAAGCTGTCGAAAGTTCCCAGTTCCGGAAAGCGTAAAGTTCCTCCTTTTGGAGCTTGCGGATTTACGTAATCGAAGTGCTCAAAATCAGGAGCGTACTTAAGCGGCTCAATATAGGAAGTACCGTGCTGATAATCGAACTTTCTATCGCTTGCTAAGACTGATGAACAAAGTAGATACAAAGTTATCAGGATCAAAAATCGGATTTTTGTAGTATGTGTTTGTGACTGTGGAACCACGATTAAGCTAGCACTTGGTGCCTGTCCTCCTAAACCCCAACCTGAAGACTAATCTGAGTATTCAAAATAATCCACAGTAAATAGGTACCTTGGACGTTGTCAGTCCTAGGTATCTCATGGTTCTGACTTGATGCCCAGAATAGTCCTGGAAGACAGTTACGATAGTGTTTTAAGTGTTAGCGCTTGGTTCTCAACACTTTTTTGATTCCACTGCCAGGAAACGGCTCCCAGCAGCACATTAGTGATGGCAGTAGCAATAAAAATGCCTTCATAGCCCCAAAGGTAATCGCCAATAAGGGCAAGTGGGATATAAATAATCAAACTTCTCAGTAATGAGATCACCAAGGCTGGCATAGGTAACCCTCTAGCATTAAAGCAAGAATTAGCGACTTGGATCATGCCCATGAAGCCGATACTTAACGGAATCCAGAGGAAGAACAGAGTCGCAGTTTCAACAACGATCGGATTATTATCAATAAGACTGACGAAGTATGCGCCGAATTGGATCATTACAATGAAAGTCAAAACGCCCCAGGCCAAACAAAACGTATTACACAGAAAGAGTGTCCTTCTGACGCGGTCAATCAAGCGTGCTCCCCAGTTTTGACCTATGAGGGGTTCGGCTGATGAAGAACAGGACCACAAAATCATATGAGCCAGTGTTTCGACTCTTGATGCTACGTTGTACCCCGCTACCACTTCATGGCCATGCCCAGCTAGCAGTTTGGTGATTATGAGCATTGACGCAGGCATCACAAGCCCGCTCGCGATTGCAGGTCCGCCGACATGCATAATGTCCCGCCAGGAGTCCATTAGTCCTTCGATTTTGTTGTTCATTAATTCTGCCCGGTAGAGCATCCAGATATAAAGAAGGATAGTGAAGGAGCGAGAGGCAAAGTAAGCCCAAGCGGCTCCCGCGATTCCTAATTCGGGCACCCCAACTAAATCCCATCCAAAAATGAGTAATGGGGCCAAGAGAATTTGCAAGACGGAGCCTACGGACATGATGATCCCTGGGCTAGCTGCGCTGCCCGTCGCTCTGAGTAACGTCGAGCCGACCATCGACAGCATGAAAAACGGAAAACCGAGCATGTAGACTTCGAGATATTCAATGGTCAGTTCAAGAACCCTGTCTTTTGCCCCGAGGGCAGAAATGATTTCATTGGAATAACTGATTCCGAAGAACGCGAGCATGATTCCTAGGAGTATGGTGAGAATTTGAGCGTGTGTAACCAGCATTGCCGCTCGCTGTTTGTCGCCGCGACCCATTGCCCGAGCAATCACCGATGAGGCGCCACTACCGATACCGCCAGCAAAGGCAAAAAGCGTAATGGTTATCGGAAAGGCAAAGCCGATTGCAGCGAGTGCTTCGGTTCCCAGCATACCCAGAAAAATGGCTTCAGTGACTTGGGCGATATTAATCGTTATTGTGCCCATCGCCATGAAAGAACCGAGTTTGAGGAGGTGTCTACCTACAGGTCCCTCAGTGAAGGTACCGACTTTTCCTGATTTCTCAGCAAAGTCAGTTTGCTGGTCAGCTTCACTCATTGTTCCCCGGCTCCCTCTTAAGATGTAACTGCGCCAGAATCTAAAGAGGATTGTGTCGGTTACGAATAACTTACGATTATATCATAATTCGGGAGGACGCATTTCAAGGCTTTGCTACATGCCAAAAATAGATGGGTTCCGTCATTGTCTTGTATCGACGGGTCGTTACGTAAGCCAATCATATGTACATATGTACAGATGATTGGCTGGCAGAGTCTTACTTTGATAGAATCGCGGTCCCGCGTGAGATGAGTATAAATTTTGTTAATCCGTCGATTAGTTCTTGTAGCATTTTTGCTCGTTCCGCAGATCGCTTTTTCTGCGCCTGGCTCTGCCGTGTTTAACAGTTTTAAGGATCGCTCGTTGGCGCTGAAGGAGTTGGCTCAGATCTCCAGACGCTTTGGTGTTGAGGCTCGGATCGAGGAGGCGTTGGTAGGTGGCACGACGTACCATCGCGTACTGGGGCCGGTGATGGATCGAGCTTCGGTTCAGGAGCTCGTCCGACAAGCCAGGACAAATGGATTTGCGGATGCGTGGATTTTGTCTTCAATGAAACAGCCGATTGTCAGGACAGAGATGCGCCAGCCGGACCCAATCAGAGAGGTACTTCGGAGATCGATACCTGCTGAAGTGCCTAAAGTCCCTGAAGTGGTGCAGAAAGCGACAGTCGAACCACTGGTTGATCAAAGTTCTAATATGATCGCCCGAGTGGTCAATGCGTCGGATTTATCAAGTAGTAACTCGACGGTTATGCGTATTGCCAGGGTGGAAGACGCGGATATCAAGATTGACGGCCGGGTGGACGAGGCGATCTGGGATGAGATACCCGCATTTGACCGTATGCGTGTGATGAACCCGGATACGCTGGTAAAAACCAAGTATCCGACGAAGACCCGTATCTTTTCCGACAGTAAAGGACTCTATGTCTCTGCGGTGATGGTTCAACCTGAGTCTAGTTTGGTAGAGCGCCTAACACCGAGAGACGTGTCTGTAAACGCCGACACGTTTTATACAATGATCGATTCGTCCGGTGAAGGCTTGTACGGGTACACCTTTGGGTTGAGTTTGGGTGGTTCAAAACAAGATGGCAAAATTGCACCGGAACGTGTGATGTCTTTTGAGTGGGATGGACCGTGGGTTGGAGAGACAGCTAAAACTGAAGATGGGTGGAGTGCTGAGATGTTTTTCCCTTGGTCCGTTTTGAGTATGCCTGATGCTGAAGGGGCTCGAAAACTCGGGTTGTTGATCGGCAGACGTGTCGCCCATCTGGATGAGCTTTGGGGTTGGCCAGAGCTTCCTTTCTCTAAGCCGAGATTTCTATCGGGGTTTTCGCCGGCAACTGTTGAAGGGGTCGATCCTAAGCAGCAATGGGAGGTCTATCCTTATATTTCAGCGACTTCAGATGAGATAACCAACGAGGCTGATGGGCGCGGGGGAATTGACGTGGCGTGGCGACCCTCGAGTAATTTACAGCTAACTGCGACGGTGAACCCGGATTTTGGATCTGTGGAATCGGATGATGTCGTGGTGAACCTCAGTGCATACGAAACTTTTTTCCCTGAGAAACGGCTCTTTTTTCTGGAAGGGAACGAAGTGTTTTCCACGACTCCTAGAACGGTTGCAGAGATGTCGAGCGGACCTCGTGGGAGTGGCGGACGACAGAGTCCTGCAACCTGGAAAATGGAGCCCACAACTTTACTCAACACTCGTCGTATAGGTGGCTCGGCTAAACAGGTGGTTGTTCCCGAAGGGGTAACTGTCAGCGGGGTTGAACAAAGTAAGCCTTCAGAACTGATCGGAGCTGTAAAAATGGTCGGGCAGTCGGGAGCATTGCGCTATGGAGTATTGTCTGCCTTTGAAAAAGAAGCTGAACTAGTTGGAACCGATGATGTGACTGGCGAAGAAGTCGCTATCTCAGAGGATGGTCGAGACTTTGGTGTTGCCCGGTTGCTCTATGAGAATGTGAGCACTAATGGGCGAAAGTCTATTGGTTATATGGGTACACTCGCTGCTAATCCGCTCGATGATGCGGTGGTGCATGGAGTCGATACCCATCTTTTGTCTGGCGACGGAAAATTTTCCTGGGATACCCAATTATTGAGTTCAGATGTCGACAATGAAATTGGTTACGGGATTTTTTCGGATTTCAGCTTTTCGCCAAAGCAAGGTCGTATTCATCAGCTTAAACTCGATGCGCTGGATGAAAATCTAGATATATCGGATTTGGGGTTTTTAAGAAGAAATGATACGTATGGGTTGCAGTATCAGTTTATGAGTTTTAAGTCGAAGGGTTTGCCAAAACGTTTGAGAAATCGACGTGCGGGATTGTTTGTTATGGCGAACCAAAATAAAGAGGGCCAAATATTGGCACCCAGCGGCCTAGGGGCATTTGGAGCTTTTTTATTCAACAACAACTCAGAGATCAATGCGGAATTTAATTTCATGCCAGATTTTTACGATGATCGAAATAGCCGGGGTAACGGTACGTATCGGACGGACGGGGGTCACTTGGTACGCCTCGCTTATGGAACAAGCACTGCTAAGAAATTTTCGACTTCTATACAACTAGTGAACAGCTCGGGTTTTATGTGGGACTCTGTCTACAACGCGAATCTGGGTTTTACTTATCGGCCCGTCGATCGGTTCGCCCTTGATTTCGATCTGACGCTTGAAAAGCAGACGAACTGGCTCGTGCACGTGGGAGACCGAAATATCACGGGATTCAATGCGTTCAACATTATGCCCAGCGTATCCATGGACTATTTTATATCATCCAAGCAGCAGCTTAGCTTGAAACTGCAATGGGTGGGTATAAATGCTGATGAGAGTGAGTATTGGACAGTGCCTGATGTGGCAGGGCGCTTGCTCCCACGAACTAAGATGGACCTCGATCCAAAAGACGACTTCACCGTGTCTCAGATGACGGTGCAATTGCGTTATCGCTGGGAAATTGCTCCGCTTTCAGATCTGTTTATTGTCTATACTAGAGGGGCCAACCTGCCCAGTCAGGGAGATCAGGACTTTGATTATTTGTTTCGCGATGCACTAAGTGACCCGATCATTGATGTGCTTACGATGAAGTTGAGGTACCGATTCGGATCGTGATCAGTCTCTGGATGGCTGGCAAAGTATAAATTTGTTAGTATCGCGCGCCATCTGCACTAGTTAAGTTTTCTGTTGTTAATCCATCGCTTTGTATTTGTTTGTTTGTTGATTTGTTCTTTCGGTGCCTTGGCAAATCCCGGTTCTGTTGTATTCAATAGTTTTAAGGATCGCTCGCTAGCTCTCAAGGAGTCGGCGCAGATCTCAAGACAGTTTGGGATAGAAGCCTGGATTGAAGAGGCCAGAATCAAAGGAACTCTTTACCATCGCGTGCTGGGCCCGGTTATGGATCAAAGTTCTGCTCGAGAGCTCATTCGTCAGGCAAGAGCGAGTGGGTTAGCAGACGTGTGGGTGCTGTCTTCTATGGAACGACCCGTGGTCAGGATGCAAAGGCAAGCACCTGAGCCAAAAGCGCCGGTTCCGACCCCTTCAGTTAAAAAGCCTGTTAGTCAGCCTAAGACGATAGTTACTGCACCTCAAGAGACCGATGGCATATCCGCTATGTCAGCACGAGTCGTTAATATGGATAGCTTGTCCAGTGGACAGTCGGGGCTGATGCGGATCGCACGAGTGGAAGATGCCGACATCAAGATCGACGGGCGAGTCGATGAACGAATCTGGTCAGAGATCCCGGCTTTTGATCGGATGAAAGTCATCAATCCTGATACCCTGGAGAAAAGCAGGTATTTAACGAAGATCAGGATCTTTTCTGATAACAAAGGCCTTTACGTGTCTGCAGATATGGAGCAGCCCAAGGATACCTTAGTAGAAAGACTTACTACGCGTGATGAATCAGTAAACAGCGATACGTTCTACGTGATGATTGATACATCGGGAGAGGGTTTGTACGGCTATACGTTTGGTCTGAGCCTGGGTGGATCCAAACAAGACGGGAAAATAGCACCCGAGCGTGTGATGTCTTTTGAGTGGGACGGGCCTTGGCTTGGCGAGACGGCAGTTACTGGCAATGGCTGGAGCGCCGAGATGTTTTTGCCCTGGTCGGCAATGAGTATGCCAGGCTCTGAGGATGATAGACGCATTGGTCTCTTGACCGGCAGAAAAGTTGCGCATTTGGACGAGCTTTGGGGTTGGCCTTATCTGCCATTTTCCAAACCGAGATTTATATCGGGGTTTTCTCCGGCAACAGTAGAAGGCGTTAATCCTAAGCAGCAATGGGAGGTTTATCCCTATGTGTCGGCGACGTCGGATGAAATAAGTAATGAGGCGGATGGCCGAGGTGGTATTGATGTGGCCTGGAGACCTTCGACTAATCTTCAGCTGACCGCAACCGTCAATCCTGACTTTGGCTCGGTAGAATCAGACGATGTGGTGGTTAATCTCACGGCTTATGAGACCTTCTTTCCGGAGAAGCGCTTGTTTTTCCTGGAAGGGAATGAGGTGTTTGTGACGACTCCAAGGTCGGTGACAGAAATGAGTTCTGGGCCCAGAGGTAGTGGCGGTAGAAAGTCTCCTTCTCCTTACAGGATGGAGCCAACGACCTTACTTAACACTCGCCGTATAGGTGGTTCTGCCAAGCAAGTTGTCGTTCCAGAGGGGATCATGGTGAGTGGGGTAGAGCAGAGCAAACCATCGGAACTGATCGGAGCGGTAAAGGCCGTAGGTCAGTCAGGGGGTTTACGTTATGGATTATTAACCGCTTTTGAAAAAGAAGCGGAATTAGTTGGAACTGATGAGGTGACTGGCGAGGAAGTCGCTATCTCAGAGGATGGTCGGGACTTTGGCGTTGCAAGAGTCCTTTATGAACGTGTGGCCGGTGGTGGTAGAACGTCTTTTGGTTACATGGGAACGCTCGCCTCAAATCCTTTAGATGAAGCGGTAGTTCATGGTGTGGACACTCACTGGCTATCTAAGTCGGGCAAGGTTTCTTGGGATACTCAATTTATTTCTTCCGATGTCGATGATGAAGTCGGTTATGGGCTTTTCACCGATCTAAATATCTCTCCAAAACAAGGGTACACACACACCATTAAGGTTGATGCGCTCGATGATCGGCTGGATATATCGGACTTAGGGTTTCTACGACGAAACGACTTATACAGTGTGTCCTATATGTATAACCAACTGAAATCTCAAGGTATACGGCCTCGCTTTCGCAACCGAAGTCTTGGTTTTTTCGCAATGAGCGCTCACAACGGAGATAGTTTTACCACGCAAAGTTATATTGGCGTTTGGAATGGGTTTTTGTTTAGAGATAATTCAGAACTCGACTTCAGTTTGGAGTACGTACCGAGTCGTTACGATGATAGGAACAGTCGCGGCAATGGAGCCTATCGCTTGAGCGGTGGGCATTATTTGCGAGCTGCCTATGGAACGAGCACCGCCAATAAATTCTCTACCTCCATTCAGCTGGTTGCGACAGCTTGTTGTGGGTCTGATGAGTATTTTGCAGCTGATATTGGCTTTACCTATCGCCCAGTCGATCGTTTCGCGTTTGATTTCGACATTGCGTTTCAAAAAGATGAAAACTGGCTCGTGCACATGGGCGATCGAAACATCACGGCCTTTAATTCTTTTGCGTTGTTACCAAGTCTGTCAATGGACTACTTTATTTCTGCAAAACAGCAACTTCGACTTAAGCTACAGTGGGTTGGGTTAGACGCTGATGAAAGCCAATACTGGTTGGTCCCTCAAACTCCTGGACGACTGCTTCCCCGAACTAAAATGGATCTGGATCCCAAGGATGATTTCACGGTATCCCAGATGACGGTGCAACTGCGCTATCGCTGGGAGATAGCCCCGCTATCTGATTTGTTTATTGTCTATACAAGGGGCGCCAATCTCCCCAACCGAAGTGATCAGGACTTTGATTATTTGTTCCGCGATGCACTGAACGAACCGATCATTGATGTGCTTACGATGAAGTTGAGGTACCGGTTCGGATCGTGATGAGTCGTTTGATGACTGGTGGAGTACAAATTTGTTAGTATCGCGCGCTATCTGCATTAGTTAGGTTCCCTTTGCTGTTATTTCTCCGCTTTGTATTTGTTTGCTTGTTGATTGTTTCTGTCGGCGCCTTGGCAAGTCCCGGTTCTGTTGTCTTCAATAGTTTTAAGGATCGCTCGCTCGCTCTCAAGGAATCTGCGCAGATCTCAAGACAGTTTGGAATAGAAGCCCGAATCGAAGAGGCTAGGGTTAACGGGTTAACTTATCACCGAGTATTGGGACCAGTAATGGATCAGACTTCTGCTCGGGAGTTGATTCGCCAGGCAAAAGCCGGCGGGCTCCCTGACGTTTGGGTGTTGTCTTCGAAGGAGCGTCCGATGGTCAGGATGGAAAGGCGAGCACCTGATCCTAAAGCGCCAGTTTCAACGCCCGTTGTTGAATTGCCAACCAGTGAGCCTAAGACAACAGGTTGCTGCTTCCTCTCAAGAGTCAAATGCTGAGCAGACTATGTTAGCTCGAGTCGTTAATGCGGCGAGCTTGTCGAGTGGACAATCTGGAACCATGCGCATCGCACGAGTGGAAGATGCGAACATCAAGATTGATGGGTTAGTGGATGAAGCGATCTGGTCGGAGATTCCGGCTTTCGATCGGATGATTGTTAGTGAACCTGATACATTGGAAAAGCCTACGCATAAAACAAAAACGCGGATTCTTTACACGAACAAAGGCTTGTACGTCGCGGGAGAGTTCGAGCAACCCAAGGGGTCTTTAGTCGAGCGTTTGTCCTCGAGGGACGAGATGATTAACAGAGATGAAATGGGTGTGGCGATAGACTCGTCCGGGAAAGGCCTCTATGGTAATTTTTTTAGATTGGCGCTTGGAGGATCTAAGATTGATGGAAAAATTAGTCCTGAAAGAAATCTGACAAGTCAGTGGGATGGGCCCTGGGTGGGTGAGACGGCGGTTACTGAAAACGGCTGGAGCGGCGAGATGTTTATCCCCTGGTCGGCGCTTAGTATGCCGGATGGATCTGAAGAGAGACAGATCGCAATAGCAATATTCAGACGAGTCGCCTACATGGACGAGCTATACACTTGGCCGGCGTTGCCCTTTTCTCAACCACGGTTTATCTCGGCTTTTGCTATTGTCGAACTTGAAAAAGTTAATCCCAAGCAGCAATGGGAGATCTATCCCTATGTGTCGGCAACTTCAGATGAAATAAGTAATGAAGCCGATGGTCGAGGCGGTATTGATGTGGCCTGGAGGCCTTCAAGTAATCTCCAACTGACCGCAACGGTGAACCCCGATTTTGGTTCGGTGGAGTCCGATGACGTTGTAGTGAATCTCACGGCTTACGAGACTTTCTTTCCTGAGAAGCGTTTGTTCTTTTTAGAAGGAACCGAGGTGTTTGTAACCTCGCCCCGTTCTAATCCAAGAGGCCCAGGTAGTCCCAGCGGTAGTGGAGGCCGACAATCACCGGGCATGTATCGGATGGAACCTAGTACCTTGTTAAATACACGTCGAATTGGCGGGTCTGCTAAACAAGTGACTATACCCGAGGGGGTCACGGTGAGTGGTGTTGAGCAAGGCAAGCCATCGGAATTGATTGGTGCAGTCAAAGCGGTTGGCCAGTCAGGGAATTTGAGATACGGAGTTTTATCTGCCTTTGAAAAAGAGGCCGAACTCATGGGGATGGACGACGAAACTGGGTCGGAGCTTCTGGTCGTGGAAGATGGCCGGGATTTTGGTGTAGTACGACTACTTTACGAGCAGGCTGGTGATGGAGGCCGAAAATCGATTGGTTATATGGGTACGCTTGCATCGAATCCTGATGAAGATGCGCTGGTGCATGGAATTGATGCCCATTTACTGTCTAGGACTGGCAAGGTTTCTTGGGACACGCAATTTTTGACCTCAGATGTTGATGGTCGCAGTGGGTATGGTGTGTTTAGCGATTTAAGCTGGAACCCGAAGCGAGGAGTTGGTCATAATTTTTCATTAGATTTTTTAGATAATGATTTAGATATTTCGGATTTGGGCTTTCTTCGTCGTAACGATTATGTTGGATTAAAGTATCGGTTTTTCCAATCAAGATCACAGGGTTTACCCGATTGGCAGCGAAATCGACGAATCGGAGTTTATTCTCAGCTCTATCACAATACTGATGGATTGTTAATGGAGTCCTATCTCGGTGTGATGGCAACTTGGCTTACTAAAAAGAATCTTGAATTAGCGGCTAACTTTAATATTAAACCTCAGCATTATGATGATCGAAATAGCCGAGGTAATGGAGTTTACCGGAAAGAGACTGGATTTTATTCAGCTTTGAGCATTGGAACCAATTCAGCTAAGAAGTTTGCTTTTTCCGCGATGTTGCAAGGAAGAGCAGAAGATTTAGGGGACGTGACATATGTCACGACTTTAGGCTTTACCTATAGTCCAGTTGATAGGTTTTCTGTTGATCTGGATTTGGTACTTAACCAACGTAATGAGTGGGTCGTTTACCGAGGAGGTCAGGATTTTACCTCTTATGATGCACTGGAAATCCAGCCGAACTTATCAGTCGATTTTTTTATCTCTGCTAAACAGCAATTAAGACTGAAACTGCAGTGGGCAGGAATCGACGCCAACGAAAGCAATTTTTGGTCCGTTCAGGACGGAGTAGGCGATCTAATTCCTAGGTACAAAGACCTCAATGAACCGTCTGAGAACTTCACGGTCTCTCGTTTGACAGCCCAGGTGCGTTATCGCTGGGAGATTGGGCCATTATCTGACCTCTTCCTGGTTTACACCCGAGGGAGTAACTTACCCAATCAAGTTGATGCGACATTTGCCCCTCTATTCCGTGATGCTATGAATCAGCCAATCATTGATGTCTTCACCATGAAGTTAAGGTATCGGTTCGGCTCCTGATTCAGTTGGTTGATGGCTGGTAAAGCATTAATTTGTTAGTATTGCGCGCCATCTGTATTACTTAAGATTGCTGTTGTTATTCCCTCGGTTTTTCCTCGTTGGTTATTGGCTGATTTTTTCTGTCAGTGCCTTGGCAAGTCCTGGTTCTGTTGTCTTCAATAGTTTTAAGGACCGTTCGCTTGCGCTGAAGGAATCGGTACAGATCTCAAGACAGTTTGGCATAGAAGCCCGAATCGAAGAGGCCAGGGTCAATGGGCTGACTTACCACCGTGTGTTGGGTCCCATGATGGATCAGACTTCTGCTAGGAAGCTAATTCGTCAGGCTAGAGTGAGTGGATTGACAGATGTCTGGGTGTTGTCTTCGAAGGAACGTCCAGTTGCGGGTGGGCCAAGCCGAGAGCCTGATCCGAAAGCACCAGTTCCAACACCCCTTGTTGAATTACCAGCCAGTCAGTCTCAAACGGCAGTAGCTGCTTCGTCTCAGGAGTCAAATGCTGAGCAGGCTATGTTAGCTCGAGTCGTTAATTCGGCGAGCTTGTCGAGTGGACAATCTGGAACCATGCGCATTGCTCGAGTCGAAGATGCCAACATCAAGATCGATGGGCGAGTGGATGAAGCTATCTGGTCTGAGATCCCGGCATTCGATCGGATGACGGTAACTGAACCAGATACATTGGAAAAGCCCTCCCATAAAACAAGGACTCGCATTCTTTATACGGACAAGGGCCTTTATGTGGCGGGAGAGATGGAGCAACCCTTGGATACGCTGGTTGAGCGGCTTTCCTCACGGGATGAATCAATCAACCGCGATGAGGTAGGTTTTGCTATTGATTCGTCTGGAAAAGGGTTATATGGCTATTTTTTCAGACTGGCTTTAGGCGGTTCAAAAACGGATGGAAAGATAGCGCCCGAAGACAACTTAACAAATCAGTGGGATGGCCCCTGGATTGGTGAGACGGCGGTTACTGATGGCGGTTGGAGCGCGGAGATGTTTATTCCCTGGTCGGCGCTATCAATGCCAGATGGTGCTATGGGCAGACAAATATCAATCTCGGTATTGCGAAAGGTCGCATACATGGACGAAACCTACACCTGGCCTGCATTGCCTCGTTCTCAGGCCCGCTTTATCTCTGCTTTTGAGCCTGTGCCCGTTGAGGGTGTAAATCCGAAGCAGCAGTGGGAGGTTTATCCCTATGTGTCGGCGACTTCCGATGAAATACGCAACGAAGCTGACGGGCGAGGTGGTATTGATGTGGCTTGGAGGCCTTCCAGTAATCTTCAGTTAACGGCAACAGTCAATCCAGATTTTGGATCGGTTGAGTCTGATGACGCGGTCGTGAATCTAACAGCCTATGAAACCTTTTATCCAGAAAAGCGATTGTTCTTTCTTGAGGGCAATGAGGTTTTTTTGACATCACCTCGCTCTAATGTTCGATCTATGAGTTCTTCTAGAGGAGGGGGAGGCCGCCAATCGACCAGCAGTTTTACTATGGAGCCTAGCACCTTGTTGAATACACGTCGGATAGGCGGTTCTGCTAAACAAGTGGTTATACCTGAGGGCGTTACAGTGAGTGGAGTGGAACAAGGTAAACCATCGGAATTGATTGGTGCAGTCAAAGCGGTTGGCCAATCGGGCAATTTGAGATATGGAGTCTTGTCTGCCTTCGAGAAAGAGGCTGAACTCATCGGAACCGACGAAAATACAGGACTGGAGGTTCCTGTTAGGGCGGACGGCCGAGACTTCGGGGTGGTTCGTCTGTTGTATGAAACCGCAAGCGAAGGCGGGCGTAGTTCCCTTGGATACATGGGGACTATTGCTTCAAATCCCTTGGATGATGCCCTTGTGCATGGCGTAGACAGCCATTGGTTGTCGAAGTCCGGTAAATGGTCTTGGGATGGTCAATTGATGATCTCTGATAAAGAGGGTGACAAAGGTTATGGATTATTTGCCGATATTGGTTGGAAACCCAAGAGAGGAGTCGGTCACAGTCTCTCATTGGATTGGCTCGATGATCAGCTGGACATTTCGGATCTTGGGTTCTTGCGTCGCAACGATGTGGCTGGTGCTAGTTACCGCTACTTTCGATCAACCTCGACAGGGCTCCCTGACCGTCTCAGGAATAAGCGATTGATGATTTTTTCGCAAGCCCATTTTAATACAGATGGTCAGCTGACAAATTCCTATACGGGAATAAGAGGCGAGTGGCTTACAAAGAAAAACATCGAAATCTCAGCTAGGTTAAGTTTCAAGCCTCCACAGTATGATGATCGAAATAGTCGAGGCAATGGAATCTATCGCACCGACTATGGTTTTTACTCTGGGTTTACTATTGGTACAGACTCGGCGAGGAAATTCTCTGTTTCGGCAGGGCTAGACAGTCGGCCCGAAGACCTTGGGGAAGTTACTTACATTCCAACGGTGGGGTTTACCTATACCCCGGTTGATCGCTTCTCATTGGACTTTGATGTGATGTTCAATAAACGCAATGAGTGGGTTCTTTATAAAGGGGATGAGGATTTCACTTCGTACGACGCACTGGAAGTTCGCCCAATGTTGTCTATGAACTTTTTTATTTCGTCAAAACAACAACTAAGCTTAAAATTCCAGTGGATTGGAATTGACGCGAACGAGAGCTATTTTTGGTCTATCGACAAGGAAGCCAAGGATCTTGTCCCTCGGTTTAAGGATTTGTCTGAACCGACAGATGATTTTACGGTTTCTCGTTTGACGGCCCAGGTGCGTTATCGTTGGGAAATCGGCCCGCTGTCTGATTTGTTCATTGTCTATACTCGAGGAAGTAATCTGCCTAATCGAGTCAATGATGAGTTCTGGCCATTATTCCAAGACGCGATAAATGAACCGATCATTGATGTGTTCACCATGAAGTTGAGGTATCGATTCGGTTCCTGAGTCTTTGAGTTCAAACCGATTGGGCTTGCTCGTGATGAAAGAACGGCTATTTGATTAGAAGACTTCGTTCTTTTGTTAATTGGTCGACGGTGGTTGAATCTGCTATATTTCACGCCCCATTTTGCTGTATAAGTTCCCTTTGCTGTTATTTCTCCGCTTTGTATTTGTTTGCTTGATGATTTGTTCTGTCAGTGCCTTGGCAAGCCCCGGTTCTGTTGTATTCAATAGTTTTAAGGATCGCTCGCTCGCTCTCAAGGAATCGGCGCAGATTTCAAGACAGTTTGGGATAGAAGCCCGAATCGAAGAGGCTAGGGTTAACGGGTTAACTTATCACCGAGTATTGGGACCAGTAATGGATCAGACTTCTGCTCGCGAGTTGATTCGTCAGGCAAGAGCCAGCGGGCTCGGCGATGTTTGGGTGTTGTCGTCGAAGGAACGTCCTGTTGTCAGGATGCAAAGGCGAGCACCGGAGCCTAAAGCATCAGTTTCGGCCCCTGTTGTTGAATTGCCAACCAGTCAGCCTCAGACGGCAGTTGCGGCTTCGTCTCAAGAGTCAGCAGTTGCGGCTTCGTCTCAAGAGTCAAATGCTGAGCAGGCTATATCGGCTCGAGTCGTTAATGCGGATAGCTTGTCGAGTGGACAATCTGGAACCATGCGCATCGCACGAGTGGAAGATGCGAATATCAAGATTGATGGATTGGTAGATGAAGCGATCTGGTCAGAGATCCCGTCCTTCGATCGGATGACTGTGACTGACCCAGACACGTTGGAAAAGCCCACTCATACTACAAAAACCCGCATTCTTTATACAGATAAAGGCTTGTATGTGGCGGGCGAGATGGAGCAACCAGTCGACACCTTGGTCGAGCGTCTTTCATCACGAGATGAATTTGTAAACCGCGATGATTTTGGGATCTCCATAGACTCCTCTGGAGAGGGCCTTTATGGAAATTTTTTCAACATTGGTTTGGGTGGTTCTAAACAAGATGGAAAGATCGCTCCCGAAAGGAACATCACAACTCAATGGGATGGTCCCTGGATCGGTGAGACGGCGGTTACTGGCAATGGCTGGAGTGCCGAGATGTTTATCCCCTGGTCGGCGCTTAGTATGCCCGAGGGATCTCAAGAAAGACGTATCGCAATAGCTATGTTTAGGAAGGTTGCCTATTTGGATGAGCGTTATTCGTTTCCTCCTTTGCCTTTTTCTCAGGCCCGATTTATCTCAGCTTTTGAGCCCGTAAGAATTGATAAAGTCAATCCGAGACAACAATGGGAGGTGTATCCCTACGTCTCCGCAACTTCAGATGAAATACGCAACGAGGCGGATGGTCGAGGCGGTATTGATGTGGCCTGGAGGCCTTCGACCAATCTGCAGTTAACCGCAACCGTCAATCCAGATTTTGGATCAATTGAATCGGATGATGTGGTCGTGAATCTCACGGCCTACGAAACCTTTTATCCAGAGAAGCGTCTATTTTTTCTGGAGGGTAATGAAGTATTTGTGACTTCTCCTCGTTCAAATCCGAGAGGCCCCAGTGGTCCGGGCGGCAGTGGAGGCAGGCAATCTGTTCAAACCTACAGAATGGAGCCAACTACACTGCTCAATACAAGAAGAATAGGAGGTTCTGCAAAGCACGTTGAAATTCCTGACTATGTGACCGTCAGCGGAGTTGAGCAGAGTAAGCCGACTGAGTTAGTCGGGGCTGTAAAAGCAGTCGGTCAATCGGGAGGTCTGAGATATGGGCTTCTGACTGCATTTGAAAAGGAAGTAGAGTGGCGTGGTGTCTGGGATAACACAGATCGGGAAATGACGCTTAAATCAGATGGTCGGGACTTTGGTGTTGTACGTTTGTTGTATGAGAGTGCTGGGGGTGGCGGTCGACAATCAATCGGCTATATGGGGACCCTGGCGTCAAATCCCTTGAACGATGCTGTAGTTCATGGAGTTGATTCCCATTATTTATCAGGAAGTGGAAAGGTGTCTTGGGATAATCAACTAGTGGTATCCGACAAAAAAGGTGAAGTTGGTTATGGTGTTTTCTCGAACTTAGTTTACACACCCAAGCGTGGTCGTATGCACGATTTTTCTTTCGACATATTAGATAACGAGTTGGATATATCGGATCTTGGGTTTTTGCGTCGTAATGACGTGATCGGGGCAAGCTATCGCTATATGAAAATGTCTTCTCAGGGTCTTCCTGGTTGGCTACGAAATAAGCGCGTAGGGGTTTTTACTCAAATTCATTCCAATGCAGATGGCTATCTAACCGAAGCATATGCAGGCTTGATGGGTACTTGGTTGACTCAAAAAAATCTTGAAGTATCAGCCATGGTTGGATTCAAACCACCGCAGCACGATGATCGTAACAGCCGAGGGAACGGCACCTATAGTATTGATACGGGCATGTGGACTAGGGCTAGCGTAGGAACTAACTCTGCCAAAAAATTGTCGTTGTCTGCCCAAATTGAGGCACGTAGTGAAGATCTCGGGGACATAAGCTATTCAACCATGTTGGGCCTGACCTATAGACCAGTAGATCGTTTTTCTTTGGACTTCGACCTGCTCTTGCAAAAGAGAAATGAGTGGCTCATTTATCTTGGAGACAAAAAATTCACATCTTTTGACGCGATTGAAGTCAAACCCAATGTATCGATGAATTTTTTCATTTCGTCCAAGCAACAGCTCAGACTCCGACTACAGTGGGCAGGGATAGAAGCTGACCAAAGTAATTTTTGGTCTATTGAAAAACAGGTAGGTGAACTGGTTCCCCGGTTTAAGGACTTGTCGGACCCTACTGATGATTTCACTCTCTCAAGATTAACAGCCCAGATTCGTTATCGTTGGGAGATAGGGCCACTTTCGGACTTTTTTCTTGTTTATACTCGAGGTAGCAACTTACCAAACCGGGTCGATGGTGAGTTTGGACCCTTATTTCGGGATGCGATGAATGAGCCGATTATCGATGTATTCACTATGAAACTTAGGTATCGGTTCGGGTCGTAGCCTAGTTTGTTCTGCTCTTGGCGCACCGTATTAGTCAACGAGCAGAAAGAGTGTTGCTATTAAATTTTCTTCCAGACATCTTTCTTTGCTGATTTTTGTGACTTTTAGTATGTTCTTGTAACTTTTTAGAAGGGTGGGGAGTCATGAAGAATATCTGTTCGTATGTGTGCTTGATACTTTTGACTGCCGCTTGTGAGGAGTCCGGCCCGGATCTAGCTAACGCCAATTGGGATACTTACCTCGGAGATCCCGGCAGACAGCATTATTCCCCTCTAGCCCAAATAGACCGCGAAAACGTGGCAGGCCTTGAAGAGGTTTGGCGCTATCGATCTGGTGAGCCAACATCACTGATGTATACAAGTCCTTTGATTATAGATGGGGTGCTTTATGGGCTATCGCCGTCCCTGGACGTATTTGCTTTGAATGCTTCGACCGGGAAGGAGCTTTGGCGAAGCGAGTTAGCCGTAAGTGGACGGGCGCAAAGAGGCCTAATGTGGTGGCAAGACGGAGATGACCGAAGAATATTATTTACCGCGGGTGATCAGTTGATCGCTCTAAACGCGGACTCAGGCGATCTTATTGCTTCTTTCGGAGATCACGGCAAGTTGGACTTAACTCCCTCTATGGAAGGTAGAGGAGGTATCGATGTGACTGTGCCGGGCGTTATTTATCGGGACAAAGTAATCCTAGGGTTCTCGACCTCTGAAAATAGTTTGGCTTTCCCGGGAACAGTTAGGGCATTTAATGTTACCGACGGTTCCTTAGAGTGGACGTTTAATTCGATACCATTGTATGGCCAGCCAGGTTCGGAGACCTGGGCCGAAGGAGCGCTAGAGATAGCAGGTGGAGCGAATGTTTGGACGGGCATGGCCCTGGATGAAGATAGGGGCTTGTTGTTTGCACCAACCGGCTCGGCAACGCCAGATTTCTATGGTGCAAAGCGAGTAGGAGACAATCTCTACGCCAATAGTTTGCTGGCATTGGACGCTAGAACGGGTGAGTTGAGGTGGCATTACCAGGTTGTTAAACATGACCTATGGGATCGGGACAATCCGGCTCCTCCCACCTTGGTTCAGGTTGCAATAGAAGGAGAAATCATCGATGCGGTCACCCTAACAACAAAGTCAGGACACCTTTATGTGTTTGACCGCGAAACGGGAGAGTCGCTTCATCCGATTATTTCGGTCGAAACCGACTTGCCGAGCACTTTGCCTGGCGAAGCTCCCGCCAAGACTCAGCGGATTTCTTCAATAGCTTTTAGTCGCCAGACTTTTGAGATTACCCAGCGAACTCCCGAGGCGACCGCTTACGTCAAAGAATTAATATCCGATTGGGACCAGCGTCCCTGGGCGCCTCCAAAAGTCGGTACAGTGCTGATTACTCCTTGGTACGATGGTGGGGCAGAATGGGGAGGCTCGGCCTTCGATCCTAAGAACAACCGACTAATTCTGAATGCCAACAATGCATCGGGAATCCTCGAATTAACTGAAGTTCCTATCGGGTTTAGTAACTATGGAAGCTACATGGTGAATTGCGGAGCCTGTCACGGAGGAGACCTGCAAGGCACTGATCAAGGTCCTTCCTTAGTAGGTTTGACCGAGCGATTAACGACGGCTGAAATCGCAAAGGTGGTGAAAGAAGGCAAAGGGCGCATGCCAGCTTTTGATAATCTTGACACGCCTACTTATCGAGGGGTATTAGGCTACATACTCTCGCCTGAACCTATTCCAGATGAACCTAGCAAAGACGTTAGATACGCTCTCGGTGGCTACGTCTACTTGAAAGATAATGAAGGTCTGCCGGGAAACGCGCCTCCCTGGGGTACGTTGAATTCAATTGATTTGGCCTCTGGGGAAATTGTCTGGTCTTTCCCTTTGGGTAATTTTCTTTCCCATCCTGATTTAGGGTATGGCGCAATTAACTATGGAGGACCTGTGGTAACAGCATCCGGATTGATCTTCATTGGCGCAACACCCGATAAGAAATTTCGAGCCGTGGATTCTGAAGATGGTCGTATTCTGTGGGAAACTGAACTCACTGCGGCGGGATTTTCTACCCCGGCGGTGTACAGTGTAGACGGTAAACAGTACGTCGTTATTGCTGCTGGAGGAGGCCGGCTGGGCCCTCCTTCTGGTTCTGACTATTTTGCTTTTGCTCTTCCGAATGCGGATTAACGCTTGGATTTGTACAGTTCTAAGATGTGGCTATAAGTGAGGTTAACCTTGCTAGTTTTAAGAGAGTGTTCGAATGGTTGATCATCCCGTATTGATTGTGGGTGGCGGTCTTGGCGGTCTTACTTTATCTCTGTGCTTAGCTAAAGTCGGTATTCCTTCTATTATATTCGAGCGAAGATCAGAGCTGACTGAAAGCGGTGCAGGAATTCAGCTGAGTCCAAATTGCCTTCGTGTTTATGATTATCTTGGGATGATGGACGTCATATCAGAGATTGCTTATGAGCCGTCGCACATAGAGTTTAGGGATTGGAGACATAATCGGGTTGTGTCTGAGCTTAACCTTTCGGACTTTGAAGAAAAACTTGGTTTTCCCTACTTCGCTGTTCATCGAGGCCAGCTAGTTGAGCTTCTTCTGTCGAGGGTTTCAGAAGTCGAATCGATCGCACTCTATCTTGATAGAGAGATTGATAATTTCAGGTCTCATCAAAACGGCGTAGAAATTTTAATTGGTGAAGAAACGATCCAGGGATCGTTGTTGGTGGGTGCTGATGGAATTAGGTCGACGGTTCGATCTGAGTTGTTTGAGCCTGATGATCCCGTTTTTACAGGCCATGTTGCTTGGAGGGCGCTAATACCCGTTGAAAGATTGGCGCAGGATCCGAGTGAAATCGGATCAAGAGTCTGGTGGGGGCCCGGCAAACATTTGGTAACTTACCTGGTTGAAGGAGGATTGACTCTGAATTGTGTTGCGGTGGTTGAGAATAAGTCATGGGCTTTTGAATCGTGGCATGAACCTGGTGATGTAGACGAACTGGTAAAAGAGTTTTCAGACTGGAATGAAGATGCTCTGGAGATAATCCGGGCAATTTCTAATGAGGACCTTTTTAAGTGGGGATTGTTTAGTCGAACGCCTCTTAAAACTTGGAGTAAAGATCGGGCTATTCTCCTGGGCGATGCGTGTCATGCACCTCTTCCTTTTATGGCTCAGGGTGCTGCGATGGCAATCGAAGATGCTGCTTGCTTAGCATACTGCCTAGCTGGAGATCTTGACTATCCAGAGAGCTTTAATAGATTTGAGAGACTCAGGAGACAAAGAACTCATAAAGTGTTGACGATGTCTGCTCGAAACGGGCGCGTCTTTCATCTGAGCGGACTGGCGGCAAAAGTCCGCAACGTTGTGCTGAAATTCTACAAGCCT
The DNA here is from genome assembly GCA_045560825.1 of Candidatus Azotimanducaceae bacterium. Taxonomy (GTDB): domain Bacteria; phylum Pseudomonadota; class Gammaproteobacteria; order Pseudomonadales; family Azotimanducaceae; genus UBA4421. The sequence continues at coordinate 29,538 of JBJKYX010000037.1, forward strand.
AGATTTAACCAGTTTCTTTACGGGTATAATGTTTTTTCAGCGACGGATGAGCTCGGTAGGTGAAAGGATTGAAATCATGAATAAAATTGAAGGTGTGCATCATGTTGTGCTGTCCACAGCCCAGATGAAAGAGCAAATAGAATTCTTTACGGATAAATTAGGGATGGAGCTTGTCGCGCTGTACTGGATGCATGGCGTGAAAAACACTTTCCATTGTTTTTTGAAGTTAAATGACGAAAGTTCGATTGCCTTGATGTCTAATCCGTCGATTGCTGATATTCCTGTAGAACTAGGACGCACCCATCCTGGCAATCCTGGTGCAAATAGCGCTCCAGGTACGATGCAGCATCTGGCTTTGAAAGTGAGGGACAAAGAATCACTTCTCACCATTAGAGATCGTTTAAGAGAAAAGGGAGTGCCGGTGCTCGGTCCAATGGATCATGGTATGTGTGCATCAATTTACTTTGCCGGACTAGAAAATGTGTCGTTGGAGATCGCGTATTCGGAGATTCCTATTGATCCACAATCATGGATTGACCCAGAGGTGGTCAGTTTGTTGAATATTTCGGATTCGGAACTTGAGTCCTTTGTTAGTCCGCCTGATTATCTGGACCACAGTGGAACAATAAAACAGCCTTCCTTAGATAGCGATACGGGGCCTCATATGTCTAACTATCCCGAGGGAGCCTATGCGCAAGTTATCTCAACGCCTGACGAAATCGTCTGGAATATGGTAGACAACACTCCGCCTCGCCTAAAAGAAGAGAGTAAATAGAATTCAATGACACAATTTGATTTAACTACTGATCAGCGCCAGCTATTCGAACATGCCGACCGAATCGGTAAAGAGAAACTATTGCCTCTCGCTGAGAGAATGGATAACGAAGAGTGGTGGCCTGAGGACTTGTTTGCGCAGCTGGGCAGTTTGGGGTTCTTGGGGGTTACGGTCCCAGAAAAATACGGGGGTGTTGGATTAGGATTGCTGGAGAGTGGTCTGATTTTACAAGCCTTTTCACGATGGAATCACGCAGTTGGGTTAAGTTGGGTTGCTCACGATAATTTGTGCTTGAATAACATTTACCGGAATGGCTCCGAAGAGATTAGAGAGCAGTACTTGCCAAACCTTTGCTCTGGGAAATGGACTGGCTGTCTTGGATTAACAGAGCCGGGCGCGGGCTCGGATGCGTTAGGGTCAATGCGAACTCGTGCGGAGCTCGACGGTGACCACTATGTGATTAACGGCTCCAAACTGTATATTACGAATGGACCGGTGGCCGATGTGTGTCTGTTGTACGCCAAGACTCAACAAGATGCGGGTTCAAAGGGCATCACTGCCTTTGTAGTGGAGACTGGGACGCCAGGTTTTAAGGTGGCCCAAAAGTTAACCAAGATGGGTTTCAGAGGAAGCCAGACGGCGGAATTGGTTTTTGAGGATATGGTTGTTCCTCGAAAAAACATTGTTGGTACTGAACATCAGGGCCATCAAGTGGTAATGAGCGGTCTAGATTACGAGCGAGCAGCGATCGCGCCTATCAATGTAGGGGTCGCGGAAAGAGCGCTTGAACTAGCGGTGGATTACGCTAAAACTCGAAGTCAGTTTGATCAACCAATTTCCCAATTTCAAATGATCCAATCGCGAATTGCCGACATGTATGTTTGGGTTGAAACGATGAAAACCTTTTGTTGGCAGGTGCTTGAGGAAGCTCAAAATGTTGATGAGACTCAGGCTGGCAGAGGGCAGATTCACGCCCGCACAGCGGCTTCGGTAATGTACTGTGCGGACATGTGTAACAAAGTGTTGGACAATGCTCTACAGATACATGGTGGTTCCGGATATATTTGGGAGTCTGAAATCAATCGCCTTTTCCGATCAACTAAGCTTTTGGAGATTGGCGCAGGTACCACCGAAGTGAGAAAGATGATTATTTCCGGAGAGGTACTAAAGAGCTAACGCATTACGCCTGGGCCAGCTCGCTTGTTGGTGGTTTGTCCTTATTAAGCAGCGTTTCTTGGACTACTATCAAGGTGGGTACAATGAAAAGAATGAGCAGGCTAGCGAATAGAATGCCTATAGCTAGACTTATCGCCATCGGGATCATGAATTGAGCTGTGGTACTGGTTTCGAAGATCAAGGGCATTAAGCCTAAAGAAGTGGTAGCGGTCGTTATAAATATTGGACGAAACCTTCTCTGAGTCGCTTTGATTACTGCCTCTTCAACCGTATAGGAGCCTTCATCTCGAAACTTGTTAAAACGATCAACTAGTATTAAAGAATCGTTGACCACAACGCCCGCAAGAGCTACTACACCAAATAATGAATAGAAAGATAAGTTATATCCCAAGATAAAGTGACCTATGAATGCGCCTGCAGCACCAAAGGGTATCCCTGCGAGTATGATCAGAGGCTGGCTATAGCTGCGTAATAGGGAGGCTAACATGGCAAATATGATCAACAGAGCCAAGAGGCTTAACTGGCCTAATGAGGCAAGACTGGCCTGTTGATCCTGGGCAAAACCCGCAGTATTTATTTGCAAGCCCACGTACTTTTCTTTTAGTTTTGGAAGAGTCGTCGTTCTCAGGCCTATCTCAATGTCTTCGGGCATCGCGCTGGATCGGTCGACTCGCCCGCTGACCGTCACGATTCGCCGACCGTTAACTCTTTCGATGCTCGAATAGCTTCGGTTCTCGGTTACCTTAGCTACCTGAGTAAGAGGGGCCTCTGTGCCATCGGAGAGGCGAATCCTGACATCAAAAAAATCCTTGGCGCTTTGTCTCTCGTTCTCTGGATACCTCACCATAACCCGAAGTTCTTCTCGACCTCGTTGAATTCTTTGGACTTCTTCGCCATAAAAACTCTGACGCAGTTGCAATGCGACGTCGGCGGGCGTTAGTCCGGCCGCTAGGCCAGCTGAGGTAAGCTCTACGTCATATTGTCTCTTGCCTGGGTTATTTGAATCTTGGATTTCAAACATGGCAGGAATGGCAGCGTATTCCAATTTAAGTTCTTCAACTGCCTGGCTGAGAACCGAATCATCCTGGTGGGTTAGCTCGAAAGCGATGTCCGAAGGATTCCCAAAAAATTGCGACACGTAGTTTAGTTTCTCGACACCTGGAATTGCTCCGACCTCGTTTCGCCAAAGTCGCTCTAGTTCGTCCGCAGGCAGTGTTCTTAAGGGCTCAGGATTAAGCCTTATCTGTATAGAGGCGAGATGGTTAGCCATCGTGACACGGCCTCCCCCAAATGGTCCCCCACCGGTCGATGTTTGGCCGCCAACCGTCATGCTGACTGATTGGAAGGAAGACCCTTCGGATTCTGCATTTACTTTTTCTGCCGCTGTTACCAGTTTTTCAGCCGCCGCTTGTGTCACTTCAAACGGAGTGCCGATTGGGAAAGCGAGGCTTGCTGAGATCCGCGTGGATTCAATACTGGGAAGGAACTCAAATCTAATTAACTTTAGTGGAATAAGTGCCATTGCAGACAAAAAGAAAACAACAGAAATTAAGATAGTGGTTTTACGATACTGAATTGCTCTCTCGACGAGGGGTAGTACGGTTGTGTCTCGAAAGTTCGCGAGCTTAGTTGAAACATTTTGTTGAATCACGTCCAGTGGCCATCTGCTCCAATTGCCTCCGTGAGTTAAATGAGCTGGTAATATTAGAAACGCTTCTACCAAGGACATCATCAAAACGGTAATCACGACGATGGGTACAGCCTGATAAAACTGACTGAAAAAACCTGAAACGAACCCTAATGGCGCGAAAGCGGCGACCGTGGTCATGACCCCTATCGTAACAGGTGCTGCAACACCTTTGATGCCGGCTTTGGCTGCATCCATACCTTTCAGGCCGCCTTCTTGCTCCGCAATGATGTTTTCACCGACTACCACTGCGTCGTCTACGACAATGCCCAAGACTATGATCAGCGCTAGCAGTGTAATGACGTGGAAATTAACGCCAAAGAAATCAAAGAAAAGAAAGGCCCCAAAGAAGGAGATTGGTACGCCCATTGCAACCCATGTGGCCAATCTTAGATCGAGCATTAGGACCAGGAACAGAAATACCAGGATAAACCCGAGGACTCCATTTCGCACCATGATGCTTAAATAGTTCCGAACACTTTCAGTGGCGTCGTCCCAGATATCGATTTCGATACCTGGCGGCGGAGTGTAATTCGAAAGTCGATCTCTTATGTCCTTAGCAATTGCCAAGGAGTCTTCAGAGTCCGATTTTTGAATCTTTACGAAGAGGCTTTTCTTTCCGTTAAATTCATGGATTAGTTCGTCCTCCGTAAAACCATCATTAATCTGGGCTATATCCTTGAGTTTGAGTAGTGAGCCATTTGGTAGTGACTTGATAATGATGTCTCTGAACTCTTCACCTGTGTAGCGTTTGTTGTTGGTTCTCAGTAACAGGTCACCCGCGTCGGTTCGAATCTCGCCAGAAGATACATTAAGAGAAGACCGCTTTATGGAGGACGCGACATCGCTGATCGACAAGCCATAACTTCTAAGGTTTTCCTCTTTTACCTCGATGGAGATTTCGTAATCCCTGGCGCCAAATAAAGAGACCAGGGAGACAGAGGGAATGGATAGCAGTTCTTGTTCAAGTAACTCCGCTCCGTTTCTAAGCTCAAGATCTGAGAGATCAGATGAAACAACCAACGTCATGACGTCACCGATTGTTTCCAGACGAACAATGTCCGGTTCCTCGGCTCTTTCTGGTGGGAAATCTGAGAGACGCTCTACCGCCATTTCAATGTCATCCCTCACTTTCATTTGATCGACGAAATCTTTGAGTTCTACAGAAACCGCGCCCGAATTTTCGTAAGCCCTCGAAGTGACGCGCTTCACCCCATCTATACCCAGTACGGCTTCTTCGATCCGGCGGGTGATGCTCTCTTCCACTTCAGACGGGGTGGCGCCGGGGTAGGGGACTGTGATGTTGATTTGGCCAAGATTAATTGTGGGGAAAGACTGTGCAGTAAGTGATGATGCTGCGATAAAGCCTCCCAGCAGCATGATAAACATCATGAGGTTTGCAGCTACTGGATTGGCTGCAAAATAGTCGAGTATGCCTTTGGCAGAAAAATCAGATTGATTGTCTGTAGATTGCACTAGTTCACCTCAGTCGTAACAGCCATGCCTTCTCGAGCTCCTGGGACTGTTCCGAGAACAACTCCTTCGCCCAGCGAGAAGCTCTCAACGACTATGCCCGTTACATTTCGATTAATAAATTTAGGCTGTTTTTTTGTCAGCTTACCCTCCAAGACGGTCCAAACTGATTCATTGATCTGTTCAGCGGCTTCCGGAAGCAAGATAGTATTTTGTAATCTTGGACCTTCTATTGTTACATCGATAAAAGATCCGGGGTATAGGTTTCCAACGCTCTCTATGTCCAGATACAGCTGCGCGAATCGTGTCCGTTCATCCAGGTTCGGTGACACCCGAGCAATTTTAGCGGTGAAGTCTTGTATTCCTATTCTCACTTTGGCGGTTCGTCCAACAGCCGGTTGTATGCTTTCCAGATCCCTTGGGGAAATAGGAACCAGCGCTTCAATTGATTTGATGTCGAAGGCTTCACCGAATTTTTGCCCTCGATTCAATAGCTGTCCGACTTCGGCTTGAGAGTCGACCACCCGACCATCGAAGGGTAGCGAAAACTTAGTACGTTCTAAATCGAGTTTCGCTATTTCCTCTCTTGCTTCCGCAGCGGCAATCTGAGCTTTTGCCTGTTCAAGTTGGGGTGTTTTGGCTACCAAAGGAGGAACTTCTATCCCAGGATTCAAAATCGCGTAGTTGGATATGGCCGCCTCACTCTGCGCCTTAGTTAATTGGTAGTTTGACTCGGCGGACTGTCGATCGGCTTGAGCTTGTGCTAGAGCAAGCTCAAAATCCTTTGGGTCGATTTGTAATAACCGTTGGTTTGATTTGAAACTTCCTCCTCTTCTGAAGGAGTTGGCTACCCAGACTATGCGTCCACTAACTTGTGGTACCAGGTCAATGGAGTTCCTTACCACAATTGAGCCTGTTCCGGTGATTTCGATAACATTCTCTTTTGTGCTTGGTTTTGCAATAGACACATAAGGAGCTCCGGTGTCTTTCGGCTTTGCCGTTTCTATCACAGAGGTTTTCATAACGTCCTCTTTGGAGGGCGCTTGGGAAAAATACAAACCAAGGATCAATAACAGCGCAATACCTGCTATTTGAAGCGCTCCTGTTGGCATTGATAATTTCATTTATTCACTCCGATCCTTTGTCAATTGGCGTTGGCCAACCTCTTTATATTAGACCTGATCAAACAAGGAATAACACTTAATACATCAGAAGCCAATGGGTTGCTATTGCTAGCTGATTCACCTAGCAGGTCACATCCAGATAAAGTGCTTTTACTAGACTACCTTTCCGCTCAGATTGTTCGTATATCGGCCATCTTGATAGGCAACTTGGCCATTTACCACGACGGCTTTATAGCCTTTTGATTTACGAATATATCGTCGAGCTTCACCTGGGAAATCATCAACGAACTCTTCCTTTCCTGCAGCCACATTATCTGGATCAAAGATGGTGATGTCCGCGGCCTTACCCTCTTCCAAAGTTCCTCGGTCGGCGAGTCCCCAATCTGTTGCTAGCTCACCAGTCATCTTGTGTATTGCTTCTTCTAGCGTGAATGTCTTCGTCTCGCGCACATAATGTTCAAGCAAGTGAGAAGTATCGCCTGTTCCGCAGAATTGGGTGATGTGAGCTCCAGCGTCTGACGCCCCGAAATGGCATAAAGGGTGGCTGACGATCTTTGCGACAGCCTGCTTATCAGCATTGATCACATTTTGTAATTGGAATTCTGTATCTAAATTATCATTGATAGCTAGGTCTAGAATCACCTCTCCAATTTCCTTTTCTTCTTCTTGGGCAATCTCTGCGAGGTATCTTCCTTCATAGGCCTGATTCTCTTTTGTTTTAACGCTGCCGACTTTTAGGAAGGGTATCGAGCCTCCAAATCCTTGAGCTGTTTTCATCTCTTCTACCAATGAGCTTCTCTCGTTTTGGAATTTCTCTATACGCTGGTCTCGAGGCAAATCCATGATTTTTTTCCAGCCTGGTAGCGCGTACAACAGCATACTTGTTTCGGAAAGCCTCATATTAAGATCGAAACAACGGGGCATCGATTGCCCGTAGACTCGCGCGCCACGTTCCTGTTCTTGCTCTAGGGCACTAATGAGCTCCTTTGCGTCAGGTGAAACTGGGGAACTGATAACCGGCTGAAAACTGCACGCAACCTCTGCATGCAGACTGATGTCCCCCAGCTCACGAATGTTATCTAGTTGTTGCTTCATGTCAGGGAAGTAAGGGACCACTTGCCATATTCCTCGCCCGCTTTCGGCCATTGCTTTAGCAAGCGCCAATTTTTCGTTGATGTCGGCGAAGCGACTGGGTACCGGATCGCCGTTTTCGTCGATATCTACATAGGAACTCGAAATGCCCAGGGCTCCGGCTTGCATCGCATCTTTAACGATATTGCACATCTTTTGAATTTCTTCTTCGGTCGCTGCTCTTTTTTGACTTTCTTGTCCCATAACGAAGAGTCTTATAGCGGAATGACCGATCAGTGCCCCGACATTAACCCCCAGTTTAGGGCGAATGTGGTCAAGGTACTCGGGAAAACTTTGCCAGGAGAATGGAACTGCTTCATCAAAGGTAGCCTTTTTGATGTCCTCAATAACTCCAAACATGCTTACGATTTTGTCGGCATCCTCTTTACCTCTAATTGGAGCGAGACTGAGAGAACAGTTTCCCGTTACCACGGTTGTGATGCCGTGTTCTACAGAGGGTGTTGCATAACCATCCCAGCATAGTTGGGGATCGAAGTGTGTGTGAATATCTATAAACCCGGGCGAGACAACAAGATTAGTTGCATCGATCACCTCAAGACTCTCGTCACCGATCTCGCCTATTGAAACTATTATTCCGTCTTTGATGGCAAGGTCTGCTCTTTTCTGAGAAGAACCTGTTCCGTCAATAATCGAACCGTTTTTTATTAAAAGATCATAATTCACTAATCTGCTCACACCGCTTCTTATGAGGCCTAGTTTGATGCCAGCTTGGGGTTAAAATCAAATGTTTGAATTACACTAAAGATTAATGACGAACTTGTTAGAAAGTAATAACTAGCTGCTTTCATCTCACCCTTTTGCTAGCCGGCGTATTCGATCCGGATTAGTCGCGGTTGACCAGACGCGATAGCTCAGCCCAATAGCCGCGGAAATGACGCCACATGCGAGCCCGATCCAGAAGCCGAAGACTTCCATTGGGTCAGAAACCAGACCAAAGCCTAGAATGCATCCTATGGGTAGGCCAATGAGCCAAAAGCTCAATAGTGCTATGAAAAGAGGGGTTCTTGTATCTTTGTAGCCCCGCAGCACTCCAAGACAAGTTGATTGGCAGGCATCAAATACCAGGAAAAAGACGACGAATAATAAAAGTGTGGCAGATAATTGAGACACGTTAATTTCTGTTGTGTAGACATTGACAATATCCTCTCTAAGGAAAAATATAGTCAACGATCCTAGTATGGCTACGCCAAGAGTAGATACCAGCGCGATAGCAGCTGTGGACCTCGCCTCCAATGGATCTCCGGCTCCAACTCGGTAGCCGATTCGGATTGTTGAAGCCATACCCAGAGCCAAAGCTGGCATAAAAAAGAGCCCATTAATACTCATAGAAATGTTGTGGGAAGCGACGACCTCTGCGCCATAACGACCGAGAAGTAGCGTAGTTAAAGAAAACAGACCCATTTCTGCGAAAATCGTAACGCCGATGGGGATGCCTAACGCAAGTAAGGGTTTGATTTTGCTCCACTCAGGGTTTGAGAATTTTTCGCGCCATCGAGTTTTGTTGAATTTTGGCTGTGAGACAATTAAGAGAATTGCACCCAATTGGAACCACATGATAACGGCCTGCGCGATGCCGCAACCCACTCCACCTAACTCGGGCAAACCGAGTTTGCCGTAGATCAACACGTAGTTAAGAGGAGCCTTGAGGATTAGGCCGCACAGAGCGATATAGAGGGCTGGCTTTGTAAAATTCATCCCTTCTGCAAGAAATCTTAGGCAGAAATGACAGGTAACAGCAGGAATTCCAAAAGAGGTCATTTGTAAATAAGCAGTGGCTATAGACCTCGCTTTCGGATCCACATCGAGCAATTCATAAACAAAGCCGATTTGATTAAGGACAAAAGCAATGAACAGTCCGCCTGCGATGGCGATCCACAGACCTTGCCGGATGACCTCTCCGATTTCTTCGTGTTTTTTTGCGCCATTTAGTTGGGATACGGTTGGCGTAATAGCTTGAAGGACTCCCATGACTAACAACATCAAAGGCCAAAGGATACTGCTGCCGAGCGCGACTCCCGCCAGGTCAGTGGAGCTGTATCGTCCTGACATAATGGTATCTAATAGACCCATTCCCATTACTGCGATTTGCGTGCCCATGAGCGGCAAGGCCAGACGAAAAAGAGCTCCTGTTTCTATTAAATTGTTAGACACTGAGTCTGGAGCCTTTTTGGTGATTGACTTGGAGTTGCTTTGCACTGATTAATCCTGGTTGCGCCGCGCCAAGGGAGGCGGATAAAGCGATTATGAACCCCTTTATCTAGATGAGCTATTAATTGGTATTATCCAGAGACAAATAACTGATTGAGATCACTGATAGGAGAGGTTTTTATGTCGGATGAAATGGGTATTTTTGAGGTAATGTACAACTGCCGAGCGATGCGCCGATTAGACACTAGGGAAGTCGAAGAAGAAAAATTGATGAAGTTGGTTGAGGCAGCTAATCAAGCGCCCTCTGGCTCCAATATACAAGGTGCGCGGTGGATCATAGCCCGTGATTCGGGGGTTAAACAAAAATTAGCCGACTTAAACCGAAAGGGTGTCGAAGGGTATGTAGGGAATCAAATCCAGAATCCTGGAAGTTTACCTCACCAAAACAAAGACAAGCGAACCCGTATGGTTGATGCGGTAGTTTGGCAGATGGAGCATATGCATGAGATTCCTGCTCTGATTATCGCGTGCATGGATTTTGGGACTGAGGTCACCCCGGCTATGAGAGCTGGTGGCAATGGTTCGATTTGGCCGGGAATTCAGAATTTATTGTTAGCGGCCAGGGCAATGGGTCTAGGAGCTGCCCCCACTACTTTAGCATTGATGGATACTGAAGCGGTGGCTGAGGCTCTGAGTTTGCCCAATACAATGGCTGCCTATTGTCTTATTCCAGTTGGTTATCCTCTGGGTAAATTTGGCCCAGTTACTCGTAAACCACTCGAGGAAATAACTCGGTTCGACCAGTGGAGTTAAAGGGGCATCTTAGAGTTTTATTCCCATGAGTGCTTCCATGTTTTCATGATAAAAAGCGCTCATGGTTCTGTCATCGCAATTACCCATTGACGCTTCGAACTTTCTAATTGGATCAGCAGTCCCTTCAGGATGAGGGTAATCTGAGGCGAACACCAAAAGCTCTGGGCCGACGTTGTCAATGATCCAGCCCACCGGTTCGCCAGCGAAAGGTGAAAATTTGAGGTGGGTTTTTGCCACTTCAGAAGGCGTTCGACTGAACGATCGTTTATGTCGGAAATTTCTTGCGGTAAAATCTAGAGCGTGGAGCCAGGAAGGCACCCAAAACGCTCCATGCTCCATTGAAATCCCTTTGAGTTCAGGGTGACGTTCGAAGACTTCGTCGAAAATCATCGCTGATAAAAAAATCTCGGCGCTGTTTTTTATGGTGACCAGCCCCAGTTCTCCGGCAGGAGCATCTCCGCCGAGTTCTAGGGCACTTCTGCCATTTCTTTTGAAACTGTCTGGCATCCTTTTGTAGTGACCGTTTACCGCCACATGCACAACAAAAGGCACTTTATGATTGGCAAATTCGGCCCATATCGGGTCAAAATCTGGATGGGTAAAGGATCTCTTTTCGTCCGAGGGCTCGTTGGTATCCACCATGAAGGTATAGCAGCCGTCTCTGAATCCGGTTCGCATTAAATCTAATCCAATCTCTGGCCCCAGGGTAAGAGGGATATAACCAATGGCGCATAGCCTGGGGTCTTTGGCGCAGAAAGCACCCATTGCTTTGTTTAAGGTTCTAGCACCTACCTCCAGAACAGCTGGATCGGTAACGTGAGCAATTTGGTGAAAAGAGAAAGTGGGGAGGACCCACTGTATTTTAAAGCCAAACAAATCAAGTGTGTGCGACCTTTCAGCGGAATCAAAGGCCCCGAGTCTGTTCCAACCACTCTTAGTATTATCCAGTAGGCTGCTTTCGAATTTAGCCATTATTTCAGGATCTTGTTGGCGTTTAAGAAAAAGTTCTCTGCCTCGATCAAGCCCCGCTTGTATAACAGGAAGCTCCTTCTGTGAGCTCATTGATGGAAGTAGTGGTAGATCGCTTTCTAGCGCTGCTTTATGTAAGAAGTCATCTAGTTCGATAACGTGACTATCAGCATCTATAATGATGCGGTTCTCAGCGTAAGTCATTTTTTCTTCACCCTAGTAAGCTTCGTGTGGCGTAGAAGTTTAACCTCGGGACATTAAAGAAGCAGTATTAAATTTAAGTTAACCGGAGCTAATTGATCCTATGAAGATGTCAATTGACGAAAGAGAGTCTTACTTGTCAGAGGTGCACATTGGAGTTTTAAGTGTTCCACGACAAGGCAGGGGGCCGCTATCCGCTCCTATTTGGTATGACTATTCTTCGGGGGGCGATGTGGTTATGTTTATCGATAAACACTCGGTTAAGTCTGATTGCTTAAAACAAGTCGAGAGGATTTCTCTGTGCGTGCAAAATGAGGACCCTCCTTACGTTTATGTTTCAGTGGAGGGGCCTTTCCAATTAAGTGAGGCGGATAAGGCGAGACATTTAGCGGTTGCCGTTCGATATCTTGGTGAGCAGAGAGGGAATGAATGGATGGATAAATTTGGCTATGAAGAAGATTCCTTTATGCTGTCAATGAAGCCGGAGTCCTGGTTAACCAAGGATTACCGCAAGCGAGTCTTCTGAGCAAGACATTGTTTCTTATGGCCTCTGTATTAGATCAAATTAAATTCCACCACCATCTCCTCCATCTCCACCGCTAAAGTCCATCGCTCCATGGCCACCGATTGAAACTCGATCCGCCTCTCTAGCTTTTTGCGATCGCGCGCTCAGGCTTTCAAGGTTTGCCTTGTGAGCTTCACGGTCAATTCGGTATTTCGAGATGAAATACATGGCCAGGAAATAAAGACCACAGTAAATGGGTAGGAAGAAGCTCGCCAAATCGAGCCGCATATCGTCGGTCATGTCGGCAACGGTTTTTATGCCATCCATGCCGACCAAAGAAACAATAGACCCTGCTAGGACGATACCAAAAGCGCTAACGAATTTTCCTGCAAAACTTCTTGCGGCATAAAATAGACCCTCTGAACGGCGACTGGTTTTTACCTCGCTGTCTTCTACAATATCAGCCATCATCGAGTCGAGCATCACTCCACCGATAATGAAGCCCACTACTTCCGCCGTTACGAATAGTGAATAGATAAGTAAGTTAACCGTTAGGCTCAGCTCGCCACCGATAGAGGCGATTTCTGCAGTTGACCAATAACCAGTTAATTTCATTATGTATGGGATCGGATAAAGAAAAATAGCGGCAAATAGGGCAGAGATGGCTGTCCATTTTTTTCCAATGGCCGCTCCTAACTTCGGCCCTAACCAATAAGCAATGGCGGGCGAGGCAAACACACAAACGCCCGTAAATGCAATTTGAGGACCGTCAAAAGCAAAAAAGTAGGTGACATTATATAGATACAGCGCGGTAGACATGCCTGCTGCGCCGCCAACAACCAGGGAGTAGACGAACAACCACAGAAAGTTAGGGTTTTTAAGCGACTGCGCGATTTGTTTGATCTCGTGCCAGATTTCGGAAAACTTAAATCTTTCTGCGGGAGGAGGTAGAGCAGAGGCAACCTTTTGCGTACCCAGGGAAGAAACCAGTGTACTCCCGCCGATGATCAATGCACCAGCCAGGCCATAGATGGCATAGCCGGCCTGGGTAGCTACGCCGAAAGCGCCGACCCAGATGCCCATATTAACTACGTGGATTCCGTTACCACCGTACCAGCCGAAAGCGTGTCGAAGTGCGAGCCACTTGTTCCTCTCATCATAGTCTTTGACCAGGTCTGGAAGAAGAGCGACTGACGGAACCTCGACCAAAGTAACGGCAGTTCTAATTAGAATCGCCGCGGCTAGTAAGTAGTACCATCGATTGTCCTCGTTGAGATCGATGACAGGATTAAAAAGTGCATAAAAAGACAGCGGTAATAAAATCATCCCGACGTACATGAACGGGTGTCGTCTACCAAGACGAGAATTTGTTTTATCTGACCAATGACCCAAAAACAGATCTGATACGGCGTCCCAGATCATTGCAATAAATAAAGCGGCTGCAGCAAGGTATCCCGGAATACCGAGGACCTGCGTAGAGTAAATTAAGAGCAGATAACTGAAGGCGTTGTTTTTAATTCCAAAGGCTACAGAAGCTGATCCGTAGTACCAGTAAATGGGATTTTTCTCGGCGATTGATTGAGTCATGCTGATCCACTACATCTATTAACCAAGAAAGCTACTATCTAAATAAACCAAGAACAACCGAAAGTTTTTTGAAGTATGGGTTGGTTTCAACTTTTAAGATTCGGGAGGACCTCATCGGTTAATCGAATAAAGCTTTCGTGGCTTAAAATTGAGGCGAGCAAGTAATCTAGGGAAATCGTTTCATTCAGCTCGTTCAATTTATCGATCACCTTTGAGGGACTGCCGTGTATGATAATCTCGTCGACATAGCGATTAACCATATCTTCTGGCCCCAAGGCTGTTGGCGGGCCTCCTTTTTTAGGGCCAGCATAACTACCCACCGTCCATTCTGCTCCCTTACGTGCGATTTCTTCGGCCTGTTGATCGGTTTTGGCTATGGCAATTAAGCGCGCGACAGGCGTGCTCAGATCATTCTCGTGATAATTGTCTTTCAAGACCTGTTGATAGGTTGCGAATTTCTCGCCGATCTCGGTGTGCGAGGAATGAGGATCCATCAATATCGCAAAGCCTTTTTCGGCAGCCCATTTTATGGCCTCTGGAGAAGACGCGCCGATCCAAGTCGGCAGAGGAGATTGTATTGGCTTGGGTAATACCTCAATGTTTTCGAAGGAATGGTGTTTACCTTGATAGGAGAGGTTTCCGTCTAGCCATGCCTCTTGCACAATTTCTACATTTTCGTGAAATTTCTCATAGGAGGTGTCAGCAGATACGCCGAACGCCTCCATCTCGGTCTGATCAAACCCGCGGCCAAAGCCTACGTTAAGACGCCCCCCCGAGAGGTTATCGACTAGCGCCAGTTCTTCTGCGAGCCTAAGCGGATGGTAAAATGCTGCAAGAGAGACTGCAGTTCCGATTCGGATGTTCTTTGTAAGATGGGCCAGATGCATGCCCATAATATGAACTGACGGACAGACGCTGTAGGTTGAAAAATGGTGCTCAGCCAACCAGACGGTGTCGTAGCCTGCTTGATCCATGATCTTGACATCATCGGTTGCGCGCTCATAAATAGTCTGCAACGGGACGCGTCTGCCTGGCCAACTGAAAAACTGTAAAACACCAAATTTCACCGACTGAGTATGACGGTTTACTTATTGGTTAACCGATTAACCGCTCGTTCCGACAAATCAATTGTTCGTGTTATTCGCTCGCGCATCTCTTCCAGATCAATTCCTTCCGTACTTTTCTTTCCTTCACAGTATCTTGCGTAGACCCCATGGAGGATGCATGCGCTTTTCCAACGGTTAAATCCAACGTAATAGTCTAGCTGCGACAGGTCTCTGTTTGTTTTCGACTGATATCTTTCGGCAAGTTCTGTGCGTGTGTGGAATCCCTTTGGTGAGGTGGCAGACTCTGGCGCCGGTGGCTCAGGGTCTGTTGGGTCAGGCCATACGTTTAGAGCGTATGCTAGGTCCGCTAAGGGGTCACCCAGAGTTGATATTTCCCAGTCCACCACCGCTGCTATTGTGCAATCAGGCCCTACCAAACAATTGTGGACCCCGTAATCGCCGTGTACGACTCTGGCTGGTCCTTGGTCAGGCATGTGATTAAGGAAAAACTCCTGGAGTTCGTGAGCTCGTGGGTCATCGAAGTCAGCTGGTTCGATCGAGGCCATCCAAGATCGGTACCAAGTTTTGAGCTGTCGTCCAATGTAGTTATCTTTCTTTCCGAGATCACCTAAACCAACCTCGTCTGGATCGACAGCATGGAGATCTGCTAACACGTCGATAAACGAGCCTGACATCACTTTCCGTTTGTCCTCTGGAATGAGCTTTTCTGTGTCCTCGGAGCTGTAAAGTGGGTGCCCATTGATCAGGCCCATGACGTAGAACCAGGCTCCTGTCACTTCGGGCGATTCACAAAATCCATAAGCGGCCGGAACTGGAACATCAGTTTTTGAGAGAGCTGAAATCAGAGCCCATTCTCGACTCATGTCATGCGCCTTAGGCAGTAGCTCTCCCTGTGGCGGTCTCCGTATGACAGCATATTTTCCATCTGTATCTTCTAGTTGATACGTTAGGTTGGAGTGGCCTCCCTCGAGTCGGGTCCACTTGAAGGGTGGTGAAAGATTGTCGACGTTTTCAGAAATCCACTTTTCGACAGGCTCGACTTGGTAACCCTCAGGCCCTAAGCTTTCGTCGTGATTGCTCATTGTTTTGCTCCCTAGATCCTGTTTCGCTGATTTGATGACATTGCTGTTGGCTATTAGATGTCTTGTAAATATTTTTTATGGGATCGTTTCTAATTGCTAGTTAGATGCCCATTAAATCTTCAAAATTTGTTCGGTAGAACTTGTTCAGTGTAGCCTCATCGAGGTCTTGAGTTGTCCTTTGGAAACGCCCGTAGGGATTTCTGCCTCCTTCCAGATGCGGATAGTCGCTGGAAAACATGCAGATGTCTGGACCTGACTGCTCAATAATCCAGCCGGCCGGTTCGGTGGGGTAGGGCGTGACTCTCACCTGTCTGGTCACGTACTCGCTTGGCTTTAATGAGAGTTTTTGAAGTCGTTCTTCGTGCCTTCCAAAGGCCTCCATCGCAGCTTCAAGCTGACGCAGGTAACTCGGTAACCATATTGCGCCCAGTTCAATTATTCCGACTTTTAATTTGGGAAAACGATCTAATACCCCATCCAGGATAAGCATGGACAGTGCTTGTTGAGGTCCTGAGGGAATTGCCATATAGGAAATTGAGCGGAAATTTTCTTCGCCTCCATGAAAGTCCGGGATTGGGCCCATCCCATTATTCGCGTGGGCCTTTGGTAGGACAAAGTCCGCTGCGCCAACGTGAAATATGATCGGTAAACCGGCTTCTTGGGCGGTGGCCCAGACTGGATCGAGGTCGATATGACTGGTTGCGTGATTTTTCGGGCAAGCCCAAGGAATCAATAGCGCGCGCGCTCCTAATTTGATTGCCTCTTGGGCAATGTTTAGGGCCTCTTTCACATCGGCTAAAGGCACGTTGCAAACTGGGAAAAGACGCTCATCTGCACTACAAAAATCGATTTGTGCTCTATTACTTGCCCGGGCCATCGCGTATAGCAAATTCATGTCGTCGCCATGTTCAAGGGATTCGAGATGGACATTGGCTGAAGTCGGAAACAGTAGTTGACTCTGAACGCCCAGCAAGTCGATCGCTTGAGCTCTGTCCTCTTTTCTGAAGGAACCTATAGCCATCAAATTTTTGCGTGCCATGAACTCCTCTTCGTCCTTGGCTCTAAAGGCTGGTTCATCATGGAGATCGATGGTTTTTTGATAGTTTTCACCCTGCCTATCAAAGCTTCTATTAAATAGAGACGCTATCTGTTCTTTAAATTTGTCTTCACAGAAGGGAGCGAGCCAATCTCTTGTCTCCATGGTGTGAGCGTCAGCGTCATGTACGAAGCGGTCAGCGATGTGTGGCATTTCTCCCCCTTTTAAAGACAGTTCTCAACTGTTAAGCCTTGCCTTAACTATAATACGATTTTTTTGACTCCATGTTCGAGTGCACATCAATTAGAACAGTTTTCCCTTCCTTATTTAATTCCTGAGCCTTTTTTAATGCGGAACCGAGTTCTGACGGATCTTTAACGACTAACCCAGTTGCGCCCATGCCTTCTGCGATCATCGCGTAGTCACCCTGCATATGAGAGACCTCATATTGTTCTCTTGCTGTGGGGAATCCTCCAGGGTAGGTCGCCATACCACCGTTATTGAGAATTACGGTGGTAATAGCAAAGCCGCTGCGTGAGGCTGTTTCTATATCTGTCCCCGACATGCCGAATGCTCCGTCTCCCATCAAGTTGAGGCAGAATTTGTCAGGATTTGCCATTTTTGCGCCGATCATGAGAGGGATACCGAAACCCAGATGAGTTGTTTTGCCCCAGCCGACATAGCTGTGCGGTACTGTTGCTTCGTAAAACGGAACGATTGAATCTCTGGGCGCGCCAGCATCGTGAGTGACTATACTGTTTTCTTTATCCAGATGCTGATTGATTTCGTGAATCACTCGATAGGTGTTTATCGGTGTTTCAGACGAAGTAAGTAATGGATTCCACTCGGTCAGCCATTCCTGCTTGACCTGGGCTATTTCTTGCTCAACTTTCTCGCGCTTTCCTCTGATTTTTGCATCATCTGACGAACTAGACTGGATGCGTTCTATTAGTCCTAACAAGGTTAACCTGGCGTCTCCTATGAGGCCGATATCAATGTTTTCGTCTTTGTTGATATCTTCGGCGGTTAGAGTGTTCTGAATAAGGAGTCTTTTATCTTTGGCGGCCTCAGTGCGCCGAGTGACGGGCTGGCCATAGAAAGTTCGGGTAAGGCTGGAGCCCAGTGCTAAAATTAAGTCGGTTTCTTTCAGCCATTTGGATGCAGCCTTCGGAGCTAAACCGCTGCCAGCTCCGAGACAAAGTGGGTGCCGTTCATCCATTGCCGATTTGCCCGGCATCGTACAAAAAACAGGAGTACCAGTCAGTTCAGCTAATTTTTTGAGTTCTGCTGTCGCCCTCGCGTGTAAGACTCCCTGGCCCGCCCAGATGACAGGATTGTGTGCTCTCAATAAAGCTTCTGCAGCCTGGTCAAGATCGTTTTCTGAAGGCTGACTCATCGAAACCGAAGGGGACTGATAGTTTTGCGAGGCTTCTGGTACCTCTGCATCACAGACATCCGCTGTTAATTCGAGTACCACGGGTCCAGGAGTACCATTTTTCAGCGCGTGGATAGCTCTTCGCGTCGCTGCTCCGACATCTTCAGGACGATAGATCGCCTCGACACATTTCGTCACGTGTTGATAGTTCTGTACGGCTGAGAAATTTGGTTTGACGCTTAATTGATTCAAAAAGACTCCGCCTGGCAGAACCAATATTGGAATGTTGTCAGCATAGGCCTGTGCAATTCCTCCGACTGCGTTCTCTGCTCCGGCTTGAGATTGAATGGCGACCACTCCAAACTTTTGTCTGTCACTTGTTCGGCTTATTCCGTCCGCGGCCATAATGGCGCCTCGTTCGTGACGAAAAGCGACTGGTCGGATGCCTTCTTTGGCAGCAGCTTCTATTATCGGGTTACTCGGGTAGCAGGTCATTAGCTCTACCCCTTCTTGTTTAAGAATTTTGGCGATGTATTCAATACCGTTTATGTGACTACCCTCCCTGTTTTCGAGTCAAGAGCAAGCTAAAGTGATCTCCTAAGGTTGCTCCCCGAGCTGATAGTAAAGGGTTTTATTTGGTAACAAAATGGTTTTACCCGATAAAAGAGACTTTAGAGATGAGTTCGATTGAAAGATCTAACCCTTTCGGGTGTACTGGCTCTCCGGATTCTTTGGTACCAGGTAAATTGAAATTCAAACCCACAGTTTTTAGTTTGTTTATTTTCGCTGGCGCCGTGTTTTTGTATCCTGGTACTCGGTCTCATGCTGATGAACTCAACGAACCTTTTTCTATTACAAACCAAAACCCCTTCGTCAGGATATTTGGATTACCCAGGCACCGCAGTTCAGAAGTGCTTAGTGCGGGAGAGGCCGAATCCAAAATAGGATACAGCGTGAGCTCAAATTATGAATTTGACATCAGCGCTTCTAGAGACCTTATAGCGATTGACGGGGAAACCGAAACATGGACCCTTTCATACAGACGAGGTCTTAGTAATGGATGGGAAGCCGGTGTGGTTTTGCCGTTGATTAAGCAGTCCAGTGGTTATCTCGACAGAACCATAATCAAATGGCATGACTGGTTCGGCATGCCCCAAGGAGGGCGAGACCAGGGTCCAATCGATGCGCTGAACTATCGGCTGAATGTCGGCGGAATCAATCGCTTGACGTTGTCTGAGAGAGTCTCGGGAATCGGCGATGTGGTTTTATTTGCCGGTAAGTCTTTGAGCCCCGCGATAAACGTGCGATTAGAGATGAAGCTACCGTCCGGGAATAAGGAAAAGCTTTTGGGCAGTGGAGGCACGGACATCGGCTTCTCGGTCGACTATACGCGGAATATCTCGTCCTATTGGGTTTGGAGCGCAATGGTTTCTTTGACCTACCTGTCAGATGGCGCTTTCGAACTACGCCAACAGAAACACATCGCTGCATTGGGGAGCCATTTGGTCTATCGGGTCAAACCAAGGTTTGCGCTTAAGCTGCAATGGGACTTGAACAGCGCTCCTTATCAATCATTGTCTTTGGTTCCGCTTACAAAGCCCGGAGGCGTTTTGAGTTTTGGTGGAACCATTCGATTAACGGATCAAGACCGTATCGATCTCTTCTTCATGGAAAATCTGCCACATGCTGAAACTGCTCCAGATTTTGGTTTTAAATTGGAGTTTGCTCGCAGAATTTAAAAGCAACGCGTCAGATGTTGTACTGAGCATTGTCAACTAGAAAGGATCATATTAGTGCGAATTTAGGAGTAATGTGTCTTTTTTGTGCAGTTGACATCACTTCAAACCTGTAGACAATAGTAGGTCGGGGGATATTTATATCCAATTTATACTTTTTTAGGAGAGAAAATGAGTATTGCACGAAATAATCGTCGCGTGTCCTCGTCCCTATACGGGGTAGCTTGGACCACACTCCTCTCGCTGCTTTTACCCTTTGCGGTATGGGCGGACGATGACGAAGGTGAGATCGAGGAGATCGTTGTCACCGGGTCACTCATCAAGAGAGATAATTTTGACTCTGCTTCTCCTCTGCAGGTCCTGGATGACGTAGACATTCAGGCTGAAGCGACTCCGGCTTTAGGTGAGATTGTTGCCAATCAAACCTTTAACTATGGCACGGACGTTTTTGCTTCTCACTATTCAGTGACCAATCCAGAGGGAAACAGATCCAGCGCAAACTTTCGAGGCCTTGGTGAGGGAGCAACCCTTTCATTGCTTGACGGAAAGCGTGTAACTGACAGTAACCTTAACAACCTGATACCACAGATTGCCATTGCACGTATCGACATCCTGAAGGATGGCGCATCGGCATTGTATGGTTCTGACGCGGTAGCCGGTGTAATTAACATCATTCCCAAGAAGAATGTTGAAGGAGCCGAGGTAGGCATTTTCTATACAATGGATTCTGAGGGAGATCATGAAGAATACGTTGCTAATTTTTTGATTGGAGATACCACCGATAGAGGTTACTTTACCTTCGCGACTGAAATTCGCGAGAAAACTCCGCTATTTCAAACAGAGCGGCCCAACATTACCAATCTGAGCGTTTCTAGCTCTGGTACAGGTAATCCTGGTCGATACAATGTTCCGGTTCGTGGTGCCGATGGTGCGCTAACAGATGTAGTAGAGACTCTTGTTGACCCAGGCTGCGGCGTTGCGGCAAGTCCTGGCGGTAACGGTGCTAATAGCGCAGGTAATTACCGAAATAACTTGAGTGGTCGTGTTTCTGGTAGCGTATGTCGTTTTGAATTTGGCGAGTTTTTTAACTTCGTCACACCTAATAAGACTTTAAATACCTACTTAAATTACGAATACCAAATCAATGATCAGTTGGTCTATGAAGGTAGTTTTATTTACTCAAGACAGAGAAATAGAAGTCGTGGATCACCTACCAATCCTGGTGGAAGAATTCGAGACATTAACAACCTTCTAGGTGGAATTTCTGGGGATCACCCAGGAAACCCATACAGAGCGTTCTATGATGCGAATGCTAATGGCGCGATTGATACTGGAGAGCATCTGTTCGCAGCCGATGCGAATGGCGATGGAGTGCCAGACAGGGATGCAGCAGGTACTGTCGTTCTTGCAGCTGACCCATTCGATGCGACCCAGGGCATAGCTTTCAACGAAGACGTGAAAATTGCGTCGTTAAGGCTCTTCGGCAAGATGGGTATTCTACCATCAAACCTAGATGAAACGGGCGCAAACCTCGGTTACGCAACATACGACATTAACCAGGTTCGTATGACGCATGAGTTCACCTATGCATTTGACAATGGCTGGGAAATGAGCGCCTCGGGCCTCATGATGCAGACCAATGACATCAGAAACCGCAAAAATGGTAGCTTTAGGGCTGTTTTGCTTGGCTTGCAGGGTGAATTAGGACCAGCTCCTGGTGTGCCGGATTTGAGAACAGATGCTGACGGTGATGGCGTCATAGCGATGCAATGGTACAACCCCTTTGCGACTAACGCTCTGAACTGTAATGACCGTGTTTGTACTGATCCCGGTGTGGCCACTAACAATCTTCTAGGTGATTATCCCAACACTCAATTTGTTGCGGATTCAATAGACATCAATGCACTTAGGAGATGGCAGTCAAAGCTCACGTCCTTTGAATTGTTTGCCACTGGTGATGTGATGGAGATCCCAACGGGGATTGTGTCAGCTGCGTTCGGTGCTGAATGGCGGCAATATGATGTTGAATGGGACGCAAGAAGCGACGAAAATCAGTGTAACAACTGGTACGACGCTTGTGGCGGCGACTACATGGCTAAAGATAAAAACATATCTTTCTACTATGAATTCGCTATTCCGTTCGTCGATAACGATACCTTCGGTTATGGTGAGTTGCAGTTAGCAGGGCGTTACTCGGATTACTCAGGTATTGGATCGACTTATGATCCAAAATATGCGGCGTTATATCAGCCAACCACTTGGTTGTCGGTAAGGGCCTCTTATTCTGAAGCATTTATTGCACCCACAATACCTCAGCGGTTTACGCCTGTTAGCTCATTCCTCCAGTCTACGAACGATGCGTTGTTTAATGATTTTGAAGGAACCTATCGAACTAACTCGTTCCAGGGTAATCCAGACCTTAACCCGGAGACAGCAGAGATTACCAATATTGGTTTCTCGTTAGCGTTTTTGGACGGCGATCTGAACTTTGGATTTGACTATTCGAACTATGATTTCAAAGATCGAATTACCTTGTTGAGAGGGCCTAGGGTCGTAGGGCAGGATTTCGCTAAATTCCTAGAAGCATATCCTCAACCACTATGTGACCCATGTCAGGGCGCTCAGACTTATCAAGTCGATCGTGACGATGCAATTGCATGGGTTAGTAGCGCAGCGACTGATCCTGCGATAGTTAGGGGGGATGCACCTTCCTATACAATCGTTAACATCAATGCTTATTACTTGAATGCTAACTCTATGGAGCACACTGCATATGACGTATATGCGAATTACTCTATTAACACCGACGATTTCGGTAGCTTTAGATTCGATATAAATGCTACTCAGATAGACGAGTACTCCTTCGATTTTGGTGATGGTAATACAGGCGATGCGGTAGGTTTACAGAACCTCGGTATCGATGTTATTCCTCCTCTTCCAGAAACACGGGTTATCGGCTCTATTAACTGGAACTTGGGTGACCATGCTGTCTTAGTTAGAGCTCGTTGGGCAGATGAAGTTGATGCGACGTGGGGTAGCGTTCTTGAATCGCTTACTTATATCGATTTGACTTATTCTCTTACCGGGTTCGATTGGAGCGGTGATGGAAGCGTAACCACTCTTGAGATCGGTGCGCGTAATTTAACCGATGAGTATCCTACTCCTGATGGTGCATTCGGGGCTGGTATTGAACTAGCTCTGCACGATCCTCGTGGAAGGATGTTCTTCGGAAGAGTGAAGCACGAGTTCTAAGAGAAGAAGAAACGCTTAGGTCTTATCCTAAGCACTTTAGACTTCCGAACATTTCTGTTCGAAAAAACCCCGGTATTTACCGGGGTTTTTTTTTATTCTGTTTGTTTGCAACCCCTCTGGTCGATTGTATTTCAAGGGTAGGGGCATGGTGATAAGCTAACGAAAATGTTCGTAAAGGGGCAGTGGCATGAAATTAGGATTAGGTATTGGTCCTCTCGGTGCACCAGGCGGTGAGAGGATGGTTGAGCTTGCAAAGGAAGGCGAAAACCTTGGGTATGACACTATTTGGTGTCCCGAAATATACGGAGCTGATTGTTTTACTCCCCTAGCCTGGGTTGGAGCCCATACATCTAAAATCAATCTGGGGACGTCAATTATGCAGATTTCTGCGAGGACTCCGGCAAGTGCCGCCATGCATGCGGTTGCGCTTGATTATCTGTCGAATGGTCGTTTGATTTTGGGTATCGGCGTTTCGGGTCCACAAGTTGTAGAGGGGTGGTATGGACAGCCCTATCCAAAACCGTTGGCGAGAACGCGGGAGTGGATGCAGATTTTTCGAAAAATCGTTGATCGGAAGGAACCAGTTGCTCACGAAGGTAAACAGTATCAGTTGCCTCTTAAAGGGGGTACCGGGCTTGGTAAGCCTTTGAAACTCATCCAACATCCAGTGCGCGAGCACATACCGGTTTATCTTGGAGCTGAAGGCCCTAAGAATGTGGCGTTAAGTGCGGAGATATGCGATGGATGGATACCGATGTTTTTATCTCCTTATCGAATGATGGACGTTTATCAAGATGCGATGGCTATTCGTACTCCTAAATTTGAGATAGCGGCTGCGGTCCCCGTGATCATAGACGATAACCTGGATAACGCGTTGGCCCAGATAAAACAACAGGTCGGGTTTTATGTTGGAGGGATGGGAGCCAAAGACTTTAACGTACATAAAGACCATATCAGTCGTTTTGGTTTCGCGGAGGCAGCAGACAAGATTCAAGATCTTTTTTTATCTGGTCAGAGAGATCAAGCCATAGCGGCGGTTCCTGACGAATTAGCCGATGAAATATCTCTTTGTGGGCCGAAAGAGCGGATCAAAGAAAGGCTTCAGGCCTGGAAAGACAGTCCTGTGACTATGATTAATGTGGGTTCATCAGATCCAGAAACGCTGAGATTTATGGCAGAAGAGTTGCTGTAACGATTTATGGAAGAGCGATGGGTGCGAGCAGATGCTGTTGATGAAGACGGCTGTCTAAAAGAAGATCAAATTAAGTGCTGGCGAGAACAGGGCTATGTTTTTGTGAACCGTCTGCTTCCTGAGTCGTTGTTATCTGAATTACGAAGTGATGCTCAGTCTTTTTACCCTAATCCAGAAGACGCCAACGTAGCGGACTACAACCATTTTGGGTCGAACGGGCATTTTGTGTTTCCGTCAGATTATTCATCAGCTAACAACGTCAGTCTGCATCCGAACTTGCTGCGAGCCGTGGCAGATTTACTTGGTATTGAGATTGGTGAGTTGAGGCTCACCCAGTCTGATCTTTGGCCCAAATACGGTGGTAAAGGGTTAGATGATCGATCTGAAAACAGAGATCAACGAATCCATTGTGATTATCCTAATCACACGCTGACTCATCCGCCGGCATGGGATAGCCCGGAAGCGGTGGAAATCATTATTTATTTGTCTAACGAAGCTGATTGTCAGGGCTCTACAGCCGTGGTGCCGAGATTAGGGCCAGATGATCCAGCTTATCAATGGCCTATAATACATACGCCTGGAGTTGCGGGATCAAACTATGTGGATGACAAGGAAAAAGCTGAACGTTACATGAGGGAACTTAATCCTGGCGCTGCCGATTTTCGGGAAAACGAGCTCTACGCACGAGAAGTAAAGACTCGCTACGAGACGGGCGATGTGATTTTTTATAGACATGATACTTGGCACAGAGGAACACCGGTCACTCAGGGAGCACTGCGATTAGTTCAGAACATGACCTTTAAAAATGCTGCTAGCGACTGGGTCAGTGTATTACACAGTGGTTGGGCGTGGTCGCTTTATCGCGCGGGTCATGGCCCTGAAAAATTAATCGCTGAGCTCAATCCCGATCAGCGCACTGTTCTAGGTTTCCCTCATCCTGGCCATGCCTACTGGACTGAACAAACTCTCCAGGCGGTAGAGGCACGATACAGGCCCTTTGGCATCGACATGACGCCTTATTATCAGGCGGTCAATCAAACCTAAAGGGCTTGTTTAATCGGTAATAGCACCTAAAACCAGGTGGCGCAGGTATTCCTGCACGGGGTAGCGTCCTCCGGGCATGAATTGAGTCATGAAAACACACATTATGTCTTCCTGAGGGTCAACCCAAAACCTGGTGCCGGCAGCGCCACCCCAACCGTAATCACCCATTGATTGCATATTTGGTGCTGCAGCAGGGTTAATACATACAGAACCCAGCAAGCAAAAACCGACGCCCTTGAAAGCTGATTCGGAAAAACCGCCCGCGCCCATGGACTCCATATCTTTGTTGTCAGGCAGATGATTTTGTGTGGCATATTCGACTGTTTTTCTACTCAGGATGCGAGACCCTTCCAGCTCACCTTTGTTTGCTAGCATCTGTCCAAAGCGAAGATAGTCCGGCAGCGTGGACACTAGCCCTCCGCCTCCGGACTTAAATGACCTATTTTCCATATAGGGACTTGAATCAGGGGTCTCAAAAGGAACCAGCGGACCCGCAGGGCGAGCGTAGTTCGTTGCGAAGCGATTGACGCTGCTAGCGGGCAGGACAAAACCTGTATCGACCATACCGAGAGGATCGAAGAGATGTTTCTGCAGATAGGATTCAAAATCCATTCCGCTCAAAGCCTCGATTAATCTTCCTTGGAGGTCGGTCCCGTAACTGTAGTTCCATGATGAACCGGGATCGAATCTCAGCGGCAGTTGAGCGATTTTCTGACTGAATGCTGTGAGGTCGTCTTCAAAGTCTCCAACTTTATTATAACGGTACATTTGATCCACCGCGTTGGGCACGCCTTCAAACCCGTAAGTGAGGCCAGCGGTATGGGTCATGATTTGTCTAGGAGTGATTGAGTCTCTAGCATGACGCGTTACCGGCAGGGCAGGCGTCCCAGCGGTAAGTACCTGCATGTCTTTGAATTCGGGAAGGTACTTTTCTATGGGATCATCTAGTTGAAACTTCCCTTGTTCATAAAGAGTGAGTAGAGCGACCGAAGTAATCGGCTTAGACATGGAATAAATGCGATGTATGGTGTCGCTTTGCATGGGTTGATTACTTTCTTTATTGGCGTTTCCAAAGGCTTTGTAATAAACAAGCTGACCCCTTCGGGTAACTGCAAAGGATGAACCCGCCAGTTTTTCCTGATCGATGTATCCTTGTAAGTAAGCGTCAATCAAACCCAACCTGTCCTCTGAAAGGCCTTGAGATTCGGGGGCATCGAGTTTAGGGAGTTCTCCAGGTGTCCAGGTCATTGTTTTTCCTTAAATATCATTCTGAAGTTTTTTACTTTACTAAGAGGCCTAATTGATAATAGGAATCAATTGTGGCCTTGACCGTGTCTTCAATCGAGTAGGTCTGCAATCCAAGTTCTTCTCTCGCTAAAGTGCAATAAGACCTGGGAGAATTATAGGTGGGTTTAGCCGGTTTACCATCGGACATCTCTTCGCCACCAATCGTTTGAATATCTGGGAATATTTGCCGCATCATCTGTTGGAGTTCCCAGGTAAATAGCTCTCCTGAGGGGTCGCTTGCCGAAAGGATGTAGCGGCTGGCGTTACCAATATTGGAAGTCTCAGCACATAACCTGTGAGCTCTGGCAACATCTCTTACGTCAACGTTATTCCAAAGCATTCGCCCGCCTTGGTCTTCTTATAGGGATTGCCTTGAGCCATTTGCTTCATACAATTTTGCCAACTCCATCCTTGGTCGTGATTTTCGCACATGAGAGGCCCGATGACATGCAGTGGAAGTATGGCCATGGCATTGAAGGAGCCATTTTCCGAAGCGGCTTGATAAATCATTTTTTCGGTATTCGCTTTTGCCATTGCATAAGCTATGTCTCTATTTTCCGGGATCCTAGTTTCCGACCAATTGCCTTTGTAACCCTCGAGATTATCTCCGCACCAGTCTTTTTCTGTGAATACATAGCCTTCAGGTCTAGGGTGGCCTACTGCTGCAAAGGAGCTGGTGAACACAAAACGGCGTATCGTGGTAGCTTCAATAACCGACTCGAGAACATGATCATTTTCAGTAAAGCACCCATCGTATACCTCTTGAGGTGTTTCGCGATTGTATCCCACGGTTGCACCTGCATGAATGACCGCGGTGCATCTCTCAAAGGCGCTGTCATAGCTGCCCCTCTTAAAGAGGTCAGCTTCAAACAGAATTACCTGTCCTGGACCGGACTTATTTAATGAGGTTAGATGATCGACCTTGTCAGGCCTAGACTTGTCTCTTACGCAGGCATGTACGGTATAGCCTTGCTCGATACAGTCTCGTACGATCCATGAACCTATATAACCACTAGCTCCTGTTATCGCTATTGGGCCATCTCCAGGTTTTATTGGCTCGTTAATCATTACTTCTCCCTTACGTTTTTTCCTCTTAGGGAGAATTTAGCAGGCGCTCGCTTGTTTGAATAGTTCAAGTACCCTGAGATGATAGACTTGGATATAGTCGTTACCAGGCAAGAGTTTGACATGATGGAGGTGGGAAATTGAGTAATACTTGTAAACAGGCTTCGACGTTGCTCGCGGTGATGCCCGAAGGAATTGGTGATCTGACTTTTGGCTCGAAAGAGTGGGTCTCTGTAGCTAATGAAGAGATGGTCCGGGCAGTAGATAAACATAAAAATGGTCTCTCTGACTTGGGCGAGTTCGTTTTTTGCGAGGTGGCCCACAACCCTCCGGCGTATCTCCGCTGTGGTGATAAGCTGGCATGGCATGCCAGGTTCAATAATGATTCAGTTGAAGTTTCTGCAGGAGAGCTCGACGATCAGGATTGCGATTACAAAATGGAAGGAGACCATTCTGTCATTAGCAATTTTTCCAGAATTTTGAATTATGGGAACGATCCTGCTCTGGTAAAGCAAGCTCAGGATAGACTAGCTCGATTGTCTCGCTGGAAATTGCATGGCGAGATGAGCGATCATCCGGTGTTGGCGGTTGTTCTGCGTTCTATGCATGACGCGATGGCCTATCGAACAATGCCTCGTTTTACGTTTATGACATCGGAGTGGGTTAACTCAGCCAGATTTGTCCTCTCGTCTCGAGCGAAAAGCGAAAAATATGCCGAGTCGATCAAGGACATCCAATTTACTTTTTCTGAAGAATTTATCAACACGCCGGCTTATGCGTTTCCGGATGGTTCCCACGGAGGTTTCTGGGCTCGGTTTGATCACGGAGAGGTCGCTATTGGAGCTGGACCTTTACCCGATGATCTTGGACCGGCTGATCAGCTCACAAAGGGCGAATACGTGCCGGTCGTGCCGGTGGGCAGAACGGTAAATGCTTCGATGACGGAAGAAGATCAGACTGAACAAAAAGCCTACAGCAAAGAAGCGTTTATTGCGGACGAAGACTCTGGGAAGCCGCCCGTAGAGCAATCCTCGCCATCCGGTAAAGGAGCGATGCCTACTGAGCTCGCGAGAATTTTTGCTCCATTACATGATGAATTATCTAAGAGGACCTCTGGTGAGCTCCCTTCAGATTTTGATGACAGCGTTAAAACCCATTGGAGTAGTCCACAGTCCTTTGATAGAACTTCAGGATACGATGTCAGCTGGTTGAGGTACGATCAAGTCGATATCTATGGAGAACCTCGGTAAAACTTTACTTGGACAGGGTGAAACCCGAATAGCCTTCCGCTACGATTTCATCGCAGCGGTTTCGGTATTCTCCCACGCCTCCTACATATGGCATAAATATCCGCGGTTTGCCGGGAATGTTGGCCCCAAGATACCAGGAATTGCAACTTGGCGCGGTAAACATGGAGCCCTTTGCCACTTCGTTCACATGTAATATCCAATCATTGACGGCTTGTTCTTCTGGCTCGATTGCTCTTACCTGATTGTCTTCTAGATGACCTATACAGTCTGCTATCCAATCCACGTGCTGTTCGATAGAGACCATCATATTGCTTAGCACGGAGGGGCTTCCGGGGCCCGTGATGGTAAACATATTGGGAAACCCGTGTATTTGGAGGCCCAAATAGGTTCTTGGACCCGCGTGCCATTCTTCTTTGATCGACTTTCCGTTTTTCCCTTTGATGTCTATGCGCTCTAGAGCGCCTGTCATTGCGTCAAAACCGGTCGCGTAGATTAAAGCATCAACCTCGTAATGCCCCTGGTCAGTGGCCACGCCCGTCGAGGTGACTTGCTGTATACCGCCCTGGCGAAGGTCAACAAGTTTCACGTTATCTCGGTTAAAGGTTTGATAGTAATCCGTGTCTATTACTGGGCGTTTACACCCAATTGGGTAGTTTCTCGGCATTAGCCCTTGGGCAGTTTTTGGATCTTCTATTATCGTAGCTAAATGTTGACGGTACATTTCACAAGCCATCTCGTTAGCATCAGGATCTAGCCCAACGTCGAGGAAGGTTCTGAATGCGCCAAAACCCTGTTCCTCGACCAGTTTTGCGCGTTCTTCTGGGGTCGTATTTTTGAGAGTATCTGTGGGTTCAACCAGATCGGCTCCGCCGAAACCGAAGCCATAGCTGACGATGCCTGCTAAGGACGCTCTTTGGTCGGCTCGAATTTGATCGTAATTTGCTCGGGCTTTTTCTCTGAATTCCGATGTCAACGGTTTGTTATAAGCAGGCATCGTATAGTTAGGTGTTCTCTGAAAAATCGTTAAATGTTTAGCTTGCTCTGCAACGACCGGGATAGCTTGGATGCCTGAAGAACCTGTGCCGATAATCCCGACAGAAACGTCACTAAAGTCTACACCCTCATGAGGCCATTGGCCTGTGTGGTAGATTGGTCCGTCGAAGTTTTCGGCGCCTGGGATTTCTGGCGTATTGGTAACAGACAGACATCCAGTAGCCATGATGCAGTACCTGCTCTCATAGGAGGTACTATCTTCTGTATGGATTAACCAATTTTGATGAGCTTCTTCGTAGTGTGCCGATTTGACCCGAGTATCGAATTTTATGTCTTTTCTTAGAGTGAACCGGTCTGCAACGTGCTCGGCGTATTTTAATATCTCAGGTTGTCCAGCCATCACCTCGGACCAGTCCCAGTCCTGTTGGAGTTCAGAGGAGAAACTATAGGAGTACTCCATGGAAGGTACGTCGCATCTTGCTCCAGGGTATCTGTTCCAATACCAGGTACCTCCAACATCAGACCCGGCTTCCAGCACGATTACTTTCAAACCAGTCGCTCTAAGCTTATGAAGCATATACATGCCCGCAAACCCGGCTCCTATAACTACTACATCGAATTGATTGTCATTTTTTGAATCGCTCATTTTAATTCCTGAAAGCCTCTCAACGATTAGTTTGCCAAGAAAATCAAAGAATCGCCAATTCAAGGGCCGTTAAAAACTCATCCTGCTTATCGAAGCCACTGAAGTAGTGATTGACCTCAATCTTAGGGTTGTTGACGAGTGTCGATCAACTCAAAAGTATTGGTGCTAAAATTGGGATGATTAATTGGCTGACGGGGGATCGCTGGAGTGACGAAAGTGACTAGCTCTTTCAAGATCTGGATTGATGCAGATGCCTGTCCAAATTTGATTAAAAATGTGCTTTTTCGACTGGCTGACAGGCGCCAAGTCGATTTGGTGTTGGTGTCCAATCACTTTGTAAAAACGCCTAACTCCCGATTTGTGAGTGCGAAACAGGTGGGTAAGGGGTTCGATGAAGCGGACAATGAAATAATCGCTCTAATGTCCGAGGGAGATGTGGTGGTCACAGGTGATTTACCTTTGGCAAACGATGTAATTCAAAAAACAGGATTCGCCATCAACCCGCGGGGTACCGTTTATGACAAGGAAAATATTAAGTCCCACTTGTCCCCGAAGGGATCTCATGGAAGATCTGCGAGACAGTGGCGTCGTTTCAGGAGGGCCTTCTGCGCTCAACAAAAAAAATGTTCAGGAGTTCTCTAACGCGATAGACCGATTAGTAACGAAATTAGAAAAAGCCAGAGCGACAAAATAGTCGAGAATCTTGGCTGGTTACCGATCTGCTGCTACTTCAGTGAGTTTGAGAGGAGTCTACTGCGAAGGTCGCCGAGACTTCTTGAGCGTGCAACAAAATCTCGTCGATAAGTTGAGCAGAAAAATCATCAAATTCAAGGCCAATGAAAGCGGTGGTCGACAATTCCATGAAAAGACTCAACAGTTGTTCCTCTTCCTTGACTGCGATCAACTTGATTAACAGGTCAGTGAAGAAAGCGCTGGCCGCGACTTGCTGACTGTCGTCGAGGTATGAGATGAGCTCTTCAAATTTAGGTTTGAGTGCCTGAGAGACCTGTATGACCGCTTCCATAATCTAACTCTTTAAGTTTGGGTGTAATTGTTAATTTAGCCAGCCTTCGGATTTGTTTTCATCTATCTCCTTTGGCGACAGGTTAAGCCAATCCTTAAGTACGCTTTCGTTATCTTCACCTAGAGACCTTGACCGAATGTAGCTTTCGCAAGGTGTTTTCTCAAACTTGATAGGAAGCTTGTCTCCGAAAGTCTGCCCCACCTCTCCGTGGAGTTCGTCAAAAGCGAAGAGAAATTCCCGACTTCTCAATTGGGGGTCTTTATTTGCAAGATCAGCTCCCGATTGAACTACTCCAGCTGGTACTCCGGCTTTTTTGACAGTTATCCATCAGCGTATAGGCCTCCTGTGCTTTGGTCCAATTTTGGATATGTGAATCGAGTTCTCGGCGGTTTTTTGTATCGCAGGCTTAGTGTCGAAAAAGAACCTTGTTCTGCCCACTCAGGATTCCCGAGGAGGTTTTTAAGAGAACGCCATTGGTCGTCGGTCATGCAGGCTATAGCGATCCAATTTTCGCCCTTGATCCCTTCTCCGTCTGATGAGCAGGGATAGACTCCATGTGGAGCGACTTCATCGTAGGGAAGATCATTGGCTACTGGTTCGGTGATCGTGTTATTTGAAAAATGATCGACAAGGCTTGGCGCTACAAAATTAACGCCTACCTCGAACTGAGAAATGTCTATTCGCTGGCCCTTTCCAGAATGCTGGAGCGACTCGAGGCCTGCCAGTATTGCCACAGCACCATGCAGACCAGCCTGGTGATCGTTGTATGAAAAACCAATACCGATATCTTGCCGGTTCTTCACGCTTGTTGTGTGAGTAAGACCACACAGAGCGTGAATCGTTGGCGCGTAGGTCACGAATTTGGACCAAGGGCCTCCGTCGCCCATTCCCGACATCTGGACGTATATGACCTTACTGTTGACCTGACTGATTGTGTCGTAGCCGACTCCCCAGCGATCTAGAACTCCGACTGAGAAATTGTCTATCACGATGTCCGCTTTCTCGCAGAGCTCTTTGCAAGTTTTTCTCGCTGACTCATTGCTCATGTCCAATGCTAGGGCTCTTTTGTTGCGATTCCACATGATGTAGTAAGGGTGTATGGGATCATTTGCTCCGATGGCGCGATCCAGAGAATTTATTTTTACGACATCGGCGCCCATATCACCCAGTATTCGTGTTGCAAAGGGCCCGGCGAGCACGTGAGTGAAATCCAGAATTTTTAGCCCTTCGAGTGGTCGCGCCATGTCAAGAATTCCAACCTATCTCGTTTAAGATATCGACTTGGTCTTCGTTTATCGATTTGTATTCGCCCAATTGCCAAGGAGTATCAGAAAAAATGGTAAGGAGCGCCCGTTGATAAGGTTTTGTGTTCGCCAATTTGATAGGGGACGAACCAGTCTCTAGCAATGAGTTGCGGATTTTCTGCGACCTGTTCTATTGGCAATACTAATCCATAGGGCATGTGCCGTTCCTGTGCTTCAAAAAAAAGATTTTCAGCATTTTTTGTGGCCACCCAGTCGCGGAGCTGGTTCATGGTTTTCTCAACCCGCAGTCGCAGGTTTTCAGGTTCTAAATACAGGGGGTCTATCAAATCGTCGTGAATGTCTTCTTCAATCATCCAGGTTAATTGCTTGTCGAAATCCGGTGTTGGCGTGACCATGATACTGCCGGTCTCCGCGTTCATGACATCATAGGCATTTGACCAATGGAGGGAACCACGGCGAGGTAGTACCCTCCCATCTGGGTGCTCCATTGCCTCTCCATACCAATAAAACATGAACACGTGTTCCAGACACGAGGCGATGCATTCGTGAACGGATACTTCGACGCGCTGTCCTGATCCTGTCGCGCGGCGATTGTATAGGGCTGAAAGTGCTGATATCGCAGTATAAGCGCCGGAAACCATGAAATTTAATTCGCCAAAGTTTTTCAGGGGAGCCGTATCGGCATCTCCTGTAGTGGCTATTTGTCCAGCCAGAGCACCGGCTACGATATCGGGAGCTTGATAGTCTGCCCACTCGCAACCGGGTCTGAAAGAACAGGTGTCTATAAAGACTAGTTCTTCTCGATTTTTATCTCGTACGATTTCTTTTGACTCTTCAACTCCAAATGCGCCTGGGCAAGTGAGAACAATGTCAGCTTTAGTTAGTAGCAAATCAAACTGTTCCAGGCCCTCAGCATCATCTAAGTCCAAAGTTATAGATCGCCGACTGGAGCAAAAATAAGCGTGCCATATAGATTCCTGTCCTTGGTCTGCGCTTTGAATAAAAGGCCCACGCATCCTCAAGGGGTCTCCGGTCAACGGTTCAGGCCGGATAACGTTAGCTCCCAGATCAGCTAGGAGCTTCGCGCCGTAAATTCCCCTCTCATCGGTGAGGTCAACAATGGTAACGCGTGATAGGGGCCCTTCGCTCATTGGCTCGCTCGATTGACTTTCAAATAGCTTATCCTTTCGTTGATCTTAAAGACAGAGGAGGAAATAGGTCAACCGCAGTGTCTTCCTAATCATTTCAAGGTCTAAATTGTAGTGGTCTTGCTCCATGCTGAGCCTGCTGTTCTGCTATTTTGTATGCGTTGTCGACCCACTCACAAATCAATCGTCGCGTATCCCTGGGATCAACCATCTCCTCCATCTGGAATCGACTGAGTGGCCCGATGGGTCCTCTGGCGCTTTCTATTCGAGCTTCCAACTCCGCTCGCAACGCTGTTGGATCCTCTGCTTCTGCCAGTTGGCGCTTGTAAGCCGCTTCTATTCCTCCTTCGGGTGGTATCCCGCCGACATCGGCTGCGGGCCAGGTCACTCTCACAACGGGCCTCGAGACGGGAGTAGCGAAATTATTGCCGGCGACTCCGAAACTTCTTCTCATGATAACAGTGAATATAGGTACTTTGATTTGAGAAAAAGCGACCATCCACTCGCCTCCTTTTCTAATGGTGCCTCGTGCTTCATGTTCGACGCCTACTGCGAACCCGGGGTTGTCGACCAGATTGAGCACTGGGATATGGAACAAGTCGCATAGGTCCAAGTGCCGCGTCAGTTTGTCGCAGCCGTCCGCCGTGAGCGCCCCGCCATTTTCATGCCTGCTGTCTGAAGCAATAACTCCTAAAGGGTAGCCATTGAATCGAACAAAACCCGTGACCTGATCTGTTCCCCAGAGCGAACCAATTTCGAAAAAAGAGTGTTTATCCGCCATCAGTCGAATGGCTTTTCTCACGTCAAAGGTGGTGGTTCTTTTTCGAGGAATCAAAGTTAGGAGTTCCTCCTCTCTTCGATCCGCGGGGTCACCGTTACCTACCGCTTGTCGAGGAGAAACATCATAGACGCTAGATGGTAAGTAAGAGAGAAATTGCTTGGTCATCTCGACGGCTTCTTCTTCGGTCTCGGCTAAATTGTCTACCGAACCGTTAGTACAGTGGATTCTCCAATCGCCGAGATCTTCTTTGGTAATGTCGTAACCCATCGCATGGCTAACTACAGGCGGTCCCGCGACGAACAACTGCGATATATCTTTGACCATGACTGAGAAGTGGCCTAGGACGGCTTTTGCCGCTCCAAGACCGACGACGCTGCCCAGGAGCATATTAACCACTGGCACAGTAGATAGTTGGTTGGTGAACATAGCACTGCCCAGATGGCCAGGTAGAAAAGATCCACCTCCGCCCGAGACCCTTGGTTTGCCTGCCTTGATTGCTCCTGAACTCTCCTCCGCGTCGCTTTCGCCATCTTTTTTTTGTTGTGGCACCATGCTCGCGACTGAACCGCCTCCAGACGAGCCGTCCAGTAACCTGACAGATGGGACTTTTAGTTCCATCGAGAGCCTGTCTAGATAACCGCTTTTCTGTCCTATCGCGCCATCGGAATGACCTCCTCTCGATGTGAAATCATCGGCGCAGACGATGGTAGTTCGTTGATTAATTGTGCCCCATCCACCGACGTGGTTTGCAGGTGTAAAGTCTGAGATTCCACCGTCCTCGTCGTAGGAGGCAAAGCCAGCGAGGCTGCCGACTTCTCGAAAGGAATCGGAATCTAGAAGCAGGTCAATCCGTTCACGACAAGTCATTTTATTTCTGGATCTTTGGCGCAATACACCGGGGTCTTTTGTGTCAGAAGCAAAGCGCTTGTGAGCGATACTTTGAAGAGTACTCACTTCACGAAGCAGTGGTGTCCAGGTTTGTTCTTCTGGAATCGAGTCTTCGAGGGTTCCACCTTCTGGAAGAATCGCAGCAACAATCTGACCTGGCACGACCGTGTCTCCGATTGCGAGGTCGAGCACAGCCGTAATTTGTCCATTACATGGAGCGGTAACTGAGGTCTCCATTTTCATCGCGCTGATAACCATGAGAGTGTCGCCTGCTTTTACCTGATCTTTAATTTCGGTATTGAGATCAATAACAGCACCCGCCATAGGGCATTCAATTGCTTGATGAGTTGGGTCGAAGTCTAGCGCAGGTTGGTTGGAAGTCAGACCAATAGCTGTCTTTGTTAGGGGAGATGTTGAGCTAGGTGATTTCTTTTCAAATAGGTCGATAGCTGGACTGCGAGAATCCTCTTTAGTACTAACCGTTAAGCCAGAACTTTCAATGAGATCGGTTCTCGCATCGGCGTTTGCTAGTTCCTCGGACGATAATATGGCTTTTAGCGAGGAGAGGTTGGTTGGTAGACCGTCGATATAAAATTCGTCAATGCTGTTAATTGTCCTTTGTATCGCCGATTCAAAGCTGCCGCTTGAGTTAGAGGAGCAGATCAACTTGGCTAGTAGGGGGTCAAAAAAAGTTGGCGGTGTGAGCCCCGGGTATGCAGCACTGTCAACTCGAACACCGGGCCCCGAGGGTTCACGATATGAAAGTAAAGTGCCGTTTCCTTTGGATACTACCCTGGCCTGTATAGCGAAACTTGAGGGACGACTGTTGTCATTGAATTTGTCTAGATTCATTGAGGTAAGCGTTTCTCCCAACGAAATTCGGAATTGCGTTTCCACCAGGTCTACCCCGGTAATTTCCTCTGTAATCGTGTGCTCGACCTGTATTCGAGGATTACACTCGATAAAGTAGTATTCTCCAGTTTCAGGGGTCACCAAAAATTCAACGGTCCCCGCGTTGGTGTAGCCCGTTTCTTTGGCGATATTTTTGGCATCTCTATAGAGGTTATCTAGTAGTGTGGAATCCAAATTCGGAGCAGGTGCGATTTCGATAACTTTCTGATTGCGTTCCTGAATGGAACAGTCTCTCTCAAACAGGTGA
The DNA here is from genome assembly GCA_045560825.1 of Candidatus Azotimanducaceae bacterium. Lineage (GTDB taxonomy): Bacteria > Pseudomonadota > Gammaproteobacteria > Pseudomonadales > Azotimanducaceae > UBA4421. The sequence continues at coordinate 66,438 of JBJKYX010000037.1, forward strand.
AGTATGTTGCCTTGTTTGTCAGCGAGAATTTGAATTTCTATATGTCTGGGACGTTTTATCAATTTTTCGAGAAATAAGCGCTCGTCTCCAAAAGAAGATTTTGCCTCACTAGCGCATCGCTCGAAGGCCTCCTCCATCTCTGTTTCATTAGTTACGGCTCTCATGCCTCGACCTCCGCCTCCTGAGGAAGCCTTAAGCATGATGGGATATCCGATTTCTTTAGCAATTTCCTTGGCTGCCTCGATAGAGTCGAGGGCATCTTTGCTTCCTGGAATGGTCGGTATGGAGAGTGAATCCGCTAGTTGCCTTGCCTGGACTTTGTCTCCGAATAACTTAAGAACTTCGTGCTTGGGGCCAACAAATTCTATTCCTTGCTCGTTGCATTTTTTCGCAAACTCCGCGTTTTCAGAAAGGAAACCATAGCCCGGGTGCACGAGTTCACACTGATTCTCTTTGGCGATTGATACGATCTGGTCTAAATCGAGGTACGCAGACACCGGGTCTTTTGCCTTTCCAGAAAGTTCGACAGCGGTTGCAGTTAGTTTCGTGTGGAGAGAATCTGAGTCGGCTGGCGCAAAAATTGAAATCGGATTAATACCCAGACCTTTTGCTGCTCGGGCTATACGAACCGCGATTTCGCCCCGGTTCGCGATGAGCACATTTTTTTGCTGCGACACTTTTATTCTCCCTTTAACCTCTTTAGCAACAGGTTGGCTCAGAGCGAATAAATTGTCCAGTTTTGGCTGGAGTTGTCGCTAGCTGTCGCTAGGTTAGGGTTTCGTTCAACAGTTGTAGTGCTTGTTCTGTAAATGCCTGCATGTTGTTTTCACGATCGCTCACTCCTGTCTCGATTTTGATTGAGCTGCTTTTAGGGCCAGCGATGGCGACTACGCTATTGCCCGGTCCAATGCCATAAGGCGAACCTGTCGGACCCGCTATGCCTAATTCTGCGATGGCCCAGTCTGAATCCAATACTGCCCTGGTTTTGTCAGCGAACTTAAGAGCCATTTTCTCTGTCATAGGTTCAAGGCCTTCAATATCGCTTTTGGAAAGTCCCAGGAAGATCCTTCTTGAAGCTAGCGTATATATTACTGATCCACCTTTGAAGTAGGCTGAGGCGCCTGGCACTGAGAGCAGAGCAGCCGAGACCAACCCTCCAGTGGATGACTCGCTGACGGAGATAGTCTGTCCTTTAGATTTTAATTTTTCCGCTATCGACTTCAAAAGGTCGGGCTGTTCTAGCATGTGATAATTATCCTTTGACCAATAGGTTTGTTAAGAATCTAAAACCTGTTTCGGGGTGTTATTGATTTCAAGTTAAGTACAGCTTTTACCCGTTAACATGTCTTTGAATAAATCTAACTGCTCTTCGTCTAGATTGCGACTGGCTATCCAGACGGCATGCTCCCTTTGGTTTTTTATCGGATTAATTTGTAATCCCCACATAGGCTTAATCTGACTGGGGATCATGGAATAGCGAATATCAGTCACTAGCTGGCTCTGATAGTCGTAACCCAAGTAATCCTGTGAAAACCAACGAAACCTTTCAATATCGATGCCCTGTTGGCTGTCTCTGTCTAGTGTTGGGAGGTGTTTTTCGTAGTTGAATACCTCGATCGATTCGCCTGAACACCAAGTCGTCGTTCCCAGAGTTCGAATCGCATCCACATGATATCGTCCTTCGTGTTCGTAGACCGCTTTCCAAAGTATGAGGTTACCAAAGGACGGCTTGAGGGTGAGCCTCTGGGGGTTGTGTTCTCGCTCATTGGCGATTTTTAAGGCTGCACGGTAAGTTCTTTCGTGTTGTATAAAGCCCAGCGATAAATAGAGGAAACACCAGGTTAGAGCGAGGGCTGTGTAAAGTCTCTTTTTCAAGCTGAGCGCGCAGATTACCAATATGAGTGCGGGAATTGTGAAGAGAGGGTCTACGACTGAAACGTTGTTCCAGGCGATGCGAACATTGGAAAAGGGCCAGAATAATAGTGTTCCGTAAGAGGTACATGCATCAAGCAGCGCGTGCGTTGCGTAACCTAGGAGCGCGGCCAGGTAAACAATGTGAAAAGTCAGCGTCTTTTTAACAAACCAGAATAACGCAGATGCCACGATCAAGGCGCCTATCGGAATGAAAATGAGTGAATGGGTGAACTGTCGGTGAAATTCGAGAAATAAAATGGGATCTTCGTTTGACTGAATGAGTACGTCCAGGTCAGGTGCCATGCCCGCCAGACATCCAATTAAAGTAACTTTTGCGAAATTTTTCCTGTTTGCGATAGTTTGAGCTAGTGCTCCTCCGAGAGTCCCTTGGCTGATTGGATCCATGTTTAAACTTACGCTTGCTCTGACTTAATTAGGTCGGCTATTCGCTCTGCGACCATTATCGTCGGGGCGTTTAGATTGCCATTCGTGATTTGTGGGAATACGGAGGCATCTGCGACTCTCAGTTTGTTTATGCCTTTTACTCGTGCGCAAGGATCTACCACAGAGTCTTCATCGACGCCCATCCTGCATGTTCCGCAGGGGTGATAAGCGCTTTCCGCGTTATTTCTTACAAACGCGTTTAGCTCATCATCTGACTGAAAGTCCTCGCCTGGATTGAGTTCTTTCCCTCTTATGCCGTCAAAGGGCGCCTGTTGGAAAAGGGATCTCGCCGTCCTGATGGCTTTACGAAACACGACAAAATCCTCTTCATGAGACATATAGTTGAATCGAATTTTAGGCTGATCTTTAGGGTCCGAACTTGCTAGCTTTATCGAGCCTCGACTTTTTGAGAGCATCGGCCCGGTATGTACCTGAAACCCATGTTGGCTAGCTTTAACCTTGCCATCATATGACATGGCTACAGGCAGAAAATGAAATTGAATGTCAGGGTAGTCCAGTTCAGGGTCGCTTTTGATAAATCCGCCAGCTTCGAAATGGTTGGTTGCTCCTAGACCTTCTCGGGTGGCCAGCCACTTCGTGCCGATAAGTCCTTTGCCAAGCCACCCGAGGTGAGAGTGCAGTGAAATAGGGAGTAGGCTTGCTTGTTGGACATAAACTTCCAGATGATCCATCAGGTTTTGACCCACCCCGGGTAGGTCACAGTGCACCTCTATTCCGAGATCTCTTAGGTCCTGTGCTCTTCCTATTCCAGACAGCATAAGAATCTGGGGTGAGTTTATTGCTCCTGCGCACAAAATAATTTCTCTGTTTGCCCTCACATTTAATTGTCTGTTGGCTTTTGTGTAACTGACCCCTTTTGCCACACCCTCTTGTATCAATAACTTGTTAACAAAGGAATTGGTCGAGATTGTAAGGTTTGTTTTTCTATTTTTGGAAATGAATGAATGATAGGTAGAGGCTCTGATGCCTTGGTCCACGGTCATCGGCATTGGGCCAAATCCTTCCTGATGTTCGCCATTTACGTCTTCGTTTAAAGGAAATCCCGCAGATCGAGTTGCTTCAAGAAATGCTGCGTAAAGTGGGTTTTTCATTGAACCGGTTGTAGTCGCGAGAGGCCCATCATGGCCTTTGTAGCGGTGGCCTTGGTTGAGCAGATCGGCTCTTTGTGATTTTTTAAAGTAGGGTAAGACGGAATCATAGCCCCACCCAGTCGCCCCGAGTCTTTCCCAATTGTCAAAGTCTTTTCGGTTTCCTCGAATATAAACCATCCCATTAATCGAAGACGACCCCCCCAGAACCTTTCCTCGTGGGCAGTGAACCCTTCTATAGTCCAAACCGGGTTCCGGTTCGCTATAGTATCCCCAATTTATTTTTTGATCGTGGAGTGGCATATAAAATGCCGACGGCATCTTGATGCTCAAACGATTATCCCGGCCGCCCGCTTCGATCAATAAAACTCGTACATCATCGTTTTCAGCTAGACGAGAAGCGATCACACAGCCGGCAGAGCCGGCCCCGATGACGATGTAGTCGAAGATTGCATCAGGTTTTTTGGACATAGAGCGCAAATATTGAGAAGTCCTGACAATTTTAGGCGAATTTGGACCGTGCTAGAATAGTCTTGACTATAAGAAAGTGATTCCATGTTAGATTCTGAACAAATTGGTTTTTTTAAAGCAAACGGATATCTGCTTGTCCCGGGGGTAATGGACAAGCAACTGTGTTCAGAGTTGCAGGATCGAATGTGGGAAAGTCTTCCCAAAAATGCTTCTCTAAAAAGAGAGATTTCGGCAACTCAAATAGGTCCTTTTGGATCCGATTTACAATCCGCCGAGCCGACTGACTTTAGAGATGGGTATCGGTGGTTAAACAGGAAACTCGGAGTCGCGGAGTCTGCTATCCAATTAATTTACTCCGAGGAGATCTGTGAGATTGCTCGGCAGCTAATTGGCGGGGATCTTCGACAAGCAGTTGTTGAAGGCAAGCCGATGGGGGCGAGCGGTCCAGCCTGGCCTGGTGGGCCGACTGATCCGGCTTTAGGGACGGAGGGAGCCCGTGGGGTTTACTTTACTTTGCCTTATGGCGACAAACCGAGGGAGCCAGATCTTTGTCATACAGACGGACATCCGTTCCAGCTTGGTGTGGTAGGTCTGATTGCCGATACACCAGAAGATGGTGGCGCTTTTAAAGTCTGGCCTGGCTCTCATAAATCACTATTTTCTAAATTCGTACACCGTTACGATCAGCCTCGAATACCTTATTACGATCATCTTCCCGCGTTTAAAGGAATTAGCCACACGCCAGAGTACTTGAAAGAAATCGTTCGGCTGAACAAGGAAGTAAAAGCTGTCGAGTGTTGGGGGCAAAGTGGAGACCTTGTGTTTTGGCATCACAGGACAGCTCATATGGCCGGGCACAATTACTCGAATACGATCCGGGAGGCGATACTGGCCGATTTTTGGAATGACCAATTGAATGAGAATCGTACCAAGCCTTCGACACATGAAATGTGGGATGATTGGACGGATGAGGTAAAAAATTCTAGTGAAGAATATTCGATAGAGTTTGCTAGAGAGCAGCGCTTAGAGGTTTAACTGGGAGTAAGACATGACACAGGACAAACAACATAAGAATGATATGTACGGTAACATCGATGCGCGTAGCGAATCCGAGGAGGGTGTGCTTCCTCCAATCCCTGCGGCGACCGTGGTTCTGCTTCGAGAGGCAGAACAAAGTTATGAAGTCCTGATGTTGAAAAAGAATTCCAAAATCACCTTTGGTGGAATGTGGGTTTTTCCTGGAGGAAAGATTGATCCAGAGGACTATGGTGAAGAAAATGACTTGGAGTTTGCGGCGCGTGCAGCAGCGGTTCGAGAAACTAAAGAGGAAACCGGCATATCGGTCGACTCAACGGATTTTATTCATTTTGCCCATTGGACGCCTCCCCCAGGCCCTCAAAAACGATTTGCTACTTGGTTTTTTATCGCGAAGTCGACAGGTGTGAAGTCGGTAGAAATTGATGAGGGTGAGATTAAAGATCATCAATGGATAAAACCGTCGGATGCGCTCGCGAAACATTCTGCCGGGGATATTGACTTGGTGCCGCCGACTTGGATAACACTGCACCACCTTTCCTTATATGAAAAGACCGATGATGTCCTGGGTCACTTTTCAAAGACAACGCCTAAGGTGTACGAGACGAGAGTTGTGAAGGCTTCTGATGGCGATCGAGTCGCCATGTGGAAAGGTGATGCGGGATATGGTGACTGGGATGCAGACGCTGTAGGCGACAGACATAGGCTTGTCATGTCGCCGGGGGGATTTTCTTTCGAAAATAACGTCGAGGCTTATTAGCAAACCCTGACCGGTTAAATTTTCAGACGAAGACTGACTGGTATGCTTCTTCGTTAAAACCAACCAAAAGATTTTTACCGACTACTGCGGTAGGCGCTCTTAGGTTTCCGGTGCTGCCAAGCATTGCCATAACGGCGTCTTCCGATGTCTTTTCTTTTCCAGAAAATTCCACGACTTTCTTGCCTTTGGCAACTGTAAGCTTGTTAGCCTTTTTTAGCAGCTTCAAGGCATCTTCCCGCTGTAGTTTCCTGCTAGCAGGAACTATTTCTGTGATCTCGATTTTGCTGGCTTCTATAAACTTAGAAGCTTTTGTGCAACTTGTTCAGCCCTTGCGAAAATAAAGCCAATCAATTTGTTTGGTCATTTTTTATCCTTTACGGTTAATTTTTGCTGGTAATCTAAATCCAGAGTTAGCTTATTCAAACTTGTTTATGGGGTCAAAGAACTTTTGGTTGGATTCCTTATGGCCCCGCTTTTCACAGCTGGGTAAAGGTTGGAGTTTGTGGTTGACCGATGGTGTTTCTGATATGTTGCAGGAATAGGGTTTTGGTTATGAATGAGCAAGAGGAAAATTTAGAGTATTACATTGAGTTGGTTGAGAGCATGCGAATGCCTGATCCGCTAACAGCAGATTTTTCTCTAGATTCAGGAGAACAGTCAATTGTCGAGCGTTGTGTTGAGGAGGTACAGGACAACGGTTTTTCAGTGCTTCCGGATTTTTTGGGGGCCAGGCGCCTGGAACAAATGCGTGTCGGATTGCAACCGATATTTGCTCTGACTGGTAACCGGATTGTCGATGGGAAGAAACGGGGCTGGCCTGGGACTCAGACCGTACATATACCTAATCTGTATGCCAAAACCCGAGCGATCGATGAGGTATCAATTGACCCCGCTCTTTTGTCTATTGTTGAGGGAGTGCTTGGTAAGTCCTTTCAGATGTCTGTCGCCGTCGCAATGTGCCCGGGGCCGGGATGCGATAAACAAGGTTTGCATCAGGATGATAGTCACTATCCGATTCCAAGGCCCCACCCTCCGCTCGTAGCCAACACGCTTATTGCGTTGGATGATTTCACCGTTGAAAATGGTGCGACTATGCTGGTGCCCAGCAGCCATAAATGGGAGCGGAGTTTGAATCCCGAAGAACCAACTGTACAGATCGAAATGAAGGCGGGTTCTTTGTTGGTGTGGGACGGCGCGTTGTGGCACGCAGGCGGGGCCAATAAAACCCCAGATGAGATCAGGCGGTCCGTGAATCTAAATTTCAATGTTTCCTGGTTGAGACAGCAAGAAAATCTCTATCTTGGCGTTCCGAGAAGCGTTATTTCTAAGATGCCAGCTCTGTTGCAGCGACTTCTGGGATATAACCGGGTCAATCATCTGTGTGGTGGCGTAGATTATCAGGATCCTCTCGCCTATTTTCGCGAGCATCCTGACTGAGAGATGGTGCTTAGGACATAATGATGTGGCCGAGCTTGGTCACTGCGTCTTTGTGTGCTGCTGTTTCTTTTTCCCCGAAGTCACGGTCGGGTTTTTCAAGTAATTGGAAGTGCCCAAAATCGTCCGAGCCCGAGACCAGTATCGCAGTATCGTCTCCCTTGGTCTGACGAACGTGAGTGGCACAGTATCGTAGTACCATGCCTATTCTGCGATCGTTAGATAGGTTTGGACCGCTTCCGTGGATGGCCCTGATGTGGTGAATAGAAATCTGTCCAGAGTCCAGAGGTGCTGACCGGCACGCCGATTCGTCGATGGTTCTGTTAACTTCTTGTCCTCGACTGAGCAGGTTGTTTTCTGCGAATGTGTTGGTATGAGCGTATAGATCTTCTTGGTGACTTCCTGGTACGAAGCTCATTGGGCCAGAGTCCTCGTGGGCGTCTGAGAGTGCTAGCCAAGCGGTTGCTACATCGTGTGGCGCGAGTCCCCAGTAATTAGCATCCTGGTGGAAGCTTACAATCTTAGAATCACCGCTTTCTTTAATGAACCAGTTAGTGGACCACAAGAGTATGTTTGGACCGAGAATGCTGGTTATTGGGTGGACTATCCTTGGATTGGTTACCACATCCCAGGCCCAATTCTGAAGAAGATGGAGGTCAGCTCTTAAGGGAGCCGCTTTTTCCTTGCCACCAAAGCGTCTTTCGAAATTCTCGAATTCCTGTCGTAGTCGTTTCGTCTCTTCTTGATCGTAAACAGTTAACGGTGACAGGTAACCGTCTCTTTGGTAACTCGCGAGCTGTTCTTCGGTCAATTGAAATTTCATGTGAGCAGTTTCGTCGCTATTTAGTTTGGTTGCCGAGCTTCGGTGTGTTTTGAGTATACTAGCATCGAATCGTTGGCATCCAAGTATCGCAATAGATACTCATTGGGAGAGGAAAACATGATTAATTTTGGAACTATCAGTACTGCGAACATCACCCCCAGAGCGTTAATGAGCCCGTGTGTAGACGAGCCGAAGGCCCGGGTTGTATCTATTGCGGCTCGAAGTAAGAGTCGCGCAGAAGAATTTGCTAAGTGGCACGGAATTTCCCGAGTGTACGAGTCATATGATGAAGTTATAGCGGATGGTGAGACGAATGCTTTTTATAACCCACTGCCTATTTCGATGCATAAAGATTGGACGATAAGGGCTTTGCGCGCAGGGAAGCATGTCCTTTGTGAAAAATCCTTTGCGTCGAATGCGCTCGAGGCGAAAGAAATGGAAGCGGCTGGCGCAGAAACGGGTCTGGTATTAATGGACGCCTTTCACTATCGATATCATCCGGTCTTCATACGTGCGAAAGAGATAATGGAAAGTGGCGAGATCGGTAAAGTGGAGCGTATCGATGCGGCCTTTCACGTGCCTGTGTCGGATCCTGGTAATATTCGGATGAACTATAGTTTAGGTGGCGGGGTGACTATGGATATCGGATGTTACCCAATTTCGTGGGTCAGACATCTGGTAGGAGAAGAGCCCTTAGTCAAATCGACAGAGTTGGAGGTGGGTCCCCCCAACGTCGATACATTTTTGGCGGCTGAGTTCGTGTTTCCCTCTGGAGTTGAGGCAAGGATATCGGGTGATATGCGTTCGAACGCTAAGTTCCGCATGGAGTTCGAGGTGACGGGGGAGGAGGGAAGACTCAACGTCCGAAATCCTTTGATTCCGCAGATAGGTCACTCAATAGAGGTGACGCGTAAAGATACTCAACGTAGTGAGACCTGTGATAGGCGTCCGACATACTCGTATCAGCTTGATGCCTTTATCGATGCGATTGATAACCAGTCATCTTTGTTCACTGATGCAGCTGACGCGGTTAAACAGATGTCGGTTATTGATCAGTGTTACGATGTGGCAGGGCTTCCACAGCGAGGACTGGAACTATAGTTCATGTTAAAGTTTGGCTCAGTTGGTGATGTCAATCGTTTGGGTTGAAGTGGAAAGAAGAGCGTCTGTTTTCCTCCAGGATTGGATAGGGAGTAGGGTTTGCTTAATGAGTGGTTGCTGAATTTTGCGCGTTGGCTGGATTCGTTTGCCTGGAGCACAGCAATTCATGAGTCCTTTTATTTGTATGCGTGGATAGAGTCTACCCATGTTTTAGCAATTATGATCTTCCTTGGCATGTTATTTATTATCGACCTTCGCATTCTGGGTCTCTCTTTCGCGCAGGTGCCTGCTGCGAAAATAGCGCAACGGTTAGACAAACCGATGATGATCGGTTTTACCGTTATGGTGATCACTGGCTTGCTTCTGTTTTTTGCGATTCCGGTTCGTTCTACTCAAAGTATTTGGTTTCGCATAAAGGTGGTATTGCTGATAGCTGCAGGGATTAATGCTTTCCTATTTCGCAATAAAATGAAAGGGATTAGGGAGGATGGGAGAGAAGAAGCTGAACCCTCTAAACGTTTGAGAATCGGTGCTGCGACGTCCCTCTTTTTGTGGATGGGTGTAGTGATGACGGGTCGAGCCATTGCCTATGATTGGTTTGACTGCCACAAAGATCTGTCATACGCCATGTATTGGTTGGCAGGGTGTGTAGACGAAATGGCACTGGTGGAATAGAGGGTAAGAATTGGAACTGTTATTTATATTTGAGTGGCTGGACACCTCTATTTTGGCAGATATATCAAAAGCTTATGGTGGCGTATTTGCTGTTGTTCAAATGGTCCATTTGGTATCTCTAGCACTGTTGGGGGGTGCCGTTTTGATTACAGATTTGCGACTTTTGGGCCTGGTACTCCGTGATGTGCCGTCGGAAGTCGTTGCCAGCAATATGGACCGATGGTTCACTCTCGCTTTGATTGTCATGGCTATCAGTGGAATATTTATGAGCTCTGCCGTAGCCATAAAGCTTTATTTTAATGAAATGTTCTGGGCTAAAATGATTGGTCTGTCTGTGGGTACTTTATTTGTATATTTCGTTAAAAGACCGTTGTTGGCTCATCCTCACGATACTATTAATGGTTGGGCCTTAAGATTGCTTGCGATAAGTTCGATCGCGATTTGGTTCACCGTCGCCGCCTCGGGAAGGTGGATAGGTTTTTCGTAGGGGACGATAGATGAGTAAAAGCGCGTTAGAGAGATTAACGATCGGTTTGTCGCTGCTCTTTATAGGAGTCATTCTGATATTTTGGTTGGCGCAGGTTGGCGATGTGATGGAAACCCTTTGTTTGGCCTATGGAGACTTTTGTTTTGATGAGTCCGGATAGAGTCGTCTTTGACTTTGAGCTAGGACAGCGTTCGTTGGAGAAATTGCTTTAGGCGATTCCACGCGTCAATGGCTGGCTCCGTATTATTTTCAGGATCGCGATCAACGTAGAGCCAGAATCCATGGTTTACGCCATCATAAATGTGAACGTCATTCGGGATCTTGGCAGCCCGGAGCGTTTCCACGAAACTTTCCACGTCGCTGACGGGTATGCCTCGATCGTTCTCGACGAAGGTCCCATAGAAACTATGATTCACGTGTGCTAGTTGCGCTGGGTCCGCCAGGAGTCTGCCATAAAAAATAGCAGTCGCATCATGATGGTCACCTCCCAGCGCGTAAGTGAGTGCCACGCCGCCGCCATAGCACCAACCAATGGTTGCTACTTTTCCATTGCTACCGCTCTGTTTCTTAACGTAATTCACGGCGGCATTGAGGTTATCTATAAGAACAGCCGGCTCTGCAAGTGTCTCACGAACCAATGCCATATTTTCCTGCGGGTTGGAGCCTGTTCTTCCGCTGTAAAGATCGACGGCAAGTGCGACGTAGCCTTCTTCTGCGAAAGCGTCTGCCGTTTCTTTGACCCGCTGTACTAATCCATTCCATTCATGAATGAGTATGACCGACGGGTGAGGGCCTTCACCCTCAGGGGTTGAAAGGTATCCCACGGAAGAGGGATTTGTCGAAGCATACTGAACAGCGTTCCCAGACAATGGCCCGGCGTTGCCAACAATCGCGTCGGGAAGCGTAGTACTTTCTGCCTGGACGTTTATTAGAAAAAATAAAAAGCCAGCGAAAAAAGTAAGCTGTGATTTTTTTAAATCGCGAATTAGTAACTCAGAATTCATAGGCTTTCCCCTCTCTTCTTCAATTGAATGATCACATGAAGAGAACATCCTTTCTATAGATAAAGGGTTAAATACTGACGTCCTGAAATTGAAGTTGACTTAGCGTGTAGTAGACATCTTTGTTTGCCATTAACTGATCATGAGTTCCGATTTCCTTAACTCTGCCATTTTTTAGGACCAGGATGCGATCAGCTTCTTGGATAGTTTTAAGACGATGGGCAATTAAGATAGAGGTTCTGCCCTTCATGATTATCTTTAAAGCGTTTTGAATGATTTCTTCTGTTTCCGTGTCGATGCTCGCTGTGGCTTCGTCAAGGACCAGTATTTCTGGGTCGGCTGCGAGCACTCTTGCAAAGGCCAAGAGTTGTCTTTGACCTTGAGATAGATTTTGTCCTCTCTCGACTAATTGGGTTTGATACCCTTCTGGAAGGCTCTCTATGAAACTGTGCGCGTTGACGGCACGGGCTGCTTCTATGCCCTGCTCGTCACTGATTGAAGGATTCCCCAGTGTAATATTGTCTAAGATGGAACCGGAGAAAATGTGAAAGTCCTGCATGACGACTCCGACTCTTTGTCGGAGATCCTTGGAGTCAAGGTCGAGCAGATCAACACCATCGAGGAAAATTGTTCCTCTCTGGAAATTGTAGAAACGACCGAGCAGCCTGATTAAGGTGCTTTTCCCTGAGCCTGTGGGGCCTACAACTGCCAGTTTTTCGCCGGCTGCTATTTCCAGGGAAATATCCTTAAGCACTGGCAGTTCATCGTCATAGGAGAAGCTTAGGTTTTTGAATTCGATCTGACCTGCGGTTCGCTGATTCAGTTCAACGGGCTTAACGGGTTCGTCAACGCTTTCGTCCCAGTCGAGGGCCTGGAATATCCTTTCCGCACTGGCCATCGCTCTGAACAGAATGTTGTATTGGTGCCCTAGCACCCTTATGGGCTGGATGAACATATCAATGAAATAGGTAAACAATATGACGCTTCCCAGTGAGACCGATTCTTGTAAAGCAGCTCCCCCTCCAATCCAAATGATTACAGCCAGAGCTAGGTTGACCATGTTGTCCATGAATGCGCCATAAGTGGATTCGAGATTAACCGCGTGGAACTCATGTTTTCGGTTTCCATCGTTAATACCCTCGTAGACATTGAGGTTGAAGTTCTCCCTGTTAGATAATTGGACGACCTGCATTCCAGATAGATTTTCCTGAAGGTTTTGATTCAATTGAGAAACCGTATTGCGGATCAGGCGATAGACCTTTCGGGTAGCCTGACGAAAAAAGTAAGTAACGATGACAAAAAGCGGTATTGCGCCTAAAAGATAGAGAGTTAATTCTGCGTTGATCGCGAACATCACGAAAAGCGCGATAAAAAAGGGAACGAATTGGCCGATGAGTGCACCTAATCCCATGAGGAGTTCGATAAGAGCCTGTACATCATTGGTGATTCTGGTCATTACCCGACCGATAGCCACACGGTCATAAAAAGAGGAGGGACGAAGTTCCATGTGCGCGAAAAGATCTTGTCGCATATCCCTCAGGGAGAATAGAACCACCCTTGCCAGCTTTACGCGATGAAAGTGGTAGAGGGTGTGACAGGCCACAGTGAAAACCGCGTAAATACAGCAGGCCGCGGCGACATCGGATAACCCACCAACTTCGGCAACCCATTGCGTCAGAGCGAGTAATCCGAAGTCCGGTAGCAGCGCGTTCGGGGTACTCATTACAATCCCATCGATGACTACTCTGGATAAAAGGACAGGAAGTAAGACTGCGAGGGCCGAGGCGAATAACACGAGAACAATACTGGCTATTGCAGTTCGTTTGTGTGGTTTGACCCAGCCAGCAATTCGTTTTAGGTATTGAAGATTCATCGCCTGACCTTCGATGTCGGCCTCAAACACGGAATGGTCACGCTTGGCTTGGTTGGTTTCTATTGATGCAGGGATATTCATAGGGCGTCAGTGTTATCCGATTGGCTGGGCAGGTTTCTCTGAGAGTACTCAAGTTCTGCATACAACCCGTTCAGCTGAAGTAATTCCTGGTGTGTACCAATCTCCTGTATTTCTCCTTTATCCAGAACGAGGATACGGTCAGCATGCCTGGCTGTAGAGACTCGATGACTCACTAGCAGAGTAGTGCTGTTATTTCGAACGCGTTTCAAACCAGCGAGTATCCGTTCCTCGGTTTCAGTGTCCACCGCCGAAAAACAGTCATCGAGTATAAGCACGGGCGATTCTCGAATGAGTCCTCGTGCCAACGCCGTTCTCTGTTTTTGCCCTCCCGAGAGCGTCACTCCACGTTCTCCAAGGATGGTATCAAGGCCCTCGGGGAAGCTCTCAACGGTATCATCCAACGCGGCAGCCCGGGCTATATCGAGGATTTTAGAGGGGTCTCGACCTGGATCATCATAAGCGATGTTTTCTCCAAGGCTGTCGGCGAAAAGAAATGGATCTTGCAAAACCATACAGACTTTTTCTCTAAGGACCGATAGGGGAAATCCGTTGATTGGGTGGTCATCGAGTAATATTTGTCCTCTTGTGGGATCAAGTAGCCTGACGAACAGGCGCAGAAGAGTGCTCTTGCCGGAGCCGACTCGACCTAGAATTGCTAAAGTCTCTCCGGGTTTTACTTCGAAGTTCAGATCCTTGAGCGCAAGTTTTCCCTTGCCCTCATACTCATAGGATAAGTGATTGACCGATATCTTCCCTGACACTTCCGGGTATTGATGAGTCGGAGTGTCCTCGATCTCTGGTTCGTGATCCAGGATCTCGAAGAGTCTAGCCGTTCCCGAGGCTCCGCGTTGCCATTGAGTCACCAGGTTACCAGCCTCTCTCACAGGCCATAAAAGCAAACCCAAATAGGAAAAAAATGCGGCGAAAGTCCCGATGGTGATTT